>JBDGQC010000040.1:0-12573 GCA_042219375.1 Halolamina sp. | reverse complement strand
AAGGATACATCTACACGGCGCCGTGGTGGCTGTTCCCGCCGGGCATCATGATTGCCCTGCTCGCGGCGTCGTTCTACTTCATCGGCTACAGCCTCGAAGACGTGATGAACCCCGGAGGTAACTCATGAGCAGCACGACGACACCGACGGCCGACGAGCCGAACAGCGGGACGGTCCTCGACGTCGAGGACCTCTCGATCACCTACCGCATGGACGACGAACCCGACGTGCACGCGGTCCAGAACGTCAGCTTCAGCGTCGAGGCCGGCACTACGTTCGGTCTCGTCGGCGAATCCGGCTGTGGGAAGACCACCGCCGCCCGCGCGCTCATCGGCCTGCTCGACGAGAACGGCGAGGTCGAAAGCGGCGCGGTCTACAAGGACGGCCGCGACCTCACCGAGGTGACCGACGCGGAACTCCGCAGCGCGCGCTGGGGGGAGATTGCGACCATCCCCCAGAACGTGATGAACGCGCTGAACCCCGTCGAGACGGTCGGGTCACAGGTGCTTGACGTGATTCAGCTTCACACCGACCGGGACCGCGAAGAGGCCCGTCGGCACGCCGAGGACCTGTTCGACCAGGTGGGCATCGGCCCGGAGCGGCTGAACGACTACCCACACGAGTTCTCCGGCGGGATGCTCCAGCGCGCGGTCATCGCGATGGCGATGTCGTGTGACCCGGACCTCATCATCGCCGACGAGCCGACAACGGCGCTGGACGTGGTCGTGCAGGACGAGATTCTCTCGGAACTCGCCGACCTCCAGAGCCAACACGGCGTCGCGATGCTGGTCATCAGCCACGACATCGGCGTGATGGCCGAAATCTGCGACGACGTGGGCGTGATGTACGCCGGCGAACTGATGGAGGTCGGCAGCGCCGAGGACGTGTTCGCCAACCCCTCGAACCCGTACACGCTGGGGCTGGCCAACTCCTTCCCGGACATCACCGACCCCGACCGCGACCTGGTGGATATCCCCGGGACCGCGCCGGAACTCACCGGCGAACACCAGGGCTGTCCGTTCGTGGAGCGCTGCCCGTTCGCGACCGAGGAATGCGAGCAGTACCGTCCCGACCTCCAGTCCGCGCCGGGCGACCCGGACCACCGCTCGCGGTGTCACTACGTCGATGACGTGGACCGGCTCCGCGAGGAGGCCGCCGACCCCGAGACGTGGGGCGGTGCGCCGGGCGGCGAGGAGTCGGTCGACATCGGCGACGAGACAGTCCTCGACGCCGACGGCGTCAGCAAGTACTTCGACACCGGAACGGGTCTGGTCGACTCCCTGCTGGGTCGCGAGGCCACGCCGGTCCGGGCCGTCGACGGCGTCTCCTTCGACGTGAAGGCGGGCGAGATATTCGGCATCGTCGGCGAATCCGGCTGCGGGAAATCCACGCTCGGCCGGTCGCTGCTGAACCTCGACCCCGCGACGGCGGGGACCGTCTCGCTCGACGGCGAGGCCATCGACGACATCCCCAACGAGGAGTTCCGGCGGCGCGCCCAGATTATCTTCCAGGACCCCTTCGAGAGCCTCAACCCGAGGCTGACGGTCCAGCAGACGATTACCGAGCCGCTGGCGCTGCTCACCGACGACCTGAGCTACTCCGAGCGGGTCGCGGTGGCCCACGAGACGCTCGCGGAGGTCGGGCTCTCGCCGCCCGAGGAGTACCTGAGCCGGTTCCCGGACCAGTTGAGCGGCGGCGAGCGCCAGCGCGTCTCCATCGCGCGGGCGCTCATCGTCGACCCGAGTTTCCTGCTGGCCGACGAGCCGGTTTCGATGCTCGACGTGAGCATCCGGGCGAGCGTGCTCAACATCCTCCGGCGGCTGCGCCAGGAGGAGGGGCTGACCCTCTCCATCATCAGTCACGACCTCAGCCTCATCCGGAACATCAGCGACCGGACCGCGGTGATGTATCTGGGCGAGTTCGTGGAGGTGGGCGACACCGACGCTATCGTCGAGGACCCCAAACACCCGTACACGGAGGCGCTGGTGGACTCCGTACCGGTCCCGGACCCGACCACGGAACGTGAGCCGGTGGACATCAGCGGCGAGCCGCCGTCGCCGCGTGACCCGCCCTCCGGCTGTCGGTTCCACACCCGCTGCCCGGCGGTCATCCCGCCCGCGGAGTTCGAGTTCGCTGACGGCCGGTTCCGGGAGCTGTTGGACCTCCGACAGGCCATCGACACCGGGTCCGTTCGCGTCGGGCGCGCCCGCGAGGACGCCGAGGACCCGGACGACCCCGAAAGCGTCGCGGCCGCGCTCAAGCGCCGGCGGTTCGACGGGGCGTTCGTGGACTCCGAGGCCGAGGCGGTCGTCGACGAGGCGCTCGCGGAACTCGCCCGCGGCGACGACGAGGCGGCGACAGAGCGCCTCGCGGACGCGTTCACGACGCCCTGCGAAGTGGACCGCCCGGAGCTAACCGAGTTGGCGGACGGACGACAGGTCGCCTGCCACCTCTACGACGACGAGGACGAGTAGGCCCCCTCGGGGGTTTCTCAGTTCAGCGCGGCGTAGCCCAGCCCCGTGCCGAGGAGCATGAGCGCGACGCCGATGCCCGAAACCATCAGTTGGTCGAACGTGGTCGAGAGCAGTCCCGAGAGCGCGCCGAAAATCGTCAGCGAGAAGCCGACTGAGGCGAGTACGGCTGCGAAACAGAGGCTCAGCAGGAACAGCTTCTGGCCGCCCGCCGCGACGAGGCGGCTCACAGGGTTGGAGGCGTTCGTCGTCATCGACTAATGACGCGGTGCGGGTTCACATAACGGTGTCGCCCGGGGAACCCGAAAGCGCGGCGGTCAGTCGTCGTCGGCCGCGCCGGCGCGGGGCTCGCCCAGCAGGTCGCCGAGTTTCTCGAACTTCGGTTCGGGATAGGTCTTCGGGCTCTGAACGACGCCGTGGCGCGCCCACGTCGCGGCCTGTTCGAGCGCCAGGCTCGCCGGGTCGAGGAAGGGAACGCCGACGCGCTCCTCGATTTCGTCGTGGCGCTGGGCGAAGGAGAGGCTCATACAGCCGGGGAACAGCGCCTCGGCGCCGTCCTCCTCGACGGCCAGTTTCCCCTCGCGCACCATCCGCTCGACCAGGTCGTCGTCGCCGTGGTCGATTGATTCGACCGGCGCGTCAACCGAGCGCACGCTCACGCACCGCTCGGAGAGGTGGTGCTCGTGGGCCTGCTCGTGGCTCATCGGCACCGTCTCGTCCAGGATAGTGAGCCAGGTGAAGCGGTCGGCCACCATCGCGGCGGTGTGGATGCTCACTTCGGCGGGGCCGACGACGGGAATCTCCAGCAGTTCGCGCAAGCCGCGGATGCCGGGGTCCCCGAAGCAGCCGATGACCAGCGCGTCGAACTCCGACTGGATGCGGTGGGCCGTCTTCATCGAGCCGACGGTACACCAGAGTTCTTCGACGGCGCTCTCGATGCTCGTCGGACCTGGCCCGTCGGCTTCGACCACCGATACGTCCACGTGGCCGGGCGTCAGGTCGTTCGCCACGCGCTCCCGGCGGTCCGTTTCCTCCTCCGGGAGGCCGACACCGGGGACGAGGTAGCAGATGTCCACCATCTCACTCACCCCCCGTACTGCCGGCGCCAGGCCCCGTCGCGTCGGCGACGATGTCGCGGGCGCGTTCGAGTTCGCCGACCACGGTGTTCTGCTCGCGCGTCAACTGGGTTTCCACGAACCGGGCCTCGTCTCCCTCCGTCACCGCGAACTTCCGGGCGACGGAGTAGCGCGGGAACGGCTCGCGGCTCGTTGCGGGGTCCTGCTCGAACTGGCCGCGCTCGACCAGATAGAGCCGCGTGAGGACGCGGGAGAGAGATTTGATTGTCTCGTTGGCGGTCCTCCGGTCGATATCGCCGGCCCGGGCGGCCTGTTGGAACGCCTGTAGTTCGCTCTCCAGGGTGTCCAGGCGCTCCAGCGTCGGCGAGAAGTCGAAGCGGTCGCCCGCCGCCTCGCTGTAGTCCGCGACCGCCTCACGCAGTTTTGCGGCCGTTCTGGCGTGGTCGAACGGCAGCACGTCGGCGTTCAGCACCCGGGTGACGGCCGTGACGTACACCCGGATGTCCCGGAGGAGTTCGTCCTCCCCGGCCTTATCCAGCGTGTCAGTCGAGACGTGCCACGCGTCCGAGTTGCCGCCACAGCCGCCGACGCCGTGGTAGCCGCGCCGCTCACGCTCCTCCGCGGGGATGTTCGAGGAGAGCATGAAAAAGCCCGTGATGCCGAGGTTGTCGAAGGAGTAGTCGCCCGCGCGGAACGGGAAATGCTCCTCGTAGGGCGCGCCGGACACGTCGTCGATGGCGTCCCCGACGAGTTCGTGGGCCTCCGGGCACCAGCAGGACATATCCGTGTACTCGGTCGCGTCTTTCGCACCGGGCGAGTCCATGTTGACCTGCGCGACGCAGTTCTCCGCCAGGTCACGGGCGAACTCGTCAGCGTACCAGGTCGACCCGGCGTAGCGGCCGGTCGAGTGGCCGGGCCACCACGCCACCCGGAGGTTCCGCTCCAGTTTCTCGCTGTGTTCGTCGAACACGCGAGCGGATTCCAGCAGGCCGGCGTCGCCCGTCGCGTTGTCCGTGATGCCGACGTACCACGAGTCGTAGTGGCCGTGCAGCAGCACGAAGTCGTCGTTCTCCGGGTCGGCCTCGCCCTCGATTTCCGCGACGACCACCGGGCACTCCATCCAGTCGGTCGTGAGGTCCGTCGAGAGTTCGAGTTCGAGTCCCTCGTCGCTCTCGGCCCAGTCCTTCAGCGTCTCGCCGTCTGGCTGGTTCACGTTGGCGATGGGGACGTCCGGAATCTTGTCCCGCTCGTCGTACCGCGGTGCGCCGCCCCAGATGGGGGTGGCGATGCCGTTGTGCGGCTCCCGGTCGTGTTCGTGGATGGCGATGACGCCGATGGCGCCCTTCTCCGAGAGCTTGCGGACCGCGCGGATGGAGAGACTCCCGGCTTTGGTGAGCGCGATGGCACCCGAGAGGTCGCCGATATCGTGGTACGGCTCCCGCGGGTCGTCGTTCTCGTCGAGCAGGTCGCCGCCCGCGGCGCCGACGTACTCGACGGGGCCGGAGACGGTGGTCGAGGCGGAGAAGGAGACGGTCTTCACCGGGCCCGGTTCGAACTCCTTGTTCAGCGTCTCGATGGTCGCGTCGTGGGGCTGGCTGATGTAGAGCTCCGGTTCGTGGCGGTCGTAGGCGACGCCGTTGGCGTCCAGCCGGTCACAGATGTAGTCCGCGGCGGCGGCCTCGTCGTCGCTGCCGGAGACGCGGTTGAGGTCCGAGAACTCCTCCAGGAGGTCCCACGGTTCATCGAGCGATACCTCGTCAACGAGACGCTCCTCCAACCCGTCGAGGGCGTCCCTGTCGGTGGCGTGCTGGCTCATTGTTTCGCGTTCCCCGGTCGGGAAGCCCGGAGCATAAGCATTTGGTAAACGTCAGCATGAACCGTCAACTGTCGGTTCCTGATTCATCCCCCGACGCTACGTTCCGTCGTTCCGTCCGATGGGTGCCCGCTACCCGTGAGTACAAGGCCTGCGGCGTCATTCTCCCGGCCATGCGTGCTGCACACGTCACCCAGTACGGCACACCGGAGGAGGCTCTGGAACTCGTCGACGTCGACCGCCCGGAACCGGGACCGGGCGAGGTCCGGGTGGATGTCGAGGCCGTCGCGCTGAACCACCTCGACGTGTTCGCCCGCAAGGGCCACCCCGAGGACGAGGGCGAGTTCCCGAAGCGAACCGGCTGTGACATCGCCGGCGTCGTCGGCGCCACCGGCGACGGCGTCCCGGCATCACGGGTCGGCGACGAGGTGGTGGTCTATCCCGGCGTCTCCTGTGGCGACTGCGAGTACTGTGAGATGGGCGAACAGACGATGTGCCACGAGTACGAAATCATCGGGGAGGACCGGCCGGGCGGCCTCGCCGTATCCGTCGTCGTGCCCGAAGAAACGCTCGAACCCAAGCCCGACGCGCTGGATTTCGTCACCGCTGCCGCCGTCCCGGTGACGTTCACCACCGCGTGGCGGATGGTCATCGGTGCTGGGAACCTCCGCCCCGCGGAGACGGCGTTGATTCTCGGCGCCAGCGGCGGCGTCGGCAACGCTGCGCTCCAAATCGCCGAGCGCGTGGGCGCGACGACGTACGCCGCCACCTCGACTGAGGCGAAAGCCGAGCGCATCCACGAGTGGGCCGACCAGGTCATCGATTATACTGAAACACCCCACGACGAGGCGGTGATGGACCTGACTAACGGGCGCGGGGTAGACCTCGTCGCCGAGCACGTCGGGGAGGAGACGTGGCAGGAGAGCATCGACAGTCTCGCGATGGGCGGTCGGATGGTGGTCTGTGGCGCCACCAGCGGCCCCGACCCGGACATCGACATCCGTTCGGTCTACCAGCGCCACCGCCAGATCCGCGGCGCGCCGATGGGCAACCGGCGCCAGTTCCGCGACGTACTCTCGCTGGTGGCTCGCGGCGACCTCACGCCACAGATTGACCGGGTGCTCCCCCTCGCGGAGGTCGCGGAAGGCCACCGCGCGATAGAGAGGCGAGAAGTGGTCGGGAAAATCGTGTTACAACCCTAATACGTCGGGCGGGAGTCACCAACGTTTATATGGGGTGTTGTGTCATTGCACACCAGAGGTACGACCGTGCGAGTAGCACCCACACAACGGCTACTGCTGTACAGTCTCGTGCTGACAGTCGTGTTGGCGGGCGTGGCGACACCCATCGCCGCTCAGGAAGGTGAGGCCCCCGCCGTGACGCTCAGCAGCGCAGAGATACAGGTCGATGTCGGTGACACGACCGACGTGACCGCGAGCTACGAGTTCACCGTCGCGAACCCCGGGAGCGGCGAGCAGGCGCTCTCGGCGATTTCGGGGACGATGTGGCTCTTCCCCGACCGGGAGGTGAGCGACCTCTCGGCGACGGTGAACGGCGAAGAGGTCGAACCGGACGTCACCCGGGAGGACCGGTTCATGTCGGTCGCGCTGCCGGTTTCTGACGCCAGCGAGGGTGATACCGTTCGAACGACGGTATCTTACAGCGTCGCGACCCCGGAGGGCAGCCTGAAAGCGCCGCTCTGGGCGCCGGAGTTCCAGACCGGCGGCACCGACCGGGTCATCGACCTGACGGTATCGCTGCCCGAGGGCTCGAACGTCCACGGCGCGGCGTTCCCGAAAATCGACGAGAAATCAGGGTCGACCCTGTCCTACGGCCTGCTGCATATGCCGGGCTTCGTCTCGGTGGAGTACGGCACCGG
The DNA here is from genome assembly GCA_042219375.1 of Halolamina sp. Classification (GTDB taxonomy): domain Archaea; phylum Halobacteriota; class Halobacteria; order Halobacteriales; family Haloferacaceae; genus Halolamina. The sequence goes on along the minus strand of JBDGQC010000040.1, from coordinate 5,335 downwards.
CAGCGGTTCGCTGGTCGGCCTCGACACCGTCTCGACGCTGGTCGGCCTGCTGATAATCTTCGGCATCCTCGGCGGCTGGCTCGCCTGGCGCCGCCGTGCGGTCCGTGAAGGAGGTGAATCCAATGTCCTTTAGCTCACAAATCCTGTCGTTCCTGGCCGTATCGGCGGTGTACATCGGCTTCACGTTCGTCTGGGCGTGGTACAAGGGGCAACAGGAGGACGAACCGGGCGGGCCCGGGGAGGCGGCCGCCGACACCAACGGGGGTGAGGTCTGATGACGGCCGCACCGCTCCAGATAGTCAACGTCGACCCGCTGTTCGTCGGCGTGGTCGTCGCGTACTTCGCCGTCGTGCTCGGCATCGGCTACTACGGCTTCAAGACGACCAGCACCGAGGAGGACTTCCTCGTGGCCGGCCGGAACGTCGGCCCGCTGGTCGGCGGCGCAACGCTGTCTGCGACCCAGATGAGCGCCGGAACGCTGGTGGGGACCTTCGGCCTCCACTACCTGCTCGGCTTCGGCTTCGTCTGGATCTGGCCGGGGCTCTGGGCCGGCTGGATAATCTCGCTCATCCTGGTCGCTCCCCAGATGCGGCGGTTCGGTCGGGTGACGGTACCGGACTTCGTGGCCGAACGCTACGGCGACGACGGCGCCGAGGGGGACTACTCCCGCGCCATCGGTGCCGCGCTCATCGTGCTCGCGTACACCGTCTACCTGAGCGCGCAGTTCACCGCGGGCGGACTCGTCTTCCAGACCATCCTGGGCGTCGCGCCCGAAATCGGCATGTTCGTGATGGTGATGACCGCGGTCATCTACACCTCCGTGGGCGGGATGCGCGCGAGCATCCTGACTGACTTCGTCCAGGCGGTGGTGATGGCCGTCTCCGTGCTGGTAGCCATCCCGCTCTCGCTGCACTTCATCGGCGGCGTCGGCGCCGTCAACGCCATCTTCCAGTCGTACAACCCCTCCTTCGTCGGGCAGGCGCTCTCGACGGCCGACATCGTCGGCTTCATGGCCGCGTTCGGCTTCTCCATCGCCGCCGCGCCCTACGAGATAACCCGCATCTACTCGATGAAGGACGAGAAAACCGTGCGACAGGCTATCGGCATCACGCTCATCTTCCAGGCCATCATCGGCACCTCGGTCGCCGTGCTCGGCGTCTCGATGCGCGTGCTGTTCCCGAACCTGAGCACGCCGGATCTGGCGAGTGTCGTGATGAGCCTGAACGTGCTCGGCCCTGTGCTGGGTGCGATGCTCATCGCCGCCGTCTTCTCGGCTATCCTCTCGACGGTGGACTCCATCATGATCGTCTCGGGCGCGGGGCTGGCCCACGACATCTACGGGAAACTCATCAACACCGAGGCGACCGAGCGACAGAAGCTCTGGGCCAACCGTATTGCCGTGGCCATCCTCGGCACCATCCCGTTCCTGCTCGCGCTCAACAGCGGGCTGCTTGGCGGCTTGGTCCAGCTCATCGTCGTTCTCCAGGCGTCGATGATGGGCGGCATGTTCTTCATACCGCTCGTGCTCGGTTTGCACTGGAAGCGAGCCAACACCTTGGGCGGTGTCGCCGGGATGGTCGGTGGCTTCCTGACCGTCCTGCTCTGGCACATCGGGACCGAAATCTACCCCGTCGTGCCCGAACCCATCACGTCGGTAGTGACCGACCCGGTCATCCCCGGGGTCTTCGTGTCGCTCATCGCCGTCGTGGCCGTCTCGCTGGCGACCGGCAAGCCGTCTGACCGGACGCTCGCGCCGTTCTTCGACGACGTCGCGGACCGGACCAGTACGACGGACGGCGGCGAGCCTCGGCCCGATGGGGGCGAAGCGAACTCCGACGACGAGGTGACCGATGGGTAGTCTCGCCATCGTCGCGGTCTACGTATCGCTCATCGTCGCCTCGCTGACGCTGGGGCTCTACCTTCTCACCACCAACCCGCCGAAAGACGAGTCGGCGTTCCTCGGTATCGGCGAGGAGAAACTCAGCGACGAGGAACTGGCGCAGGCGGACCGGTAGCCGCCTCAATCGACGCGCTTCCCGTTTTTGAACACCGCGACGGCGTCGTCGAGGGTCGCCGGGTTCTCCACCGGATGCTCCGGGACCACCACCAGGTCCGCAGTCCGGCCTTCGGCGACCAGCCCCGCTTCGTCTGCCACTCTCGCAGCGCGGGCCGCCTCGGTCGTCACCGCCCGGAGCGCACGCTCGGGGCTGGCGCCGAGGTCCACGAGATGCTCAACCTCCGTCGGAAGCCGTCCGTGCATGCTGTCGGTTCCGAGCGCGACCGGAATGTCCCGGTCGAGCACCGTTTCCCACACCTCGCGCTCCCGCTCGCGGGCCTCCGCGACTTTCGCCATCACCGCCGGGTTGTCGGCGTCGCCGCCCTCGATACCGTCGGGTTCGTGGAGGATGCTGAACGTCCCGACCGCGTGTGAGCCGCTCGCATCGAGTCGGTCGATGAGGTCCGCCGAGAGCGCGCCCGCGTGTTCGATGGTGTCCACGCCGGCCTCGATTGCCTGCCGCGCACCCGCGCCGCCGTGGGCGTGTGCGGCGACGTGGACACCCTGCCTGTGTGCCTCGTCCACGATGGCTTCCGCCTCCGCGTCGGTGTAGGGAGCCTGCGACAGCCCACCGGTCGAACTCGACACACCCCCGGTCGCGAAGTATTTGATCTGGTGGGCGCCGGCCGCGACGAGTTCCCGGATTCGCTGCCGGATGGACTCGACCCCGTCTGTCGCCGTGAGTGCGTGCCCGTGCCCGTTCGTCGGGGTGAGGTGTCCACCACAGGGCAGGATTCTGGGTGCGGCCAGTTCGTCCGCGCGCTCGGCCTCGCTGAGTCGAAGGTCCAACCTGTGCTCACAGCCGAGCAGACGGATGGTCGTGGTCCCCGCCCGCAAGTCCCGCTTGAGGTTTCGGGTCGCTCGCACCGCCTGCGTGGCCGGGTCCTGTCGCATCTGCCCGAGTTGGTCGCCCTCCCCCGGCCGAATCGGCCCGTGGGAGTGCGCATCGACCAGTCCCGGGAGAACATACCCGCCAAACTGCTCCACCTCGTCGGCGTCGGAGGGTGGTTCTTCGAAGAGTCCAACCACCTCCTCGCCCTCGATACAGACTGTTCCCGGGCCGACGCGTTCCTCGTCGGGGTGATAGACCCCGTCGGTTTCCAGACACCGCATACGGACAGGGGAACCCGCGGGGACTTTACTCCTCGGCCGGTGGCGGATACTGGAGGAAGTTGAGACTACAGCAGGTTTAGCGGGGCTGTGTGCGTGGTTTCGGCCGAATAGACGAGTGGAAACTGCTTCAGATCACTTTGCTCCGGAATCTTGATCAGGCTGTCAATCCACGATTTCGACGTCAACGAGAGCGCGATATGCTGGTCGCCGTGGAACGGATGGCCTTCGTGATTCGAGAACCGTACGCATTGAGACGACTAGTCTCAACTACTGCGTGGGGAGTTCGTGAGCCCGATCCGTTATCAATAGTCCGTGATGCTTCGATATGGAACGTAGTATCCGATTTCATCAATCCACGTTGAGAGCCATTCGTCCGCGGTTTCCTCACTAACTCTTCCGGCATCGATGGCAGCCAAAAGCACACCAACCGAGCCGACCACGGTGACTCCCTGTTCTTTCGCAAACGTTCTCGCGTCGCCATCGTCGGTCAAAAGTCGACCATCGTGTGCGTCTGCGAGAGCGAACGCCTGAGCTTCACCGGGGTCAAGATGGTCATCGACGACCGCCTCTCTGTTTGCGACGGCGTCCGAGATTGGCGCGACCGGTATCTCGTCGTCGAGTGTATCGAGTGCAGACCGAAGATACGGATGACTGTCAACGCCGTGTTCGAGTTCCTCGCGAACAACGGGGACCGTACAGATTCCAGAGAGTCCCGTAACGACCCACAGTTGGCCGATATATGAAAAGTTTGAGAGGACAGTCGTGTTCAGGACATTCGGGTTCGCTGGAACATCGTCACCTGTCATTTGGCAGGTGACTCCACGTCGTCCGAGTCCTCATCATCGAATTCGAGTTCGTTTGCTGCCTCTACTTCGTCGGCTGCATCGTCTTCGTCAACGAGTCCGAGGCGGAGTTCAACGCCGTGCTCACGGAGGATATCTCGCATCGTCCAGCGGTCGACATCAGCGAGTCTCGCAGCATCACCGAGTGTGATCCGCTCGCGCTCGTAGAGGGCGACCGCAGCCGCGATGCGCTCGTTTTCGTGGTCTTCAAAGTATTCACGCACGAACTCTCGCAGCGCATCGCTCTTGCCACCAAACACACCAGCTTCGACAGCACCTTCGATGAGGAGGTCGAGGTCATCTGGATAGGACCCGGTGATTCGTGCCATCGTTCTATCCTAACCTACGACTTCATACTATTTATGAACTATGCCGAAGGCCGTATGCATCGAGACGACCAGCCTCAACTACTGGATATCGGGACTATATATAGCGGTGGAGGGTTTACTACGGGCGAAGCGAACCGCTCATAATCCCGCGCCGCCAATCCGAACCCATGGATGAACGCCTGCGAACGTACGGCTCCCTGGTCGGGGCGGTATTGCTGGTGCTCGGCGGTACGCTCGCAACGGGCGTGCTTCCGCCGACGCCCCGGTATCAGTTCCTCGCCGGCCTGGTCATCGTCGCCGGATTCGCGCTCGGTTACGTCGGGTTCGTCGGCGTCGAACTCCTGGAGTGAGCCCTCAGAGGCGGTGCATGACCGCCTCCGCGAAGCGCGTGAGCGCCGCTTCGGGGTCGTCGGTATCGCTCGTCGGGCCGACGAGGACGTGATTCACGCCCATCTCCTGTAGGTCGCTGAAGTACTCGCGGAACCACTCGACGCCCGCTCGATAGCCCTGGTGACGGGGTTCCGGGCCCGCAGTCGGGTCGTCAGCGAGTTCGGTCCGAACGGCCATCGCGTACGGCTTCTCTCCTGCGGCGGCGCGCCAGTCTTCCAGATACGACTGGAGCGTCTCATCGGGTAGGTGGTAAAACAGCCAGCCATCCCCGTGGTCGGATATCCATTCGACGGTCTGCCGGGCGTTCCCCGTCGGGAGAAGCGGTATCGTCCCGTGTTCGGGCTTCGGGACGACGTCCAGGTTTCCGTCCAGACGCCCGCGTTCGAACTCGTGGTCCGGGAACTCGTTGGTCCAGACGGTTCTGAGCGTCTCGACGCTTTCCCGGAACAGGCGGCCTCGGTTCTCGCGGGCCACGTCGAACGCGTCGAACTCGGGGTCGCGGTCGCCCGTCGCGATTCCCATTAGTAGCCGGCCGTCCGACAGCCGGTCTACCGTGGCGGCGCTCGTCGCGACGTGCAGCGGATGCCGCAGCGGCAGGACCACGC
>JBDGQC010000177.1:0-12998 GCA_042219375.1 Halolamina sp. | reverse complement strand
GTAACTCGCTGGTCGACGGGACGCCAGTGGGCACCCGATAGCTCGGGACGAAATGTGGTCGGCGGAGGCGCCACACGCCTCCACAGGCGGCGGAGCCGCCGACACCCGACTGAATCGCAAGCGCCCGCAATCAGACCAATGGCACGAAGCTTCTACTCCCACATCAAGGACGCGTGGAAGGACCCCGGCGACGGGAAAGTCGCCGAACTGCAGTGGCAGCGAAAACAGGAGTGGCGCACCCAGGGCGCCATCGAGCGCGTCGAGCGCCCGACCCGGCTGGACAAGGCCCGCGAACTGGGCTACAAGGCCAAGCAGGGCATCGTCGTCGTCCGCGTCGCCGTCCGCAAGGGCGGCGCACGGAAGCGCCGCCACAAGGCCGGCCGCCGCTCGAAGCGCCAGGGCGTCAACCGCCTCGGCCGCCGGACCTCCACCCAGCGCATCGGCGAGGAGCGCGCCTCCCGCAAGTACCCGAACCTCCGGGTGCTGAACTCCTACTGGGTCGGTGAGGACGGCTCCCAGAAGTGGTTCGAGGCGATTCTGGTGGACCCGGAGCACGCAGCCATCCAGAACGACGACGACCTCAACTGGATCTGCAACGACGACCACACCGGTCGCGCGTTCCGCGGCCTCACCAACGCCGGCAAATCCAACCGTGGCCTCACCAACCGCGGCAAGGGCGCGGAGAAGGTCCGCCCGAGCGTCGCAGCAGGCGACCGCGGCGGGAAGTAGACGACTCGCGGACCCCTGATTTTCGCAGTTTCCACGGGCCAGCGGCGGCACCGTCCCGCGAGGAGATACCTGAAAGTACTTATCGGATTGTCGAAAAGAACCTGGCGTGTCCCTTTCCCGCCCCGCCCTGATTGCGCTCCTCCTCGGTCTCGCCTGCCTCGCCAGTCCGGTAGGGCTCCTCCAGTTCCAGGAGCCAGCCGAATGTATGAACGATGTCGAACCCGGGGAGAGCGTTCAGGTTGACGACACGGTGCCGGTGATGCAGTACGAGCAACTCTCGCCGGACGCACAGCGCGCGTTCGACCGGGCGCAGGGCGTCGAGCGGTCCGTCGCGGTCTACGGCGACCGCTGCCCCGACGAGTTCAGCTACAGCGTCCAGCAATCCCGGTACGTCGTCGTCAAGGGCGAATCCCGCTACGTGCTCACCACGTACGCCAACGACCTCATCCCGGAAGTCCCCATCGCGGCCGGCGTCCTGGCCGTGCTGGGACTGCTCCTCGTCGGCATCGGCGTCGCAACGCGCGACGACCCCGACGCCATGTTTCCGCTGGTGGCCGCGGGCGTCGGCTTGCTGGCACTACTCGGGATGGCCGGTGCCATCGCGCTGGACCGGTACGTGGTCGCCGCAATCGGGCTAACTGCGGTCACAATCGCCGGAACGCTCGTCGGTGCCGGCGCCGCGCTCGGCCGTCGCCATGCGCTCGTCCTCGGTGGGGTGCTCTCCCTCGTCGCGGCCGCGGTGCTCGTCCCGCTGGTCAGTTTGAGCGCGCTGATGCTGATTCCCGCTGTCCTGCCGCTGGCGCTGGTCGGGGTGGGCATCGGCGCTGAACGGCTCGTCAACGGTGTGGCGGAGCGAACATCGTAACCGCCGACGCCGCCTACGAGAGTTTCACCACCTGCTTGCCGATGTTCTCGCCCTCGAACAGGCCGACGAACGCGTCGGGGGCGTTCTCCAGCCCCTCGGTCACCGTCTCCCGATAGGCGATATCGCCGTCGGCGACCCACTCGCGCAGGTCCGCAGTCGCCTGCGCGAAGCGCGGCGCGAAATCCCGAACCAGCAGCCCCTCCACCCTGGCGCGGGTTTCGATGAGCTTCGCCAGCTTCCGTGGGCCGGTCGGCGTCTCCTCGGCGTTGTAGAGCGCGATCTGCCCGCAGATGGCCACGCGGGCGTCCACGTTCAGTTTCGTGAACACCGCGTCCGTGATGGGGCCGCCGACGTTGTCGAAGTAGCCGTCGACGCCCGCCGGCGCCACCTCGTCGAGTGCAGCGCCGTAGTCATCCGTCTCAGCGTAGTTGATGCAGGCGTCGAACCCGAACTCCTCCTCGACCACTTCGCATTTCTCGTCGCTGCCGGCGAAGCCGACCACGGTGGCGCCCTGGAGCTTGGCGAGCTGGCCGACGACCGAACCCACCGCCCCTGCGGCGGCGCTGACGACCACCGTATCGCCGGCACGCGGTTCCAGGACCTCGCGCGTGCCGAAATAGGCCGTTCGGCCGGGCATGCCGAGCACGCCCAGCGCCGTCGAGGCCGGCAGGTCGCCCACGTCGACGCGCTGGAGGCCGCCCGCGTCGGCGACGTGGTAGTCGGCCCACGTCATGTTGCCGACGACGAGGTCACCCGGCGCGAACTCCGTGCCCTGCTCCTCGACGACTTCGGCGACGGCGCCGCCCCGAAGTGGCTGGCCGATGTCCCACGGTTCGGAGTACGATTCGCCGGCGCGCATCCGCCCGCGCATGTACGGGTCCACGGAGAGATACTGGAGTTCCAGCAGCGCCTCGCCGGGGCCAGGCTCGGGTGTCTCCGTCTCGCGCAGGTCGAACACGTCCTCGCCCGGGACGCCCTCTGGTCGCTTCGCCAGGTGGTAGCGGCGGGTCGTGGGCATACCGAACGGTCGTGACCGGAGCGCCAAGGAGGCTGTGGAACTGGCAGTTCGTGAAAAAACCGGGACTGGCGGCCGCGATTACGAGGTCTTCTGGAGGTAGTTCTTCTCCTTCTTGATTTTCTCGTTATCGAGGGTCGCGTCCGCGACGTGCTCGTCGTCGACGGTGAGGTCTTCGAGCCGCACGTCCAGATGGGTGATGTCGTCGGCCGTGACGTTCAGGAACGTCGTGTGCTCGACCGCCGAGCCGCGGAACGTCACGTTCCGGAACGTGGTGTCGGTCAGGTTGAGGTAGCGCACCTTCGTCCCCCGGAAGCTCGAGACGTTGTCCACGGAGGCGTTGTGGAGCGCAAGCCCGTCGACGGTCGTGTTCTGGAACGTCCACGCGACCGACGTGTTCGACCACTCTGTCGCGGTGAGGTTCGTCGCGGCCCATGTGGTGTTGGCCACCGTGACGTTCTCCCACCTCGCGTCATGGATTGAGGAGTTCTCGACGGTGAGGTTCGTGACCTGCGAGGCTGTCACGTTGGCCCCGGCAAGCGTGCTGTTCGTCCAGGTGACGTTGGTCCACGCCGTCTCAGTGACGTTCACCCCCTCGGCCGTCGCATTCGCGAACGTGGAAGCGGTCACGTTGCCGTCCGCGACGGTGACGTTGGTGAACGTCGAGTCCGTGACGTTCGTCGCCTCGACCGTCGCGTTCACGAACGCGGTGTCGGTCACGTTCGAGTCATCGACGGTGACGTTGGTCCACGTCGAGTCAGTCACGTTGGCGTCCTCGACTGTCGCGTTCGTGAACGCGGTGTCGGTCGCGTTCGTGTCCGCGACGGTCGTGTTCGTCCACGTCGTCTCCGTGAAGTTCGTGTCCGCGACGGTCGTGTTCGTCCACGTCGTCTCCGTGACGTTGGCGTCGTCGACGGTGACGTTTGTCCACGTCGTCTCTGTGACATTGGAGTCCGTGACCGTCACGTTGGTCCAGGCCGTGTCAGAAACGTTGGCGTCGTCGACGGTGACGTTCGTCCACGTCGTCCCTGTGACATTGGTCTCACCGACAGTGACGTTCTCGAACGTCGTGTCCGTCGTGTTCGACGCGGAGACCGTCGAGTTGGTCACCGTGGTGTTCTCCCAGGTGGCGTTGGCGATGGTCACGTTGGTCAGCGTGACGTTGACGAAGGTGACGTTCTCGAACGTGGAGTTCGCGACGGTGACGTTCTCCGCGGTGGCGTTCTCCCACGTCGTCTCGGTCCACGTCGAGTTGGTCACGGAGGTGTTCTCCCACGTGGTGTTCGCGGTCGAGACGTTCTCCCAGGAGGCGTTGCCGACCGTCGTGTTCCCCCACGTGGTGTTGGACCACGTCGCGTTGGTCAGCGTCGCGTTCGTTACCGTGACGTTCTCCGCGGTGGTGTTGGTCCAAGTGGCGTTCTCCACGGTCGTGTTCTCCCACGTCGTTTCGTTCCAGGTAGAGGTAGCGACGGTGACGTTCTCGTAGGCAGTCTCATCGAGCGTCGTGTCCGTGATGCTGTCGTTCACCCACGTCACGTTCTCCCAGGCCGTCTCGGAGAGAGTGACGTTCTGGTAAGTCGTGTCCATCACCGTGGTGTCGTTCCAGTCGGCGTCGGTCACCGTCGAGTTGTTCCACGTCGCGTTCACCACGGTCGCGTTGGTGACCGTGACGTGCTCGTAGGTCGTCTCGTTCCAGGCGGCGGTGGTCAGCGTCGAATCGACGACCGTTGTCTCGTCCCAGACCGTCCCCTGCTGGGTCACGTCGGTGAACGTGTCGTTGACGGCGGTGACGTTGGTCCACGTCGTGTTCTCGACGGTGGTGTTCTCGTAGTCGACAGCGGTTTCGGTAACGTTCGTTACGGTGATGTTCCGGAACGAGGTGAAGTTCGCGAGCACGAGCGACCCGGTGCGGGGGTTCGCCGTGGACTGGGTGTTAAGGTCGACTTCGACGGCGTACTCCCCGGTCGAACTCGGGTTGGCAGCGTCGGCGAAGACGATGATGAAGGTGTAGTCGTCCTTGATGCCGTAGTTCCCGCCGAAGTCGACCACCAGCGTCTCACCAACGTTCTTGGCCGAGACCGACTTGAGGTCGTCCATCGTCGAAATCTCGATGTCGCCGTCGCCGTCAACGTCGAACCCTGCCTGCTTCACGTCGCCCTGGTCGACGTTCTGGATGGAGCCGTCGAAGCTCCCGTCGGCGTGGTAGTTGACGACGACGTTGCTCAGCGAGTTCCCCACCTCGTTCGAGGAGACGGCGACCGCGACGTGGTGGGTCACCGTCTTTCCAGGGTTCGGCGGCGCCGAGTCGATGATCTCGTTGTGGTTGTCCGCCGGTTCGTAGGCAGTCTCCTCCTCGACAGCCTCCTCGTCGGTGACGTTCTCGCCGATTTCGAGCGTGGTGGTCAACGGGTCGAACTTGCTCCCGGTGTTGATGTCCGTCTCGACGGTGTAGTTCCCCGCCGCGCCGGGGTTGGTCGTGTTGTTGAAAACGACGATCACCGTCTCGTTCTTCTTGAGGTCGGTATCACCGACGAAGTCGAAGACGAGAGTTCCGTTGTGCGGGTGTTCGACCCGGTTCAGGTCGGGCGCCTCCCGGTCGATGTCCCCGTCGCCGTCCATGTCGATGCCGGCCCGTTTGACGTCTCCCACGGTAACGTTCTCGACCGAGCCGTTGTACGCCGAATCTACCGAGTAGTTCACGTAGATGTCGGCCAGCGCGTTGCCGGCCTCGTTGTCCGAAACCGCAACGGAAACCGTGTGTGTCGCGTTGGCGCCGGGGTCAGCGGGGTCCGCATCGATGGCTCCACCCGCCGCCGCCACAGCGGTGTCTGTGAATACGATAGCGCCTGTCAACGTCGCTACGACCAGTACGGCCGCGAGCATGACGCTCAAACTGCTGTTCTCGTCAGTCATCGCTCGCCGTTCGCGTAATAGTCACTCCGGGATCCCCCCAACAGTACTACTACCCGTTTATCGGTTCGACAGCCGTTCTCAAAGGAATGGCGGCCGAATCAGGAGCGCGCCGGGCCGCCGGTGGCCATGCCCTTATGCACGCCGGGCCGATACCGTGGGATATGCCCGACCTCTCCCTCGACGCGACACAGCTCGACCGCTACTCCCGGCACATCATCCTCGACGGCGTAGGCCCGGAGGGGCAGAAGAAGCTCCTGGAGGGCAGCGCGCTGGTGGTTGGCGCCGGCGGCCTGGGCGCGCCCGTCATCCAGTATCTCGCGGCCGCAGGCGTGGGCGAACTCGGCATCGTGGACGACGACGTGGTGGAGCGCTCGAACCTCCAGCGCCAGGTAATCCACCGCGACGCCGACGTTGGCCGCCCGAAAGTCGAGAGCGCCGCGGAGTTCGTCGCCGCGCTCAACCCCGACATCGACGTGGAGCCGATGCATCGGCGCATCGAACCCAGCGAGGCCCAGGATCTGGTCGCGGGCTACGACGTAGTCGTGGACTGCTCGGACAACTTCCCGACGCGATACATGCTGAACGACGCCGCCCGCATCGAGGGGATACCCCTGGCCCACGGCGCCATCTACAAGTTCGAGGGACAGGTCACCACGCTCACCCCCGACGGCCCCTGCTACCGCTGTCTGTTCCCCGAGGCGCCCGAACCCGGGACCGTTCCCGACTGCGCGACGACGGGCGTGCTGGGCGTGCTTCCGGGCACCGTCGGCTGTATCCAGGCCACCGAGGCCGTCAAACTCCTGCTCGGGATGGGCGACCCGCTCACGGGGCGGCTGCTGTTCTACGACGCGCGGGAGATGAGCTTCGAAACCGTGCCCTACCAACAGAACCCCGACTGCCCGGTCTGCGGCGAGGGCGGTATCGACTCCGTCACGGGCGTCGAGTATTCGGGCGGCTGTCGGGTCCGGGGCGACTGAGCTGTGGGTGTGTGAACGATAACCAAACGTAAATCCCGACTAAACGTTTTTGTTCGGCAAATCAGGAGAAAACCGCAATACAGCGTTCGGGTATTCGCTGTGCAACTCGGCGAAAGGTTTATACGTGTGTCGGTGCTACCGTAGAGTGAAGGAAGCCCGACGAGCGGCGTCGGGCGCTTCCGGTTCCAACCCTAATGAGCACCAATACGACCCACCGTGAAACCGAGGACGAGCGCGCCGAAGCCGAGAGCGAACAGCTCTGCCCGGAGTGTGGTGGCGCCCTCCACAACGACGAATCGCAAGCGGAGACGGTCTGTGAGGACTGCGGCCTCGTCGTCGACGAGGACGCAATCGACCGCGGCCCCGAGTGGCGCGCGTTCGACAGCGCGGAGAAAGACGAGAAGTCCCGCGTCGGCGCCCCGACGACGAAGATGATGCACGACGACGGGCTGTCGACCAACATCGGCTGGCAGGACAAGGACGCCTACGGCAATCAGCTGTCGTCCAGTCAGCGCCAGAAGATGCAGCGCCTGCGCACCTGGAACGAGCGGTTCCGCACCCGCGACTCCAAAGAGCGGAACCTCAAGCAGGCACTCGGCGAGATCGACCGGATGGCCTCCGCGCTCGGCCTGCCCGAGAACGTGCGCGAGACGGCCTCGGTCATCTACCGCCGCGCGCTGGACGAGGACCTGCTGCCCGGCCGCTCCATCGAGGGGATTTCGACGGCCAGCCTCCACGCTGCGGCCCGGATGGGGAACGTCCCCCGCAGCCTCGACGAGATGAGCGCCGTCTCCCGCGTCGACCAGCCCACGTTCAAGCGGGCCTACCGCTACATCGTGCGGGAGCTCTCGCTGGAGGTCCAGCCCGCGGACCCGCTGGAGTACCTCCCGCGGTTCGCCAGCGACCTCGGCCTCTCGGACGAGACCGAGCGCCGCGCACGCGAACTGCTGGAGACCGCCAAGCGCCAGAACGTCCACTCGGGCAAGTCGCCGGTCGGCCTCGCGGCCGCCGCGATCTACGCCGCGGGCGTGCTGTGCAACGACGCGCTCACCCAGACCGAGGTCAGCGAGGCCACGGAGATGAGCGAGGTCACCATCCGCAACCGCTATCAGGAGCTGCTCCAGGCCGCCGAGGCTGATTCGGCCTCGCCCGCGACGCCTGCGGCCTAACGCGACGCTTGTCCGTTCCGGTCCCCGCGTGAACTGACGACGCGTATCGGCTTTCGGTTCTAACCCGTTTTCGCGTCGGAAGTGGCAACACGACCGGACGTTTCCCTGCGGTAGGGGGAGACGAAACCCGTATCCCCGTACGCCCGCTACTCGCCGGCGATGGACTGTGACCGGTGTGGCGACGAGGCCGTCATGCACGCCGCCTACTCCGGCGCGCATCTCTGCGAGGCGCATTTCACCCGGTCGGTCGAGAAGCGGGTGCGCCGCCGCGTGCGCGAGGACAGCCTCCTCGGCAGCGACGCGACCCCCGAAAACCCCGAGACGTGGGTTATCGGCCTCTCGGGGGGGAAAGACAGCGTCGTGCTCACGGAAATTCTCCACGAGACGTTCGGCAAGGACCCCCGGGTGACTCTCGTCGCGCTCTCGATTCACGAGGGCATCGAGGGCTACCGCGACGAGTCCCTGGCCGCCTCAGAGGAACTCACCGAACGGCTCGGAATGGCACACGAGGTGGTCGGCTACGAGGAGGAGTTCGGCGTCCGCATGGACGACGTGGTCGAGGACGACCCGGAGAACATGGCGCCGTGTGCCTACTGCGGCGTGTTCCGCCGTGACCTGCTGGAGAGCTACGCCGAGGAGTTGGGCGCGGATAAGCTCCTGACCGGCCACAACCTGGACGACGAGGCCCAGACGGCGCTGATGAACTTCCTCGAGGGCGACATCCGCCAGGTCGCCAAGCATTTCGACGCCTCCATCGGCGGCTTCGACGACCGCGAGGAGAGCGAATCGTTCGTCCCGCGGGCCAAGCCGCTCCGGGACATTCCCGAGAAGGAGGTCGCACTATACGCCCATCTGGAGGAACTCCCGGCCCACATCACGGAGTGTCCCCACGCCAGCGAGGCGTATCGCGGCGAAATCCAGGACCTGCTACTGAAACTGGAGGAGAACCACCCCGGCACCCGGCACTCGATCATGTCCGGCTACGAGGAACTGGCGTCGCTGGCCGCCGACGCGTACGATTCCGGGTCAGGCGGGGAACTGAACGAGTGTGCGGAGTGTAGCTCGACGACATCCGGTGAGGTCTGTCGGAAGTGTCGGCTGTTGGCATCGATGGAGGCGGTCTAAGACGCTTCATCTCGGCCGTCTACACACGACCGACGGTCACCTCGAACGGCACCACCTCACGGCGCCGATATTCGCCGTCGGCCATCTCGGCGGCCGCCTCCCGTCCCATGGCCCGCCATTCCGCCCGGATCTCGTCGTACTCCTCCCCGACCGCGTTCCGTATCTCGGTCTCGTGGTCAGCCAATCCGGCGCCGCTGGCTTTCCGGGCGGCGTCGGCCATTGACGCTTCGCTGTAGGGCGGTTCGACCAGTTTTTCGTGACGGTAGACCGGGTCGGCGACGACCGACAGGCCGGCGTCCTCGAACAGCGTCTCCACCCGGTCGCCCAGCGCCACGTCCGTCTCGACGCCCGCGAGGTACGCCTCACGGACGCGGGCCTCCAGCCGTTCCTCCGCGTCGACGGTGGAATCTACCTCGACGGCGGCGTTGTTGGGCTCAACCGCGGCCACGAGGTCCGAAGAAACCCGGGCGAACTCCGCGACGGCCGCCGCGGGGTCGGGGAGGTTGATGAGCAGCGCCTGACAGACCACGAGGTCGAAGCTGTCGTCCGGGAACGGTAATCTGGTGGCGTCCGCGCCGACCATCGGGAGCCCGGTTTGCTCGCGGGCCACCGCCAGCAGGTCGGTGTCGGCATCGGCGCCGACGACGCTGCCGGGCGTCTCGCGGGCGAGCACGCGGGTTAGCTCGCCCGTGCCACAGCCGGCATCCAGCACGCGCTCGCGGGAGTCGAGTGCGAGCGGCGCCAGGGCGGCGGTCTCCTCCCACATCCCGCGGCGCGTGTGTTCGAGGTAGTCGGCGCTGAACTCGCGCACGGCAACGGGTGCGCGGGGCGCGGAGAAAAGTCGGTCGGTGACGTCTACGACCGGCGGCGGCGCGCGAGCAGGGCGGTCGCTGCGAGCGCCGCGAGCGCCAGCGGCACGCCGAAACCGGGGATGTCTGTCCGGGTGCGCTCGGGGCGCTCGGTCGGGTAGCGCACCGTCACCTCGATGGGCTCGGCATCGACGGGATGGGTCGAACTCCCCGCGAACATCGGGAACTGGAACGTCTCGGCCTCTTCGTCGATGGCCTCGATGGCGACGAACAGTTTCAGCTCGGCCGAAACGGTCTCCCCGGGCGCGACGGTCCCCCAGGTGAACGTCCGGTTCGCCTCGTAGTACGTCGCCGTCTCGGAGCTGGAGGAAGCGATGTTCCAGCCGTCCGGCAACGAGCCGAGGGTGAGCTTCAGCCCCTCGACTGGCTGGTCGCCGGTGTGCTCCAGCGTGAACGTGACCGTCGCCCGGCCGCCGGGTTCGCTGGTCACCGACGACGTCTCGAAGGAGAGCGGCTCCGTCGTGCGGAGGGTGAGGTTCACCGTCCCTGACTGGTAGCGCCGCAGTTGGCTCACGCCGTTCGGGGAGACGGCGATGACCGCCTCCGCGTTGACGGAGTCGTTGACCGTCAGCGCGTAGGCACCTGACTCGTTGGTCCTCGCCGTCGCCACGTCGGCGGGCGGGTCCGCCGCCAGGTTCCGGAGTTCGTCGGTCGAAGCGTTCTCGAACAGGCTCTGATTGCCCACGAGCACGGTCGCGCCGGCGACGGGCGTACCGTTGAGGTAGCTGACGGTGCCGGAGATGGTGTTCTCGGCGGTCACGGCGTCGGCGCTCGTCGCGGGTGAGACTGGTGTGCCGACCGCGGCAACCGGGGCGACGACCAGCGTCAGAACCACGGCGGCGAGAACGGGGAGTCGCATGGCGGGGCTTCGGACGGGAGCGGTAAGTCTCCCGCGGATTAAGAGCGGAATATCGGGTCGTCCTGCGCTCGTTTCGGTTCGACGACACGGCCGTGAGGCCAGTCCTCCCGAGACGCGTGAAGGACCGATTCCTGCGGGACTGCATCCGGGACCGCACCGGTGAAGCGGAGCAGGTGGTCACCCTCGGCGATGTCGACGAGGTCCGCGACGGAGAGGGGCGCAGCCATCGGCGAGAACCGGCCGCTGAGGTAGTGGCTCGAACTGTTCTCCTCCAAGTCCAGGTTCAACAGGGAGCCGAGGCCGTCACGACGCGAAACCCGGCAGCAGAACGACGCACGGAAGCTCCCGTCGTCAGCCCGCTCTACGTGGAAGACGACCGGAAGCGTGCCATCGGCGTGGTCCACGAGCGAGAGCGCCGCATCCCCAACGAACCGGAACGCGTCACCGAGTCCGACGGCCCGCGCCGCCTGTACCGGCGGATAGCCGAGCACGAGGTACTTCCCGAACGCTTCAGCGACCCGCGGTTCCATCGGCGTGTCGGTCAGGCAGGCGACGGTCGTGGTATCGAGCAGCCCTGCGACCGAGGCTGTCTCGGCCTGGTGCCACGCAAACGAAACGGCGCCGACCGCCGCAGGCGGGACGTCCTTGAACGAGAGCACGCCGTCAGAGCAGACGTAACCCTCCTCAGTCACGCGGTTACCGTAGTGGACGTAGAGCGGGTTCGCCGCGAGTGCGGCGTCGAGTTCGGCTTTGGTCACCGACTCGCGGTGATCGGGGGTCGGTACGCCGCCATCTACCTCGTGATACTGCCAGTTCGTCCGGCGGAAACAGCTTTGCCCGGGCGCTTCATCGCCGATTACCAGGACGGACGACCGTTCCGGGGATGAGCGCTCGTACGCCATCGCCGCCCGACGACCGTCTTCGCCGAGAGAGGCCACACCCGTCGGGACGTTGGTGGCCGTCGAGAATTGGGCAAACGTCTCGGGATCGGGACGAGGCTGTGCGTCCGCAGTCACGTGAATCCGCGCAAGCGAGTTGAGTAGATATGGCAGCGCCGTCGCCTCGGAGACCGACGGCCGGAGCGTCGCCGTCCCCGACCAGCGCGGCACGTACGGTGCGAGTTCCTCGAACGGGATCTCAAGGTACTCAAGCAACTGTCGATCGACCGGTTGGTCGTCGAGTTCGGGTGGGTAGAACGGCAGCGTCGGCGCGAGTTCCTCGTACTCGTAGCGCGGGAGGGAGTAGTAGCCGCCGATTCGCACGAGGCTGTCCAGGACGAGCGCACGCGCCAGTAGTTCGTCCACGGAGCGTTCGAGTTCACGTCCGCGTCCGAGCGTCTCGGCGTGGCCACAGATTCGAAGTTCCGCGGTATCCGCTGGGACGAGGTCGGCGCCGAAGTAGTGGGCCAGCGGCGCCACTCGAAGCACGTCGCCTACCTCCGGCGGGACGGCTACGGTCACGCCGGTTTCGGGTTTCGCAAGCCGATCAGGGATACGGAGTTCGTCGCCGAGTTCGATTGCCGGCGAGTGCCCACGGAGCGTCGGCCACGAACGCTCGGCGGACCACTCCTTCATCGACGTACCGAGGTGCGAAACCGCCTCCATCAGTCCCTCGACATCGTGGGGTACCGTCATCGTCGCCGTCGGTCGTTCGTGAACCGACCGAACGCCGATTATCACCCTGGTTGGCCCATCGAATTCGGTGACAGCGAACCCCGAGGTTTCGTCACGTTCGACGATGTGGCCACTAACCGACCCTCGCTCTACGTAGACGACGACCTTCATCGCCGCCGAAACGTCGATGAACGTGCCGCCACCTGCGACGGACGTCTCCCGTTCGGTGAGGCGGCCGTGAGCCTCGCCGCCGGCGCCGCGGAGCCACACAGCCGTGTTGTGCGGGAAGGCGAGTGATGTTGTTTCCAAACTCACCGCACCGTCCATCGGCACGTCGAACCACGACTCGCTCGCGGGCGTGAGCGATGTCTCGCCGTCGAGTTCGACGAGCACCTCGCCGCCGCCCGCCTCGTCGCGGAGCGTCAGGTCCTCGCCCGAGAGCGAGAACGACACCTCGGGCGTTGCGACACGCTCCTGTGTCATACCCAACCGCAATCGGGTGGGGCTTATATCGCTGTCGGCCGGCCGTACGGGCGGTTCATTCCTCCCTGAGCTCTTTCACGTGCTCGACGTTCCAGCTGTAGCTCCGGCCGTCCTCCGTCGGCGTCTCCAGCACGAACGGCTGGTCGCGCCACTCGGGGTGGTTGACGATTCGGCGCATCCCGTCGTCGCCGATGTGGCCGTCGCCGATGTGGGCGTGCTCGTCCTTGTTGGTGCCACAGTCGTGTTTCGAGTCGTTGAGGTGGATGCAGTAGAGGTGCTCGGTCCCGACCACGTCGTCGAACTCCGCGACCGTCTCGTCGACGGCATCGGGCGTCGAGAGGTCGTAGCCCGCCGCGAACATGTGGGCGGTGTCGAGGCAGA
>JBDGQC010000044.1:0-13057 GCA_042219375.1 Halolamina sp. | reverse complement strand
TCGGCTACGAGGAGGCCCGGGCGGCCCGCGACGACACGGTCATCATGGCGACCGGACGCTCGGACTACCCCAACCAGGTGAACAACGTGCTCGGCTTCCCGTTCATCTTCCGGGGTGCCCTCGACGTCCGGGCGACTCACATCACCGAGAACATGAAGCGCGCGGCCGCCGAGGCGCTGGCGAACCTCGCCCGGCAGGACGTGCCCGACGCCGTCGTGAAAGCGTACGGCGACCAGCCACTCCAGTACGGGCCGGAGTACGTCATCCCCAAGCCCGTGGACCCGCGGGTGCTGTTCCAGGTTGCGCCCGCCGTCGCCGAGGCGGCGATGGAGGAGGGCGTCGCCCGAACCGAAATCGACACCGAGCAGTACGCTGAACGGCTTGAGGCCCGCCTCGGCAAGTCCCGCGAGATGATGCGGGTCGTCCTCAACAAGGCCAAGAACAACCGTCAGCGGGTCGCGCTGGCGGAGGGCAACGACGAGAAGATGGTCCGGGCCGCCGCGCAGATCCAGGAGCAGGGCATCGCCGACCCCGTGCTGCTGGGTGACGAAAGCGAAATCGAGCAGACGGTACGCCGCCTCGGCCTGGATTTCTCGCCGGACATCGTGGACCCACGCACCGACGACACCGAGGCGTACGCCGAGCGCCTCTACGAACTCCGCCAACGGAAGGGAATCACCCGGAGCGAGGCCGGCGAACTGGTCCGCCGGGACACCAACTACCTCGGGAGCGCGATGGTCGAACAGGGCGACGCCGACGCGCTCCTGACGGGGTTGACTCATCACTACCCGTCGGCGCTACGGCCGCCGCTGGAGGTCATCGGCACCGCCGACGACGCGGAGTACGCCGCTGGCGTCTACATGTTGACGTTCAAGAACCGGGTCGTGTTCTGTGCGGACGCGACGGTGAACCAGGACCCAACCGAGGAGGTGCTCGCCGAAATCACCAAACACACCGCCGAACTCGCCCGCCGGTTCAACGTCGAACCCCGCGCGGCGCTGCTCTCCTACTCCAACTTCGGCTCCGTGGACAACGAGGGCACCCGCAAGCCCCGCGACGCCGCGGCCGCCCTGCGTGCGGACCCGGAAGCGGACTTCCCCGTGGACGGCGAGATGCAGGCCGACACCGCCGTCGTCGAGGACATCCTCACCGACACCTACGAGTTCTCGGAACTGGACGACGCCGCGAACGTGCTGGTGTTCCCGAACCTCGAAGCGGGCAACATCGCCTACAAACTGCTCCAGCGCCTCGGCGGCGCCGAGGCCATCGGCCCGATGCTCGTCGGCATGGACAAACCCGTCCACGTGATGCAACGCGGCGACGAGGTGAAAGACATCGTCAACCTCGCCGGCGTCGCCGCCGTGGACGCACAGCAGGAGTAGCGCCGGTCCGTCCCGGCGCTGGCTCCCCAGCCTCCTGGTACGATCGTTTTCCCGGCCCCCTGATTGCGGGATAGCGGCGTTCTTCGACGCCGACAGGGCCGAGTCACGAACGCCGGCACGTGACCGTCTGCAACCGCTAAAGACGCCGAAACCTTGAAACATCAACAAAAAGCTCATTATCCCCCGATTCTTGCCTGAGTACGTATGTCACAGAAGGCTAACCGAATCGAACGGCGTTCGTTCCTCAAGACCGGGGCAGCCGGTGTTGCTGGGGCGAGCACGATGCTCGCCGGCTGTGCCGACTCGGGCGGTGAGGCGACGGATACGCCTACCGAAACCCCGACGAGCAGCGGCAACACGGATGTAGAGACCGCGACGGAGGCTGAAGGCGAGATTCAGGCGGGCGGTGAGCTTACGGTCGCGCTGCAGTCCGACCCGTTCACGCTCCACCCGCACCACTACACGGACACGTCCTCCTCTCAGTTGGCGGGGAACTACGGCAACCGCCTCGTCGATGTCACGCCGAACGGGAAACTGGTTCCCGACCTGGCGAAGGAGGTTCCCGAACCCCAGGACGGCGGGACGAAGTACGTGTTCGAACTCCACGAGGGCGTCCAGTTCCACGGTGACTACGGCGAGGTCACCGCACAGAAGGTAGTCGACGTCTACCACCGAATCCTGAGTGAGGACTACTGGGGCGACCTGGACGAGGAGAAGGTCCAGTCCCCGGCCCGTGCGGACTACGAAGGAATCCTCGTCGGGGAAGGCCTCGACGTGGAGAACTCGGTTCAGGCGACTGGCGACTACGAAATCACGTTCAACCTCTCGCAGGCGTACGCGCCGTTCCTCTACAAACTCGCGGACGGCCGGATGACGGTCACGCCGCCGGCGGCCATCGAGGAATACGGCAAGGACTTCGGGACCGTCGACAACGGCGTCTGGGCGACCGGCCCCTTCGAGTTCGTCGAGGGCCGCGCCGACGACCACTACACGTTCGAGAAGTTCGACGACTACTTCAAGACCGACGACAACGGCAACGCGCTCCCCTACCTGGACAAGGTCCGGTGGAACATCGTGCCCGAGTCCTCGGTGCGCAAGACCCAGATCAACACCGGCAACATCGACATCTCCGAGATGGTGCCGGCCCGCGACGTGAAGGAGCTTCAGGACACCGAAGAGGTCAACATCAACAGCCGCCCCGGCTCCTCGCTGATGAGCCTCTACGTCAACACCCGCACCTTCGAGCCGTTCACGAAAAAGAAGATGCGGAAGGCGCTGGCCTACGGGATGAGCAAGCAGGCGCTTGTCCAGACGAAGTTCAACGGCTTCGCGACGCCCGGCTGGAGCATCTTCCCGCCGTGGCACTGGGCCTACGACGACTCCGTCGTCAAGTACAAACACGACCCCGACAAGGCGCAGTCGCTGGCCGAGGAGGCCGGCGAGGCGGGGCTGTCGTTCAACTGCTCGCCGACGAACCAGCCGCTGTTCACCGACTCGGCGACCATCATGCAGCAGAACTACAGCAACATCGGGCTCGATATGGAGATCACGCCCAAGGAGAAGGCCGCGGCGTGGGGCCCGACCATCGGCGCCTGGGACCCCGAGACGTTCAAGCCGAAAGACAAGGTCGGCCCACCTTCTGACTACAACTCGCACGTCGAGGACCTGACCTACGGCTTCGGCGCGGACGGGTACAGCTACATCACGTTCCACACGAACGCGTGGCTGAACGTCTCGTACTACTCCAACGACGACGTCGACCAGTGGCTGGAGGACGCGCGACAGGCCACCAGCCGCGAGGAGCGCAAGGAACTCTACTCGAAGGCCCAGAAGCAGATCATGGAAGACACCCCCCAGATTCACGGCGTCTGGTGGAACGTCAACCAGGCCTTCCGCGCGGACGTGAACGGCTTCAATACCTACCCCTCCTTCACCATCGACCTCGAAGCCGTCTGGAAGGGAGAAGCAAGCGCATAAGCCCCGCCGTTTCTCTCTTTAACTATGGGATTAGGTAAATACGCGCTGAAGCGCATACTGTTGCTGATTCCGGTGTTCATCGGCGTTACGGCCGTGGTTTTCCTGCTGTTGAAACTGGTGCCGGGGGACCCCGTCGCGGTGCTGTTGCCGCCGTCCTCGCGGACGCCGGAACAGATCGCATCGCTTCGAGCCAGATTGGGGCTGGACCAGCCGATATACATCCAGTACGCCAAATGGCTCTGGAGCGCGCTCCAGGGGAACCTGGGAACGTCCTACGCCAACCAGCGACCGGTGACGACCATCATGGCCGACGCCATCTGGCCGACGATGCAACTCACCATCGTGGCGTTCCTGGTCGCGCTGTTCATCGCCATCCCGGTGGGCGTCGCCTCCGCGGTGTACAAGGACACGTGGGTCGACAACCTCGGCCGCGTCATCGCCTTCACCGGCATCTCCATCCCGGCGTTCTGGCTGGGCATCATGGTCATCCTCCTGTTCGCGCTGTGGATACCGGACGCGACCGGGCTGCCACAGCTGATACCGGCCGGCGGATACGTCTCGCCGAACCAGGACTTCTTCGGCTGGCTCCGGCACGTCATCGCCCCCGGCGCGGTGCTCGGGCTTGGCTTCTCGGCGCTGACGACCCGGCTGACCCGGGCGTCGATGGTCGAGGTGCTCAACGAGGACTACGTCCGCACCGCCCGCGCGAAAGGCGTCCGGGAGAAGGCCGTCGTGATGATTCACGCGTTCCGGAACGCGCTCATCCCGGTGCTGACCGTGATGGGGCTCCAGCTGGGGTTCCTGCTGAACGGCTCAATCGTCGTTGAGCAGGTGTTCCAGTGGCCCGGTATCGGCCGCCTGCTGTTCCAGGCGGTGCTCCAGCGCGACTTCCCGCTCATCCAGGGAATCGTGTTGTTCATCGCATCCGTCTTCGTGTTCGCGAACCTGTTCGTCGACCTGATGTACGCCGTCTTAGACCCGAGGATTAGATATGACTGAAAGCGAAACGCAGAGTGGTACGTACGAACAGCCGGAGCTCGCCGAGCGCATCGAGAACCGCGCCCGGAAGACGGTCGAGCTCTACGGCCGGCTGGATCGGACCTCGCAGGTATCGTTCTGGGTGCTCGTGGCCATCATCCTGGCCGCGGTGCTCGCCCAGCCAATCAAGCTGTTCGGCGTGCCGGTACAGCCGTTCACGCTGGCGCCCTACGACCCCGTCTCGCCGAACTACCAGGCCGGCCTCACCGGTCCGTCGCTGGCCCACCCGATGGGAACGGACCTGACGGGCCGAGACATCTTCAGCCGGGTGCTCGCTGGCGCCCGTATCTCGCTCCTGGTCGGCCTGTTCGCCGTCTCGCTCGCGATGGCCATCGGCGTCCCCATCGGCTCGGTCGCGGGCTACGCCGGCGGGTGGATCGACGAGGCGCTGATGCGGGTGACCGACGTGATGATCTCGTTCCCCGCGCTGGTCATCGCGCTCGCGCTGGTGGGCGCGCTGGGACCGAACATCCGCAACGTCATCCTCGTCATCGGCATCGTCTACTCGCCGCAGTACGCCCGCCTGATACGCGGGCAGGTGCTATCGGTCAAGGAGGAGGAGTACGTCGAGGCCGCCGAGAACACCGGGCTCGGGGACATGCAGATACTGTTCAAACACGTCATCCCGAACTCCTTCGCCCCGGTGTTCGTGCAGGCGACGTTCCACGTGGCGACGGCCATCATCTTCGAGGCGTCCCTCTCCTTCCTCGGGCTCGGCGTCCAACCGCCGACGCCGACGTGGGGCGTGCTCATCGCCGACGGGCGGAACTACCTGCCCGCTCAGTGGTGGATATCCACCTTCCCGGGCATCGCCATCTTCATCACCGTGCTGTCGCTGAACCTGCTGGGTGACGGGCTCCGCGACGAGTTCGACCCACGTTCGGCGACCGAAGGAGGGCCCGAAGCATGAGTCAGGAACTCAACGACCACGGCCCGCGCTCGTCGCCGGCCACCGCCGAGGAACACGAACTCATCGCCCGCGAGGACGCGCTTCTCTCCGTGGAGAACCTCCACACGCGGTTCGATACGGAGGGCGCGACCGTGCGTGCCGCCGACGGCGTCTCCTTCGGCATCGACGAAGGGGAGATCGTCGGCCTCGTCGGCGAATCCGGCTCGGGCAAATCCGTCACGAGCCTCTCGCTGATGCGGCTGATTCAGGACCCCGGCTACATCCCGCAGGGGAGCATCAACTTCGAGGGTGAGGACCTGTTGGAGAAATCCGAAGAGGAGATGCGCCAGCTCCGTGGCGACCGCATCTCGATGGTGTTCCAGGAACCGATGAGCGCGCTCAACCCCGTCTACGACATCGGCTGGCAGGTGGGCGAGCCGCTCCGCGTCCACGAGGAGATGAAGATGGACGCCTCCCGCCAGCGTGCCGTCGAACTGATGCGGCAGGTGGGGATTCCCTCCCCGGAGGACCGGGTGGAGGACTACCCCCACCAGTTCTCCGGCGGGATGCGCCAGCGCGCGATGATCGCGATGGCGCTGGCAAACGAACCCGACCTGCTCATCGCCGACGAGCCGACGACGGCGCTCGACGTGACTATCGAAGCACAGATACTCGACCTCATCAAGGAGCTGAACCGCGAAATCGGCATGGCGGTGCTGCTGGTCACCCACGACCTCGGCGTCGTCGCCGAGGTGTGTGACCGAGTGGCGGTGATGTACGCCGGCCGTATCGTGGAGTACGCGGACGTGGAGTCGCTGTTCGCGGACCCGCGCCACCCCTACACCAAGGGGCTGCTCTCCTGTGTGCCCAACCCGGCGAGGGCGGACCAGGAACTCGAACCCATCGGCGGCGAGGTACCGGACCTCTCTGACACGCCGGAGGGGTGTCACTTCGCGCCGCGATGCCCCTACGCCGTCGAGGAGTGTGAGTCGGTCGACCCGCGGCTCCGCGAGGTCGATGACGGCCACTACGCTGCCTGTATCTGGGAGGACCCACAATGAGTGCTGAAACGACGACCGAGTCAGCCATACCCGACGACGTGCTGTTCCGGCTGGACGACCTCGAGAAGTACTTCGCGGAAGGCGACTGGGTGACCAGTCTGTTACCCGGCCGCTCGCCGACGCAGGTCCGGGCCGTCGACGGCGTCAGCCTCGACATCCGCGAGGGCGAAACCGTTGGGCTGGTCGGCGAATCCGGCTGTGGGAAATCCACGCTGGCCCGCGCGGCCCTGCGGCTGCTCGACCCGACGGGCGGCGTCGTCAGCTACGAGGGGACCGACATCACGGAGTACGACGACGACGAACTCCGGGCGTTCCGCGGCGAGGCCCAGATGATCTTCCAGGACCCGTTCGCGTCGCTCAACCCGCGCTACACGGTGCGCAAGACCCTCGTCGAGCCGATGAAGGTTCACGACGTCGGCGACACCAAGGAGGAGCGCATCGACCGGGCGGGCGAACTGCTGGAGAAGGTGGGGCTGGCTCGGGATATGCTCGACCGGCACCCACACGAGTTCTCCGGCGGACAGCGCCAGCGGGTGGCGATTGCCCGCGCGCTCGCGGTCGAGCCGAAACTCATCGTGGCCGACGAGCCCACGAGCGCGCTCGACGTGAGCGTGCAGGCCAAGATTCTGAACCTGCTCGACGACCTCCGGGAGGAGATGGGGCTGACGATGCTGTTCATCAGCCACGACCTCTCGGTCATCCGGCGCATCACCGACCGCGTGGCGGTGATGTATCTGGGCGAGATTGTCGAAACCGCGGACACCGACGACCTGTTCCGCGAGCCGGAACACCCTTACTCGCAGGCGCTGCTCTCCTCGATTCCGGTACCGGACCCGACTGTCGAACGGGAGCGCATCCCGCTTGAGGGCGACGTGCCGACGCCCATCGACCCGCCGACCGGCTGTCGGTTCCACCCGCGGTGTCCGCGGGTCATCCCGACAGACGACTGGTCCGGCACCCAGGACGAGTGGCGCCGCCTGCTCCAGTTCAAGGCCCGCCTGCGCAACGAGGGCATCGACGTGGACGCAGTACGTGACCAACTCGAAGCCCAGGACGAGGCAACCGACGACGAGGCCGTCCGCGAGGCGCTGTACGAGGAGTACATCGAGCGCGCGGACGTCACCGACGCGACCCAGGTCGAACTCCCCGAACCCGCCCGCTCGGACGTTCAGGAGGCCATCAACCTGCTGGTCGAGGAGGGCAACGACGCCGCCGGTGACCGCCTCGACGAGAAGTACACGAGCGTCTGCGAGTCGGACGTGCCACGCGAGGTGACCGTCGGCGACGACGACAGCCGGCGGGTCGTCTGTCACCGGTACGACGACGACAAGCCCGGGAGCCGCGAGGGCGGCCCCTCGGGCAGCATCCACGACGTGGACGCAGAGGGCGGCGCATGAGCACCGCGGCAGAACAGCTCTCCCGCACGCTCGTGCTCAACGGCCTCCGTGACCTCTGTGGCGGCCCCCGGGTGGTCGACGACGAGGCTTCCCGGGAGACGCTCACGGAAGCGTTCGAGGCGGCGCTCCACGTCGCCGAACGCGACCGGTTCCGCAAGAACGTGACCGAAGCCGCCGACGAGGAGTTAGACGAGGAAGCGGAGCGGTTCATCGAGACCTGTGCGGACGACGTGCTCGCGGAACTGGCCGACGAGGGCGTGGAGGCCACGCTCCAGCACGACGCTACGCTCTCGCTGCCCGCCTACGAGACGGCGGTCTACTCGTTCATGGTCAGTCACGACCCCGAGACGCTCTCGGCGCTCGCCGTCGACGGCGACGCCCGCGAGCGTATCGAGGCCGGCGCCGCGGCGCTTTCCGACGGGGCTTTCGACCGCGCGGTCGAGGCCTTCGACGACGCCGTCACCGCGGCATCCGACGACGGCTCGCTGGCCGCGCGCGTGCTCGCAGGGTACGCGTGCCATTGCGCCGGCCGGGACGACGACGCCATCCACTACGTCGAGGAGACGCTCCACCTCGACACGGGCGTCCGCACCGCCAAACTGGTGGGCTACGCGGCTGACCACCGCTACCCCGAGAAGTTCCGCGAGGGCAAACTCGGGGCGCGGGTGTTCTTCCGCTGGTCTACGGACCTGCCGGAGTTCGGCGAGGTGACCGTCGCGACCGGTCCCGCCGGCGACGAACCCACGCCGCTGGCGGGGAGCGACGAGTGCAAGCCGCTCCCGCGACTCTGGCCCGAGACGGCCGTCCGGGTGACCGTCTCCGGCGAACTGCCGCAGATGCCGTCCGTCGAGTCGTACTACGTCGCGACCGGCGTGGCCGACCTGGAGGTGTACGAAGCCCGCACCGTCGAGGAAATCCTGTTGAGTGGGCCGACCGACGCCGCCGCCCAAGAACGGCTCCGCTTCACATGAGCGACCAGTCAGACGGGACGGCCGACTCGCGGTTCCCCGGGCTGACCGGGACCGAGCAGGAGGTAATCGGCCGGCGCATCGTGGCCACCCTGGCGGACTCCGTCATCGTCTTCGGGGTGCTGTACGCGGGCCTGGTCACGTTCGGTGGCCTCGGCCTGGACCAGCGGGCGACGCTCGCGCCGGCGGTAATTATCGGGTTCTACCTCTGGTACGTCTTCTCGGTGCTCGGGTTCGCGCCGCTGCTCGTGTTGCACGATTACTCGGCGATGTGGTTCGGTGTCGGCGTCGGCCTCTGGGCCGTCTACGGCATCGTCTTCGAGGCGACGCTCGGGGCGACGCCGGGGAAACTGCTCGCCGGCATCGTCGTCATCGCCGAAGACGGCGAGCGGGCGGGGCTCTGGGGCGTCGTGGTGCGGAACCTGCTCCGGGCGGTGGACTCCATCGGCTTCTACTTCGTGGGGTTCGTGGCGCTGGCGCTGAGTTCCCGCCGACAACGGCTGGGTGACCGCCTCGGTAACACCGCCGTCGTCCGGCGGAAGGACCGCTGACGGCCGGCGGCCCGGGTTGGCCGGTCACGCTTTTCCGCTGGCTCGACCGCTCACACCAGCAGCAACGTTGACGTAACCCCCGGCCGACCCTCCGGTATGGACGCGTCCGACGTAATGACCTACGACGTGGAGACGGTTTCCCCCGACGCCGAGGTGAGCGAGGTGCTGGGTCGGCTCGCCGAGGTGCCCTACGGCGGCTTCCCGGTCGTCGAGGACGGCGACGTGGTCGGCATCGTCACCGAGGGCGACCTGGTTGACTTGTTCGAGGTGGAGGACCGCGTGCTCTGGATTCCCATCGGCCTCCCGCCGTTCGTGGACACGCTGACCTACGCCATCGACGCCTCGTGGGACGACCTCGACCTTGGCCTCGATTTGGCGACCCACGTCAACGATCCGATTCGCGAGGTGATGACCACCGACGTGGTGGCGGTCGACCCCGACACGAGCCTCGACGACCTGCTGGCGCTGCTTGCCGACAGCGAGCGGGATATCAACCGCGTCCCCGTCATCGAGGACGACGAACTGGTCGGTATCGTCACCCGACAGGACCTGCTCCGGGGGTTGAAACAGGAACGGGGGGCCGGCTGAGAAGAGTAACACGAGAACGAATCCTCGGCCCGGAACGGAGTGCCTAAACCTGGCGACCTGTTGCCGACTACATGAGCCGTTACCGGAACCTCGGGTTCTTCCTCCTGCTGGCGGCGGTCTGGGGGTCAGCGTTCATGGCCATCAAGGCCGGGCTGGCGTTCTTTCCGCCCGTTCTCTTCGCGGCGGTGCGGTACGACATCGCGGGCGTACTGATGCTCGGGTACGCGTGGTGGGTGCTCGACGACCCGGTCCCGCGCGGTCGCGGCGAGTTGGCGCTGGTGGTCGTCGGCGCCACGCTGCTCATCGCGGGCTACCACGCGTTCCTGTTCATCGGTGAAACCGACCCGGCGGTCACCAGCGGCTCCGCCGCCGTCATCGTCAGCCTGAGTCCGCTACTCACGACCGGCTTCGCACGGCTGTTCCTGCCCGAGGAACGGCTACAACTGCCGGGGGTTGTGGGCCTCCTGCTCGGCCTCGCGGGCGCGGTCGTGCTTGCGAACCCCGACCCGTCGAACCTGCTGGCCGGCGGGACCGTCGCCAAACTGCTGGTGCTGGCCGCCGCCACGTCGTTCGCGCTGGGGAGCGTGCTGACGCGGTGGATCGACGCGCAGATGCCCATCGAGTCGATGGAGGCGTGGTCGATGCTCGGCGGCGCCGCGCTGATGCACGTCATCAGCGTCGGCCTCGGCGAGGCGGTCACCGACGTGACCCTCACCCCCGTCGCCGTCGCGAGTATGGGGTATCTCGCCATCGCCGCCAGCGCCGCCGGCTTCCTGGTCTACTTCGACCTGCTGGAGCGACTCGGCCCCATCGAAATCAATATGGTGTCCTACGTCGCGCCGGTGTTCGCGGCGCTTTCGGGGTGGCTGTTCCTGCAGGAGACGATTACAGCGACGACGGTCGGGGGGTTCCTGCTCATCGTCAGTGGGTTCGGCCTGCTGAAGCGGCGGGCCATCGCGGACGAGTTGGGAATCGGGGAAGGCCCCGAGCGTCTCGGGGCGTAGCGGTTGCGCCGTCCCGCGGTTGTCGGCCCAGTTGACCGTGCAGAACCGGTCGGCGGTTCGTACGTATCTGCCCCAACACTCATAGACGGCTAATCACGAACTATACGTATGGAGGGGACAACGTACGAATGCGTTCGGTGCGGAAGAGAGTTCTCGAAGACCGGCGTCCATACCGAAATCGTCCGACGCGACTTCATCGAGGTGCCACAGCCGTCACGCGTCGAACGGCTCTGTCAGGACTGTCTGGAGGCGTACGTCGCGGACTTTCTGGGCGAGGAGTTCGACTCGCTCGTGACCGAGTACGACATGGTCGAGTAGAGCGCGAACCGTCCGCTCCCCGTTACAGTTCCACCTCCTCCCCGCCCTTGTACACCGTGCTCGGCTCGTGGAGGTTCGAAATATCCGCGAGCGGGCAGTCCTCGAAGGCGACGATGTCGGCGTGGTTCCCTTCCTCAAGGGTCCCGATGTCGTCGTCGGCGACCGTCTCGGCGGCCGTCGCGGTGCCGGCGACGATGGCCTCGTGCTCGCTCATGCCGATTTCGTCGACGAACAGTTCGGCTTCGAGCGCGTTCTTGCCGTGCGGGACCAGTTCGGGCCCGAGGAAGTCCGTTCCGAGCGCGATGGGGATGCCTGCCTCGTAGGCCTTCCGGGTCGATTCGAAGTGCGCGTCGCGGGCGTTTCGGGCCTTCTCAAGCCCGTATTCAGGAACCCCGTGCTCGTCGCCCTCGGTGACGAGGCGGTGCATGATTGCGAGCGTCGGGACGAACGTGGCGCCGGTTTCCTCGAACAGGTCCAGACACTCCTGGTCGATGTAGAAGCCGTGTTCGATGGTGTCGACGCCGTTGCGGAGCGCGGACTTGATACCCGGCGCGCCCTGGGCGTGGGAAGCGACAGGGATGCCGACCCGGTGAGCCTCCTCGGTGAACGCCTGAATCTCCGCGTCGGTGAACTGGCTCTGGTCCGGGGCGTCCTTCTCGCTCAGCACGCCGCCGGTGGTCATGATTTTGATGAGGTCGACGCCCTCCCGAATCCGCTTGCGGGCTTCCTTCCGGCATTCGTCGGCGCCGTCAGCGAGGCCGCCACCGCCTTGCTCGCTTGCCGCCCACTCGTAGGGGAGGTAGTGGCTGTCGCCGTGTCCGCCCGTCTGGGAGAGGCTGCGCCAACTGGTGTAGACACGCGGCCCGGGGATGGTGCCGTCGTCGACCGCTTCCCGGAGGGCCAGCCCCGTCTCGCTGCCCACGTCCCGGACGCTGGTGAACCCCGACCCGAGCAGTTTCCGGAGGTCGGCCGTCGCGCGCGCGGCGCCGAGTTCGCTGGACTCCCGGAGCCAGTCGAAGGGCTCCATCGACCGGCTCCCGAAGAGGTGGAGATGGGCGTCAATGAGTCCCGGAACGACTGTCGCTTCGGAGTGGTCGACGTGCTCCGCCTCGTCGGGCACATCGACGTGCTCGGCCGCGCCGGCCTCGACGACGCGGCCGTCCTCGACGACCACGCGCCCGTCCTCGATTGGTTCGTCGCTGACGCCGTCTACGAGCGTGCCGCATTCGATAACGTACATCGGTTCGTGGTAGCGCAAGCCACGATTTAGTGGTTGGCCCACCGGCAGTCCGCGCCCGAGCGCCGGACTCAAACCCGTCGCCCCGGTAGTCGGAGTATGAGCGAGAGCGACGCCGAGTGGGCTGAGCGACTGCGCGAGAACCGCGCGGAGAAAGACCAGTTCTTCGCCGAGCACCCCCAGTCCCCGGTACCGCCGGAGGAGCGCGAGGCGTTCGAGGGGCTGGACTACTTCGAACCGTCCGCCGAGCACCGCGTCGAGGCCGAGGTGACGGTCCACGACGACCCCGAGCCCGTGGAGATGGAGACGACCGACGGCCCGCCGGTGCGCTACCTCCGGGTCGCCACCTTCTCGTTCGAACTCCGGGGGGAGGACTGTGAACTCCACGCCTACCAGCAGGAGACGAGCGACGACGACACGCTGTTTGTTCCGTTCCGGGACAAGACGACGGGCCAGCAGACCTACCACGGCGGGCGATACATGGAGTTCGAGCCCGACCGTGACCTGGAGGACGGGGACGTGGTGACGCTCGATTTCAACCTCGCCTATTCGCCGTTCTGTGCGTTCAGCGAGACGTTCTCCTGCCCGCTCCCGCCGGAGGAGAACTGGCTGGAGGTGGCGGTTGCGGCCGGGGAGAAGTCGCCGTA
>JBDGQC010000131.1:0-13131 GCA_042219375.1 Halolamina sp. | reverse complement strand
CGCGGGCCTCCTCGACGAACTGGCGCATCTGCTGGTGGACGTTGGTCGTGATGACTACTGTCCGGTCCTCCTGGCGGGCGTGCTCCAGCGCCGGTGCCAGCGCCGACAGCGTCTTGCCGGTCCCCGGCGCCCCCTCGAACAGCACGTCGTCGCCGTCGCTCAGCGCCGCGGCGATGCGGTCCATCGCCTCACCCTGGTTGGGGTAGGGGCTGTCGTACGGGAAGAACCGGCGCGTCGTCTCTGCCACGGCCGCTCTTGGCCCCCGCCGGCCCTAAAGCTCTCGCCCCGCGCCGTCTCGGACGAGTACTTTCACCACGGTATGACTTTCGCTGTTGAGAAACAGACGGACGTGAACGCATTCACACCCCACCGTTTCAACTGGAAAAACCGTTCCACCGCCGGTTCAGCGCATCGTTCGGCCAGGCGGTCGAATCCCTGGTCGACTGCTCAGAGGCCGAGTGCGGCGTCCACGCCGACTCCGCTGGCGACGAACACGAGCGTGAAGCCCAGGCAGGCTGCCGGCGGGATGGAGAGGTTGTCGTCGACGACGTAGCCCGCAATTACCGGCTTCACGCCGTCAGCGAGCGTCGCGCCCGCGGCGCCGACGGCGGCGGCGACGATGCCGACCGGGAGCGAGGTGACGGCGACGAGAAACGGCGCGGCGAAGGCGAAAGAGACCAGGAACATCACCGCCAGCACGCCGAGTTCCTTCGCGGTGCCGGCGTCGTTCGAGCCGAGATAGCCCGAGACGGGGTCGCCGATGGTCAGCATCAGCATCGCGGGCAGCGCGAGCGCCGGGGCGAACACGAGCGCCACGGCCAACTGCGAGTAGGCGTACAGCGCGTAGCCCGCGACGTTCTCCCGTTCGTAGGACCGGGCGAGTTTATCGAACAGTTCCCACTCGTGACCCAGGACGAGGCGAACGAACTCGAGCGCCGTCGCGCCGGCGGTCAGGCCGACCAGGAGTAGCTGAACCCCGGCCCAGTCCACGACCCCGAGGAGGTAGAGCGCAGGGATGCCCGTCCCCGAGGCGTGGACCGCCCGGCGCTCCAGTTCGCTCATTCCCCGGCCTCGACGCCGGTTTCGACGGTCTCGTACCGGGAGAGCAGCGCCTCGAAGTCGGCGTCGCCGTCACGGAGCGCTTCGAGCTGGCCGACCAGTTCGCCGGTCGGAATCCGGGCCTGCGCCCCCGTGTCGCGGTCACGGAGCGTCACCGTCTCGGGACTGTCCTCCAGGCCGTCCCGGTCGACGGTGACACAGAACGGCGTGCCCACCTCGTCCTGCCGGCGGTAGCGCCGGCCGATGGAGCCGGACTCGTCTTTCGTCGCGTCGAAGCCGGCGGCCCGCAGCGTCGACACGACCTCGTCAGCGCGCTCGACCAGCGGTTCGTGGTTGCTGACCAGCGGGAACACCGCGACATCGGTGGGCGCCATCTCCGCGGCCAGCGAAAGGTAGGTGCGCTCCTCGCCGCCCAGTTCGTCGGCCGAGAGCGCGTGGTCGATGAGCGCGTAAACCGTGCGGTCGACGCCGAAGGAGGGCTCGACGACGTGCGGTGTGATGTGTTCGCCCGCCTCCGTCTCCTCGACGACCTCGAAACCGGCCACGTCGGTGTCCACGGTGACCGCCTCGCCGTCCACCTCGACGGTCACGTCCTCGCCCTCGAAGGCGTCGGGGTTCCGCTCGGCGAGGGTTTCCAGCGCCTCCGCGACCGCGCCGGCCTCGCCGCCGAACTCGGGGCCGAGCACCGACATGTCGGGGTCCACGCTCGGCCGCTCGACGGTCCGGGGCTCGTCGTACTGTTTGAAGACGGTGAAGCTCTCGTCGCTGCTCTCGGCGTGTTTCGAGAGGTCGTAATCGGAGCGCGTGGAGATGCCCGCGAGTTCGATCCAATCCGTGCCGGTCGCGGTGTCGACCTTCGCCTCCGCGTCCCAGCAGTCCGCGGCGTAGTGGGCGCGCTCGCCGGGGAGGTGCTGGCGGAACCGGAGCTTCTCGGTATCGACGCCGATGCGCTCGTACCACTCCTGGGCGACGCCGAGGTAGTAGGCGATCCACTCCGAGGAGACGACGTTCTCGGCGACGGCCTCGCCGACGGTGGTCTCCAGGTAGCCCGCCTCGGCCGGTTCGTCCTCAGCCTGTTCGGCGGCGGGGTAGAGCCGGAGGTCCACGTCTGCGACCGTTTCGAGGTCGGGTTCGTCTTCCTCGGGGTCGATGAACTGTTCCAGTTCAGCCTGTGTGAGTTCCCGAACGCGGATGAGGCCGCGTCGGGGGGAAATCTCGTTCCGGTAGGCGGGGCCGATTTGCGTGACGCCGAACGGGAGCTTGCCGCGGGCGTACTCCTTCAGCCGCGGGAACTCCACGAAGATGCCCTGTGCGGTTTCGGGGCGGAGATAGCCTGGCTGCCCCGAACCGGGGCCGATGCTCGTCTCGAACATGAGGTTGAACTCCTCGACCGGCCGGCCGGCGAGGTGGGCGCCACAGGCCGGGCAGGTCAGTTCGTGTTCGGCAATGAGTTCGGCGATTTCGCTCGGGTCGAGCGCCTCGGCGTCCTCCAGGTCGGTCGCGTCCTCCACGAGGTGGTCCGCGCGGTGGGACTCGCCACACTCCGCACACTCCACGAGCATGTCGTCGAACGTGTCGAGGTGGCCGGAGGCGTCGAACACCGGTTCCGGGAGGATGGTCGGGGCGGCGATCTCCTCGTTGTCCTCCTTCAGGGCGAACCGGTCGCGCCAGGCGGCCTCGACGTTGCGCTTGAGCGCCGCGCCCTCCGGGCCGAACGTGTAGAAGCCGGCAACGCCGCCGTAGGCTGCGGCGGTGGCGAAGAAGAACCCGCGGCGCTTGGCGAGTTCGACAACGGCCACCTGCTCGCTCATCAGACGGCCTCCAACAGGTGGCTGTCTCGGACGACGCCGCCGAGTTCGCCGCCGCCCAGCACCGGAACCTGCTCGATGTCGTTGCTCAGCATCACCTGTGCGGCGTCCTGCACGGTCTTGCGCCGGGAAATCGTCACCACGTCCTCGGTCATGAACGTCCCGACGGGTTCGACCGGGAACTCGACGTTTCGGGTCGGGACGTAGCGGTTCCCCACCGATTGGATGCTCTCCCACTTCCAGTCTTCGTCGTCGCCGGCCATGGCGGCGCCGGCGTCCTCCTCACCCTCGACAACGCGGGCGACGGCGACGATGTCCACCTCGGTCAACATGCCGGCCATCTCCCCGTCGTCGTCGAGGACGAGCGCGTAGGGCACGTCGGCGAGGCTGATCTCCCGCTCGGCGACGGGGAGTGGCGTCCCCCGGTAGGTCGCGTTGACCTCGTCGCGACAGATATCGCCGACTGACACGTCGGCCTCGATGTTGCCCCGGGCGATGGCCCGCACCACGTCGGTGACGGTGATGATGCCGTCGAGCGCTTCGCCGTTGTCCGGCCTGACGACCGGAACGCGGCGGCTCTCGGACGAGCGCATCAGGTCGGCTACCTCCTGGAGCGTCGCGTCAGGGGTCGTCGTCGGCACCTCGCGCATCAGGAGCGCGAGGTCGTCCTCGTCGGGGTGTTCAATGAGGTCGTCGCGGGACACGAGGCCGCGATAGCGCTCGCCGTCCTCCCCGAGTACTGGGACCGAGGAGAATTCGCGCTCCTGCAGGTACTCCAGCGCGTCGTCGCGGGAACCCGGGAGCGAGACAGTTACCAAGTCCGAACCCGGCGTCATCGCGTCGGCTACCTTCATGTGGCCGTTTTCTCCGCCAGCCCCCTTGTACTCTGCGAAGGTGTGCGCTGCGATGGCAGCCGTCAACTCGAACTCCGGAGCGAGGCTTCGGGCGGCAATTCGAAATCCGGAACGACGCTTCGGATGCCAACTCGGACCCTGGAGCGACGCTTCGGGGTTCGCGAATCTGACACCGGCGACTGCGACGCCGGCGAAAACGAGGTGGTGGAGTCGCCAGCAGCAACGGGTGTCGGCCGTCCTCAGTCGCCCTGTACCTGCTTCGTCCCGGCGGTGCCGCTCACGCCGCTGAAGCCGGAGCCGTCGTCGACCTGCACCGGGCCGAACGTGTGCCGGGTGTCCAGGTCCGGCAGGTCGAGGGGTGCCTCCACTTCGTAGGTGAACGTCGTCGATTCGCCAGCAGGCGCCGTGCCGAGGTCGACGTATTTCACGCCAGCGTCGGCGTCGGCGACGACGTTCAGCACACCGGAGACGACGTCGAACTCGTCGGGCACGATGTCACGAACCTGCGTGTCCGCGTCGGGTTCAACCGTCACTTCGACGGTCGCGAGCGCGCCGGCACCGAGCAGGCTATCGTCCTTCGTCCGGTTCCCGCGGGCACGGACCCCCGGCGTCTTGTCCACCGTGAGGTCGAAGTTGACCTGCACGTCGTCGCCGTTGCCGGCGCCGGGCACGTCGACGAGTTTCGCGACCACGAGGTACGTGGAGCCGCCGCCACCCTTCTCCTCGCTTGCCGAAACCGACGCGGAGCCGGCGGCGCCCGCCGCGCGGTCAACGATGTTGGGTTCGCCGTTGTCAGCGGGAGTGCCGCCGTCGTAGACGAACAGGTCGATGTGCGGGACACCGTCCGTGAGTCCGGAATCGTCGCCGGAGTAGCCGGTGAACTCGACCGCCGCCTCCAGTTCGCCGACGCCGAGGTCGACGTAGCCCGCGACGACGCGTTCGTCGAAGGGGACGTTGAGGCCAACCTGCTCGTTAGTGGTGCCCGAAAGCTCACGGGTCGCGGCGTCGACGGCCGCGCCCGGGTTGATTCGGCCGTACCCCTCGAAGGGGTCGCGGCCGCCGAAGTCGTAGGTCGGCGCCTTCGCGCGGTGGAGCCCTGCGGCGGTGAACACCGTCTCGGAGCTGGTCGCGAGCAGGAGCTGCTTCATCCGGAACGTGTCCGAGAGCGTCGCGTTCGTCGGTTCAGGCAGGCCCAGTCGTGGCCCGCCGTCCTCCTCCATCGCCTGCGCGAGCAGGCCCGTGGTCCCCGTCGTGTACGGGGCCGCCATCGATGTCCCGGCTTTGCCCGTGTAGTCACGGATGGGCGGCTGCTCGGACTCGGCTTTGTCCGGGTCGGCCGTGTCCGCGGCCGCGATGAGGTCGTCGACGCTCCCGCCCGGCGCCGTCACGTCGGGTTTCATGTACGTGTCCTCGTCGTCCTCGTCGACGCCGCCGATGCCGCCGGAGGAGTAGCCCGCGATACCGTCGAGCGGGCCGGTCGCGACGACCGACACCGCCTCGTCGGCGACGGCAGGCGAGCCGTTGCCGTTGACCGGCGTCGCCGCGTTGCCCGCCGCCGCGAGCGTGAGGATTCCTTCCTGCGCGATGTCCTTGATGGTGGCCGGGATGCGGTCGAAGGTGCCAGCGGCGGCGCCCAGCGGCAGGCCGCCGACGTACCCCCACGACATGTTGACCGCCCGCATGTTGAACGTGTCCGCGAACTGCGCGGCGTACTGGCCGAGGTCCTCAGTTGGCGCCGAGAGCCCCTGCATGCAGATGATGCTGTGGTTCGGGGCGACGCCGGGCTGAGCGCCGTTATCGCCGCCGGCGACGCGGTCTGCGGCGGTCGTATCGGGATCGACGAACGGCCCGTAGCCCGCGCGGTCGACGTACGCCGCGCTGGGGTCCTCACCCTCTGCTGTGCGGATTTCGAACGTGTACGTGCCCGTGACGGTAGTCGGCTCCTCGACGATATTCACGTCGTTGATGGAGGAGTCGTCGATGCCGACGCCGGAGCTGTCGATCTGGTTGCCGTTCGGGTCGTAGAGCCGCAGTTCGATGAGTTCGCCGTAGGCAGCACCGAACAGCCCTGCACCGGCCTCGGCGTCGACGTCGTAGCGGATGACGTTGTTCGTGACCTCCGAGAGGGTGGTTTCCGGCGCCGTGTCGGTGAACGCCGCGCCGTCGATGGCGCTGCCCCGACCGGTGCCGGCCATGATGCTGGAACAGTGGGTGCCGTGGCCGTTGGGGTCGCGGGGTTTGTCGTAGATGCCGTAGCGGCTCCCTTCGTCGTACCACCCGACCGCTTTGGGAGTGTCCGCGGTGGGCGTCCCGCCGGTGTCCTCGAACACCACCGAGTCGTCGTACGTGTAGAAGTCGCCGGTGATATCGTAGTACGTCCCGCTGATCTCGTAGTTCGTGTCGGTGTTGAGATACGCCTCGATAACGTAGCGGTACTGGCTACTCCCATCCACGGACACCTCGGGCAGTCGCTCCGGCTCGCCCCCCGTCGCCGCACGGGCTTTGGTCTGCCATTGCCCGTCGACGTAGGCGTCGATGCGGAACTCCAGGTCGTTGTCCTCGATGGGGGACCACGAGAGCGTGGAGTCGAGTTCGTCGACGTCGCTCGGCGTCGTGAACTCGATGTATTTCTCCTCGCCGGTGGCGAAGGTGCCGGCCGACATGGTTCCGGTGTAGGACTCCGTCTCACCGGACTCGACACGCGAGACATCGTTCTGCTCGGGTTTGGTGAGTTTGAGTTCGCCGTTATCCGGGAACGCCTTCACGCCGTTCCACGGCCCGAGGCCGGGGTGGCGGGCTTCCTGCCCGGAGTCGGTGAGGCCGATAACTCGGTCGGCCCGACCACGATACCCCCGGTCCCAGGTGTGCTGGGCCTCGATAGCCCGCCAGTTGCGGAACTCGTCCCAGTCGTCCGGTGCTGCGGCCGAGGCCACATCGGCATCCGCGCCGAGTGCCGTCGCACCCGCCGTGACGCCGATAGCCTGTAGAAAGCTCCGTCGACCGATACCCCGTCCCGGTGTGCTGTCCTTTTCGGACATACTCCCCTGAAACATACTTTGAATCATAAGCTCTCACCCTAATTTGTATGGCCTCGGCTTTTCGTTCAGCAGTCGGCCGAGGAGGGTTATGGATTACCGCCGCCCCTTGCTGGCGGTTTCGGCTCTTGCCGGGACGAAACGACGGGCTTATGAGGATAAGCGTGTGTTGTTGTACCATGGCACCGGGCACGGTTCAGGGCGGCGACGACGTGATGGGTTCGCTCGACGACGCCGAGTTCGTCATCGCGGATCTCGGCCGGGAAGAGGCCTGGATCTCCGTCGAAGAGGCCGACGCGCCGGTCGTCGCGGACTGGGCGTAGCCGCCAGCCGTTCCGCGGCCCTCCCGACTTTCTCTCGGTTCGTCCGGTAGCGCTGCTGCCGCCGCCGGTTCTTCGGAACGTGTTACTCGGGACGCCGGCGCACGACCACCGCCGGGACTGGAAGGTTTTTGTCGTCGTCGCCGTTGGTTGGCGTATGGATTACCGCGAACTCTCGCCCGACAGCGAGTTCATCGCTCGCCTGGAAACCGGCGCCGACTGGCGCGAGGAGATCGAGGCCCTCGCCGTCGCCGAGGAGGTCGATGCCGCCTGGTTCTCGGCGATGGGCGCGGTACAGGACGCCGTGGTCTGGTTCTACGACCAGCAGGCGGGGGAGTACGAGGCCGTGGAGTTCGAGGAACCGCTGGAGGTGGCGGCCTGCACGGGCAACGTCTCGTGGCTGGAGGGCGAACGCTTCGCCCACACCCATGCCGTGCTCTCCCGGCCCAGCGGGCAGGCGCTCGCGGGCCATCTCGACGCCGGGACGGTGTTCGCGGGCGAGGTGTACATGCGCACCTTCGAGGAACCGCTCGAACGGGAACACGACGCGGAGACCGACCTGGACCTCTGGCTGTGAGGGGACGGACGTCGGTCGGCGCGGGGGACGCATGAACGCGGACGACGAGCGCTACTTCGAGCGCATCGAGGACCGCCTCGACGAGGCGTTCGACCGTGCCGAGCGCGCACGCGACCAGGGGCGGGACCCCCAAACGGAGATCGAGATTCCGGTCGCCCGCGACATGGCCGACCGCGTCGAGAACATCCTCGGCATTCCCGGCGTCGCCGAACGGGTCCGGGAACTGGAGGGCCGGATGAGCCGCGAGGAGGCGGCGCTGGAACTGGTCGAGGACTTCGTCGACGGCAGCGTCGGCGACTTCGACAGCCGCGAGGGGAAAGTCGAGGGCGCGGTCCGCACCGCCGTTGCACTCCTCACCGAGGGCGTCGTCGCCGCGCCAATCGAGGGCATCGACCGCGCGGAACTGCTGGAGAACGACGACGGGACGGAGTTCATCAACGTCTACTACGCCGGCCCGATTCGCTCCGCGGGCGGGACCGCACAGGCGCTCTCGGTGCTCGTCGCGGACTACGCGCGGGCGCTGCTGGGTATCGAGGAGTTCCGCGCCCGCGACGACGAGGTCGAGCGCTACGCCGAGGAGGTCGCGCTCTACGAGAAGGAGACGGGGCTGCAGTACACCCCGAAGGCCGAGGAGACGAAGTTCATCGCCGAGCACCTCCCCATCATGCTCGACGGCGAGGCCACCGGCGACGAGGAGGTGTCGGGGTTCCGGGACCTCGACCGCGTGGACACCAACTCCGCGCGCGGCGGGATGTGTCTCGTGCTCGCCGAGGGGATTGCGCTCAAGGCCCCGAAGATTCAGCGCTACACCCGCCAACTCGACGAGGTAGACTGGCCGTGGCTCCAGGACCTCATCGACGGCACCTACGACGGCGACGCGGGGAACGAGAGCGATGACGCTGGCGAAGCGACCGGTGACGACGACTCCGAGGACGAGGCGGATGACGAAGCGGGACCCGGCGAGCGCGAGGGGCCCGTCCGGCCCGAACCGGTCGGGAAGTACCTCCGTGACCTCATCGCGGGGCGGCCGGTGTTCGGCCACCCCGCGGAGTCGGGCGGCTTTCGCCTGCGCTACGGCCGCGCGCGCAACCACGGGTTCGCTACTGCGGGGGTCCACCCCGCGACGATGCACCTCGTGGACGACTTCCTTGCGGCGGGGACCCAGATAAAGACCGAGCGGCCGGGGAAGGCCGCCGGCATCATCCCCGTCGACTCTATCGAGGGGCCGACCGTCCGGTTAGCCAACGGCGACGTGCGCCGCATCGACGACCCCGCGGAGGCGCTCGAAATCCGCAACGGCGTGGACGAGATTCTGGACCTGGGCGAGTACCTGGTGAACTACGGGGAGTTCGTGGAGAACAACCATCCGCTCGCGCCGGCCGCCTACGCGCCCGAGTGGTGGGAACAGGAGTTCGCGGCGGCCGGCGCGGACGTGCAGGCGCTCAAGGACGACCCGCACGTCGACCTCGATTCGCCGACGGAGGACCGCGCCCTGGAGTGGGCCGAGGAGTACGACTGTCCGCTCCACCCCGAGTACACGTATCTCTGGCACGACGTGACCGTCGCGGAGTACGACGCGCTCGCGACGACGGCGGCCGAGGGACACCGCGAGGACGGCGTGCTGGTGCTCGACCGGAGCGACGACGTGCAGCGCGCGCTGGAACGCCTACTCATCGAGCACACGCAGTCAGATGAAACCATCCGCGTCCCCGAGCATCGGGCGCTGCTGCGCTCGCTTGGCGTCTCGGCGGACCTGGAGCGGGACTGGACGCCCGCTGACCTGAGCGAGCGCGCGCGGACGTGGGGCGCCGAGGACGGCCGACCGTCGCCAGAATCCGCGGAGGCCGAGGACGACCGACCGTCGCCGACATCCGCTGAAGCCGATGGCGGTGTTGCCGCCCCTGACGACACGACGGAGTCGGACACGGTTCCGACGGACATCCCGGTTCCCGGCACCAACGCCATCGAGGCGGTCAACGAGGTAGCGCCGTTCCGGGTGCGCGAACGCGCGCCCACCCGCATCGGCAACCGGATGGGCCGCCCGGAGAAATCCGAGAGCCGGGAGCTCTCGCCGGCGGTCCACACCATGTTCCCCATCGGCGAGGCCGGCGGCAGTCAGCGCGACGTGACCCAGGCCGCCACGGAGCGCACCGACCGCGGCCGC
Organism: Halolamina sp.; assembly: GCA_042219375.1. GTDB lineage: Archaea > Halobacteriota > Halobacteria > Halobacteriales > Haloferacaceae > Halolamina. The sequence continues at coordinate 3,314 of JBDGQC010000131.1, read as the reverse complement.
GGCGTCGTCGAGGTCAGCCTGGGCGAGCGGAAATGCTCGGACTGCGGCGAACACACCTACCGGAACCGTTGTCCTGACTGCGGCGGCCACACCGAACCCCACTACGAGTGCGACGACTGCGGCATCGTCGTCGAACCCGACGAATCCGGGCGGGTGGTCTGCCCGCGGTGTGAGTGGGAGGTCGAGAGCCCCGTGGAGCGGACGGTCAATTTAAACGCCGAGTACCACGAGGCCCTGGAGAACATCGGCGAGCGCGAGGGCTCCTTCTCCATCTTGAAGGGCGTGAAGGGGCTGATGTCCGCGAACGAAACACCCGAGCCGATGGAGAAGGGCGTCCTGCGGGCGAAACACGGCGTCTCGTCGTTCAAGGATGGCACCGTGCGCTACGACATGACGGACCTGCCCGTTACTGCGGTCCGCCCGGCGGAACTGGACACGACCGCCGACCAGTTCCGCGGCCTGGGCTACGAGGAGGACATTGACGGCGAACCGCTCCGCCACGACGACCAACTGGTCGAACTGAAGGTGCAGGACATCGTCCTCCCCGACGGCGCCGCCGAGCACATGATGCGGACGGCGGATTTCGTCGACGACCTGCTCGAACGGTTCTACGGGCTGGAGCCGTTCTACGAGGTGGAGGAGCGCCAGGAACTGGTGGGCGAACTCGTCTTCGGGATGGCGCCCCACACCTCCGCGGCCGTCGTGGGCCGCGTGGTCGGGTTCACCAGCGCGGCGGTGGGCTACGCGCATCCGTACTTCCACGCGGCAAAACGGCGCAACTGCTTCCACCCGGAGACGAAGCTGTGGTTCCGCGACGAGGGCGGTTCATGGCACCACGACGAAATTCGCACGTTTGTCGAGGAGCGACTCGACTCGGTGACGGCTGAACAGGACGACTTCGGGACGCTCGTCCAAGAACTGGACGGCGACGTGTTCGTCCCCTCCATCGACGACGAGGGGAACGAGGTTGTCAAGCCCGTGGAGGCGGTGAGCAAGCACCCGTCGCCCGACCATCTGGTTCGGGTGGAGACGCGGAGCGGGCGGGAGATTACGGTGACGCCGGACCACGAGATGCAGGTGTTCGATGGCGAACTGGAGTCGAAGCAGGCATCGGAGCTGAACGAGCGGGACAGTCTGGTTAAACCCGAACACCTCGACGTGGTATCTCCCGACGAGTCGAAACGGTTCGACCTGCTGGAGGAGTTCCTCGAATGTGAGAGTATTGACAACGGCCGGCTGATGGTGAAAGGACTGGATAAGGACGACCTGTATGACCAGTTTACCGAGACGCTCGCTGACGAGTACGACGGCACGTTCTATCCCCTACAGACTACCGCCGACCACCTCGGAATCACGAAGAAGGCGCTGAGTAACTACCTCTACCGGGAGAGCATCCCTGCCGGACTGCTCTTGGAGCTGTTCGGCTCTGTCGAGGAACTCATCGCACGGGTTCCCGCGGACGCACGGCTCGGCATGAAGTGGGATACACCCGACATGGCCCGGTTCGTCGAACTGAACGAGCGCGTGGCGACGCTACTAGGGTACTACGCAGCCGAAGGGTTCGCCCGCGAGCAGGAGACGCCGAAAGGGACCATACACCAGACGACGATCTGTGGGACCGAGACGGAAGCGCGAGATTTCTTCGTTGACGTACTCCGGGAGGAGTTCGGCGTCGACCCATACCGTGAGAACGAGACGAAGGTAACCGTATCCGGCCGGCTACTCAGGACGTTCTTCGACACCGTTCTGGATGCCGGCGTGCTTGCGGAGACGAAGCGGGTTCCACAGGCAGTATTCGACGCGCCGAACGACGTTGTCGCCGCGTATCTACGCGGATACTTTAGTGGGGATGGATCCGCGGCAAGTCACGAAACCGCTGTCTCCGCGACGACGGTTAGTAAGGAACTGAAGGAGGACATGTTCGCCCTGCTTACGAGGCTCGGAATCGTTGCGAGCGTACGCGTGACGGAACCGGTCCCTCTTCACCGGAAGTTCCCCGATTACTACGACGAGGATGACGAGAAGCAATCGGCACGGACGTACGTCCTCCGTGTCGGTGGCGAGGACGCCGCCGAATTCGCCGAGGCGGTTGGTTTCCACCTCTCCCGGAAACAGGATACGCTCGACGACCGTCTCGGTTCCCACAAAACCCGGAACCGACGGGCTTTCGATGGCGGGAGTGGCGACTACCTCGTCGAGCAAGTGGTTTCCGTTGAGTACATAGAGAGCACCTCCTCGCATACGTACTGTCTCTCCGTCGCGGATACTCACTCGTTGATTACGAACGACTTGTCAGAACATCAATGCGATGGGGACGAAGATTGCGTCATGCTCCTCTTAGACGGCCTCCTCAACTTCTCGAAGGAGTTCCTCCCCGACCAGCGCGGGGGGCGCATGGACGCGCCCTTGGTGATGTCCTCGCGCATCGACCCCGCCGAAATCGACGACGAGGCCCACAACATGGACATCGTTCGCCAGTACCCCGCGGAGTTCTACGAGGCGACGCTTTCGATGGCCGACCCCGGCGAGGTTGAGGACTTGATTCAGCTCGGCGAGGACACTCTCGGCACCGAACAGGAGTACCACGGCTTCGACCACACTCACGATACCACGGATATCGCGCTCGGGCCGGACCTCTCGGCGTACAAGACCCTCGGCGACATGGAGACCAAGATGGACGCCCAGCTCGACCTCTCCCGCAAGCTCCGGGCCGTGGACGAGACCGACGTGGCCGAGCGGGTCATCGAGAACCACTTCCTGCCGGACCTCATCGGCAACCTTCGGGCCTTTTCACGCCAGGAAACCCGGTGTCTCGACTGCGGCGAGAAGTACCGCCGGATGCCCCTGACGGGGGACTGCCGGGAATGTGGCGGCCGGATGACCCTCACCGTCCACGAGGGCTCGGTGAACAAGTACATGGATATCGCCATCGAGGTGGCCGAGGAGTTCGGCTGCCGGGACTACACCAAACAGCGCCTGGAGGTCTTGGAGCGCTCGCTGGAGTCGGTGTTCGTCAACGACAAGAACAAACAGAGCGGGATTGCGGACTTCATGTGAGGTCCGACCGTCGTCTCGCGCCGTTGCCGATGTACTACTCCATGTAGCCGAGGTCCCGAAGCCGCTCTTGGGTTTCCTCGTCCATGTCTTCGAGCGCCTCGTCGGTGACTTCGCCCTCGGCGGCGCCGGTCCACGCGCCGCCGATATCGGACTCAAACGACGCGAGCGCAGCCTCCACCTCGTCGATGGCCTCGTCCTCGACGGCTGCCCGTGCCGCCGAGCCTTTGTCCTCGACGCCTCCCCGTGCCGCCGAGCCT
>JBDGQC010000077.1:11335-13152 GCA_042219375.1 Halolamina sp. | reverse complement strand
CTCACGGGATAGTTCGGCCCGGCCGCCCTTTACTGCTGGGCCCTCCGAACTGCGTTTGTGTTCGTTTGCGTGACCCCAGGAGAGACGTGGAGAGAAGACGTTGCCCATTTCATACAATAAATCACATAGGTTTGATTTATCATAATTATTTAGACTATAGTATAATTGAAACAGATTGGCGACTCCGATACGAGCAGAAAATGGACGAGTGATGCGTTCTAACGACTTTATTGGGGAGTACAGGATGTAAACGGGTAGCCGTTTCGCGACTGGGTAGCTCTCAACCGGAATGCGGGTGGACGCCTGTGTCAGCCATTATATCGCCTATCTTTGGCACTTTAAGATTCAATCTCTCGGACACGTCGAAATCGAGAAACCATTCATACTCCGTTCGGTATCTATTGGCTTCCAATAGTACCGTTTCCCTTATTTATCTGTAAAATTGGTACTTGTATGATGATTCAACCGCCGCTTGCTGTGTCGAGGCCAATTTGACACTTGCCGGAGTTGTATTCAGCCGTTACAAATGTAGGAATGTAATGAATGCGTGAGCAACGTCCCTGAGACTGGTGTCGTTGCCCAACCCATTCGGGTTCAGGCGATAGCGTTAATGTGTCGGTCCACGCCAGATGACCCATGACCGAACCCCGGTTCGACGCGTTCGACGAGATCGACACGCAGATTCTCGTCATACTCTCGGAGGACCCGCGGATGTCGTACCAGAACCTCTCTCGACGACTGGCCGAAGAGGGGTACGAGATGAGCGCGGAAGGGGTGCGCCACCGGGTAACGGACCTGCTGGAGGCGACGACGCCGTTTTTCCTGCTCGACCCCGAACACCTCACGTGGGAAATCGTCCGTATCTCGGTTCGGGCGACTGACGACCCCGGGGCCAAGGAGCAGGCCTTCGAGCGCATCGCGGACATGCCGTTCTGGCACGTGACCAAGGGTATCGGAACCTACGACGTCTACGGCGTCGGAATGGCGCCGGCGCTGGAGGACGTCGAGGAGATGGTGACGGAAATCCGGGAGTACGACTGCGTCGCGAAAACGGACCATATCGTCGTCACCGAACGCGCCAGCGACCTGGAGGACTACTACCGGCAGGGGATGCGTGAGAACGGCGAGTGATCGGCGGCGTGGGGTATTTGCCGGGCGGGCGCCAAGCCGTGAGCGATGACCGAACACGGCTGTAAGGTCTGCCGGGTGCTCGCCGAACGCGACCTGGAACACCTGAACGAGGTTCTCGTCGCGCGCTGGCACGGCGAAACCGGCGAGCGGATGGGCTACCGGCGTCTCGCGGACTGGCTCAACACGACGCTCCTGCGGACCGAAATGGAAATCGTCGGGATGGCGACCGCGGGCGGGGAGGCCCGTTCGCGGTACGAGCGACTGGTCGATGCCGACGGGACCGGGGCGGAACTCCGCGACGTGCTCCGGCGCGGCGGCGTCGCCGTCGACGACCTGCTCGATGACTTCGTCTCCTACAGCGTCGTCCGAACCCATCTCACGGACTGTCTTGGCGAACGCCGCGACCCATCGCCACCTACTGACTGGGAGGAGGACCGGCTGACACAGCTTGAATCGTACGCCGCCGAGGAGGCCGGCGATGCCGTTCGCTCGCTCGTGAACAAGGGAAAATTGGCTGCTGGCGGTGAGATAGAACCCGTCGTCACCGTAGAAGTGCGATGCTCGGATTGTGGCGTTTCGGTCCCGGTCGGCGATGCCATCGGCGACGACCCGTTCTGTGACTGCCCGCGCTGAGAACGGACCCGTCATCTGTGTAATACGACCACGTCTCACGACCGCTGGATTTG
>JBDGQC010000077.1:0-11235 GCA_042219375.1 Halolamina sp. | reverse complement strand
CTATGGGCAGGGTCCTGTTCGAACTGGCCGTCCGCGGTGAAGTTCAGCCGCGTGAGCGTCCGCGAGAGGGCCATGATGGCGTCGTTTGCTGCTTCGGGAGAAATTTCCCCGGATTCGACGCGTTCCCGGAACGCCGTCACCGCCTGTCGGAGCGATTCGATTGCCTCCACCGTGGGACCGAAATCGAACGCGTCGCCCGCAATCGCCTGGTACTCCTCGACGATGTCGCGGTGGCGCCGAAGGTTCCGCTCGTGGTCGAGCGGGAGCACCTCGGCGGTCAAAATCCGGGAGACGAGCACCGCGTACATGCGGATATCCCGGAGGAGTTCGTCCTCGCCCGCTTTCTCGATGGTGTCGGTGCTCAGATGCCAGGCATCGGAGTTGCCGCCACAGCCGCCAACCGGGTGGTAGCCCCGCTCTTCCCGGGTTTCTGCGGGGATGTTCGAGGAGAGAGTGAACATGCCGGTGACGCCGATGTTGTTGAACGAGTAGTCCCCGGCGCGCCGAGGCCGGTTCTCTCGGTAGGGCGCATCGGTCACGTCGGTGATGGTTTCGCTCACCAGCGGGTGACTCTCGGGCATCCAACAGGACATATCGACGTACTCCGCGGAGTCCTTCGCGCCCGGGGAGTCCATATCGACGTGGGCGACGCAGTTCTCGGCGATATCGACGGCGAACTCGTCGGCGTACCAGGTCGACCCGGCATACCGGCCCGTGGAATGACCGGGCCACCACGCGACCCGGAGGTTCCGTTCGAGTTCCTGGCTGTGGTGCTCGAACAGGCGCGCACATTCGAGCAGGCCGGCGTCACCCGTCGCGTTGTCGGTGATGCCGACGTACCACGAGTCGTAGTGGCCGTGGAGTAGCGCGAACTCGTCGGTGTCGCGGTCGGCTTCGATTTCGGCGACGACGATGGGACACTCCATCCAGTCGGTCGTCACCTCGGTTTCGATTTCGACCTCGACGCCGTCGCGGCGCTCGGCCACCTCCTTCAGATGCTCGCCGTCGGGCTTTTTGACGTTGATGACAGGGATGTCCGGCCCCGTATCACGGTCACGGTACGGCGGTGCGCCACCCCAAATCCAGGTGGCGATGCCCGAGTGCGGTTCGCGGCGGTGCGGGTGGATGGAGACCACGCCCTTCGCGCCTTTTTCCTGAAGTGTCTTGATGGCGCGGATGGAGAGGCTGCCGGCGGCGGTGAGGGCGAACTTCCCGGCGACGTCCCCGCGGTCCAGGTCGCTGTACGGGTCGGAGATATCGACAGCGTGGTACTGGGAGCTCTCGGCGGCCTCCTCGCCCACGTCAGCGGCCTCGGCCTCGCCGACGTAGACCAGTTCGCCTGAGAACGCTCCCGCCTCCGAGAAGGAGACGGTCTTGACCGGTTCGGCGACGAAGGGCGTATCGGCGATTTCGATGCTCGCGTCGCCGGGCTGGCTGATGTAGAGTTCCGGGTCATAGCGCGTGTAGTCGACGCCGCATGCGTCGAGTCGACCCGTGATGTACTCGGCGGCCCGTTCCTCGTCCGCGGAGCCCGAAACCCGTTCGAGGTCCCGGAACTCCTCCAGGAGCGCCCAGGGCTCCTCAATGCTCGCGTCGTCGACGAGCCGACGTTCGTACTCGCTCAGCGCGTCCGGGTTGGCTATCTGGTGGCTCACGCCGAAGCGGTACGACCCTGAGCGTATAGTTGTACGGTCGGCGGTAACAGAGCGACCGCAGGCGTCTGGACAGTCGTCTTACCAGACCTCGTCGAGCGCCCGGAGTACGTTTCCGCCGAGCACCTTGTGAATCTCCTCGTCGCTGTAGCCGTTCGCGACCAGCCAGCGCGGGATATTGTTCCACGCTTCAGTTGGGTTTTCCAGGCCGTCTACGTACTCGCTCTCCAGGGTGGACTCGGGCAGTTCCATCCCGTGGAACTCCGAGAGCACGCGCAGCAGTTCGGTGTGGTTCCCGTAGAGTACGTCCGGTCCGAACGCGACGTGGTCGATGCCGATGCGGTCGACGACGTACTCGAAGTGCTTCATGTACGTCTCGATGTCCGGGAGGTGTGTCGAGGACAGCAGGCCGACGACGCCGCCGGTGTCGGCGATGGCCTCGAACACTTCGTCGGAAGTGCCGCGGGCGCCCATGCCCGCGCCCTTCGCCAGCGCGTGCGTGTCGAAGACCGGCTTCTCGCTCACCTCACACACGTCGAGCGAGGTCTGCGGGCTGGCGTGACTGACCGAGATGGCCATCCCCACGTCGTTCATCCGGCCGACGGCGCGGGCGCCGAAGCCGGTGAGGCCGCCGTCGCGCTCCCGGATGTCGCCCCCGCCGGTGCCGAGCGCGTTGGAAGTGTTGTAGGTGATGCCCATCGAGCGCACGCCCATCCCGTAGAGCTGTTCGATGCGGTCGAGTTCGTTCTCGATCATCGCCGCGGACTCGACGGACTGGACGACCGCCAACTGCCCGTCGTCGCGGGCGCGATGGATGTCCTCGACGCCCCGACATTGGAACGCGTAGTCCGAATGGGCGAGGTCGCAGGCCCGCATGCTGACCTCGTGAACGATGTCGTCCCACTTCCAGCCGTGGAGCGAGTGGACGCTGGAGAGGCCGTCGAGCTGCATGTCGAAGACGGCGTCCAGCGACGTTTCCGCGAGGTACTCGTAGGCGGTGTGGATGCGCCCCTCGCGGATGTAATCGAACAGGTCCTCGTCGACGTCCGCGGGGAACTGAAAGGCGTGGTCGTGCAACGAGAGCACGGTGCCCTCGGTGAGTTCGTCCACGCGTGCCTCCTCCTCGTCGCTGAGCGGGAGTTCGCGCTGGGGGAACCCGGCGGTCTTGTCGGTCAGTTCGAAGTGGCGGTAATCCTCGCCCGCGTCGAGGTAGTCGTACGGCTGGTACCCGTCGAACTGCTTGTCTGCACCCATGGTTCTCGTTCACACTCGTGCCGGACGCGCACTTAGGCGTTCGGATACCCGTACAGCCTCGGTCAGTCAGTCAGCCCCATCCAACTCGCCGCCGCCCGGAGCGCCGTCGCGTCCGCGCCGCGCTCGGCGACGAACTGAAGGCCGACTGGCAAGCCGTCAACGGTGCCACACGGCACGCTGACCGCAGGGTGCCCGGTGACGTTGAACGGCCCGGTGTTCGCGAGCGCGCCGAACACGTCGTCGAGGTCGTCGTCCCAGGTCGGCGGTAGCATCGGAACCGTCGGTGAGGCGAGCACGTCCACGTTCGCGAGCGCGGCATCGACGCCGGCAGCGAGCCGCCGACGCGCCTCGTGAGCCAACGAGTAGGCGGCGTTCCCGTCCGTCGCGTTCCGGTGTTCGGCGTAGAGCATCGCGGCTTGCAGCGGCGCGCCGAGTTCCGCCTCACCCGCCGTCCGCTCCTCGTGGAGCCGTTCGGCCAGCGACGATTGGCCGGGCGAGAGCGCCCAGACGTTCACCGCGTTCGCCCGGAGGTAGTTCCCGACCTCGGTCATCCCGATACCGAGCCACGCCGGCAGCCAGAGGTCGTAGTTGTCGATGCCGACCGTCTGAACGGTCGCACCGGCATCGCCGAGGTCGCCGACCGCCCCTCGAACCACCGCGTCCAAGTCCGGCGCATTGCCGAACAGGTCGTCCGGGAGGCCGATGGCGATGTCCTCGGGCGCCGCCTCGGCGACCGCGGCGGCGTACTCATCCGGTTCCTGGCCCTGTGTGCGCTCGTCGCGCGGGTCTGGGCCCGCTACGGCGTCGAGGCCGAGCGCGAGGTTCTCCACCGACGGGGCGAGGAAGCCGACGTTGTCCAGGGTCTTGGCGAACTGGACGAAGCCGTCGTGGCTCACTAGTCCTCTCGTCGGCTTGATACCCGGGACGCCGCACCACGCGGCCGGGAACCGGACCGAGCCACCCGTGTCGGAGCCGACCGCGAGGTCAACCTCGCCGGTCGCGGCCGCGATGCCGCTCCCCACCGAGGAGCTACCCGGTTGGCGCTCCGGGTCGTGCGGATTGCGGCCCAGGCGGAGGCGCATGTTCTCCCGGTCGCCGCCGAAGGCAAACTCGTCCATGTTGGTCTTGCCGACGATGCGCGCGCCCGCATCGAGCAGGCGTTCGACCACGGTCGCGTCGCGGTCGGGCACGTACTCGGGGTCCGTGAGCAGCGGCGACCCGCAGGTCATCGGAACTCCGGCGACGGCGACGTTGTCCTTCACCCCGACGGTCAGCCCGTCGAGCGGGCCGGCGGTATCGCGTTCCACGTCACAGCGCGTCAGCCAGGCCCCCAAATCGTCGGCCTCGGTGTCCGGGTCCCAATACTCGCGCTCGGGGGAACCCTCGGGGCGGACTTCGTCGAGGCTGTCGAGCAGAGTATCCTGCTGGGCGAACTGTTCGGCGAGCGCCTCGGCTTCCGGGTCCGCGAGGTCCAGGGAGAGCCGGCCGGCGTAGTCATGGAGCGCGGCTGAACTGGGGCTGTCACGCTCTGGCATATGGTTCGCCATTCGCGGTTCGGGTCTTCAAACCAGCGCTCGACCGGTCCGAGAGCCGGCGGTTCTTGCCAACTGCACCCAAGCTATGTGGCGTCACGGGCGAGTGTCCGTGAGGACAGTTCATGTACGCAGAGATAAACGGGGCCGACCTCTACTACGAGGTTCACGGCCCGGACGACGCGCCGGCCATCGTCTCGCTCCACGGCGGGCCGGGCATCAGCGACCACCAGAAGGGGAAGGAAGCGTTCGAACCGCTCACCGACAACTACCGGTTGGTGGTGTACGACCACCGGGGCTGTGGCCAGTCGAGTCTCACCGAGCCTTACTCCAACGCACAGTACGCCAAGGACTGCGAGGGCCTCATCGAGCATCTCGGGTTGGAGGAGGTGGTGCTCGTCGGCGGTTCCTACGGCGGCTTCATCACCCAGGAGTACGCCATCCGGTTTGGCGACCGCGACCATTTCAAGGGGTTCGTTCTGCGCGATACGGCGGCCTCCCACGCGTACGAGGAGAACTCCGTCGAGAATGCCGAGGAGTCCTGGGACGCCATGAAGGCGAAATCGTTCGACCTGCCGGACATCACCTGGGAGGAGTTCATGACGGTGATGAACGGCGACGTCGACTCCGACGAGGAGTTCGAGCGCATCTGGCTCGGGATGCTCCCGCTCTACGCCCCGAATCTCGACGAGTTCGACGTGGAGTCGGCCAAGGAGGCGACCGCCGAACGTGATTTCCACCACGAAACCCACAACGAGATGTTCACCAACGCCTACCCGAACATGGATTACACCGACGACTTGCCGGATGTCGACGTGCCGGGGCTGGTGACAGTCGGACGCCACGACTGGATTACGCCGCCCGAAGCCAGCGTCGAAATCGCGGACCTGCTGCCGGACTCGCGGCTCGTGATTTTCGAGTCCAGCGGCCACTCGCCGAACCTGGACCAGCAGGACCAGTTCCTCGCACGGGTCCGGGAGTTCCTCGGCGAAATCGGCTACGGGGAGCCCCATGGTAAAGCGGGCCAGGCGGCGACTGACGGCGGCACCATCGGAGGTGGGGGACGATGACCGACACGGCCGACCCCGACGTGATGAACCTCGCCGACGCGCTTTCGGTCACCTGGCGGCCGGGCGAACCCCGACGGCTCACCTACGTCGAGCGCGAACGCGGCGAGGACGCCGTCTACGATTACCGGTTCGACATCGACGCATCCGAACGCGTCGTCGCCTTCGACGAGCGCATCTCCGGGCGCTGGGGGCAGGTTGACTGGAACCACGACGGGACGAAACTGCTCTACACCCGCGACGGCGACGTGCGGGTGTACGACACGACCAGCGGCGAGGAGACGACGCCGGCACCGAGCGCGGCCTTCGACAACGCGCCGCGCTGGTCGCCCGTCGAGGACCGCATCGCGTTCGTCTCCGGCCGCGGCGACGCGGGGGAAGTCGCCCCGGACCGAGCAGGCGGGGCGTGCAACGATGTCTGGGTTGTCGACTCCGGCGGGAGCAACCTCGAAAAGGTAACCGAGGGCGCTAACCCCCACGACGACAAACGCTGGGAGCCGTCGTGGTCACCCGAGGGCGACCGCATCGCCTACGTCGGCGCCGCCGACTGGCACGGCCGCGACTGGGCCGACGAAGCCCATATCGTCCACGTCGGCACCGGGGAAGTGACCCGGCTCACCCGGGGGCTGAGCGTTACTTCCGTTCCCTCGTGGTCGCCCGACGGCGGTCGCGTGGCTTTCTTCGCGAAGGAAGTCGCCGAACCGTGGTACCGCCACTCCGAGGACATCCACGTTCACGACCTGCGGCGCGGCACGCGGGACATCTACCCCGTGGAGGCGTCCCACCAGTACAACGTCCAGCAGCCAATCTGGGACCACGGCGGCGACCGGCTGTTCTTCCCGACCCGCGAACGGGGGGAACAGCAGTTGGAGGCGATGCTGCTTCACGACGAGACGAATGCCCGCGGGATTCCGACGCGCGTGACCGTCCACGACGGAGTGTTCGGTGCCGGCCCGGTGTCGCTCTCGCCGGACGGCGAGTATCTCGGCTTCTCCTACGCAGAGGCGTCGCTGCCGCCCCACCCCCGCGCGATTCCGACCGCCGGCGGACAGGAACAGCAACTCCGCGACCCGGCGGTGCCCGACGGCGTCATCGAACCCGAGAACGTCACCTACGAGACTTTCGACGGCCAGTACATCAACGGCTATCTCTACCGACCTGACGGTGTCACGGCAGACGACCCTGCGCCCGCGCTGGTGCAGGTTCACGGCGGCGGTCACTTCCAGTACGGCGACGGCTGGCACCCCATCGAACAGTACCTCGCGGCCCACGGCTACGTCGTGTTCGCCATCGATTTCCGCGGATCGGGTGGCTACGGTCGAGCGTTCCAGGAGCTCTCGATGGGCGATTGGCACGGGGGACAGGTCGACGACGCCCGCGAGGCCGCCCGGTACGTCCGCTCGCTGCCCTACACCACCGACGGCGTGGGCATCTACGGCGGGTCCTGGGGCGGCTTTATGACGCTGATGAGCATCACCCGCTACCCCGAGGTGTGGGACGCCGCCGTGGAGTGGTACGGCGTCTCCAACCAGTTCACGGACTACGAGGAGGTGGACCGTGTCGGCCGCCTGCTCACGGAGCGGGATATGGGCGGCACGCCGGAGGAGCAGGAGGACCTGTACCGCAAGGCCAGCGCTGCGTTCGACCTCGACGCGGTGGAGACGCCGCTGGCGGTGCTTCACGGGGCCGAGGACGAGCGCGTCCCCATCAACCAGGCCGAGGAACTCATCGACGAACTCGGCGACGGTCCGGTGCCGTTCGACGCGACCATCTACGAGAACGAGGGCCACGGCTTCCGCGACGAGGCGAACCGGCGCGACGCGGTCGAGCGAACCCGCGCGTGGTTCGACGAGCATCTCTGACCGGGCCCGGTCGTCGGTCTCTGAAACCCGATTTTTCGGCGACTGGACGGCGACGCGGCAGTACGGGGCGGGCCGGCATGCTAAGACTTAATACCTGTGGGTCGCACCCACGTTGTAGAGTCACATGGCAGACGAGAGCCCGAACACTGACCAGTTAGTAGACCGTCGGTCGATCCTCCGGTACAGCGCCGTCGGCGGCGTCGCCGGCCTTGCTGGCTGTTCCAGCGGGGGCGGCGGAGAAACCGACAGTACTGCGACCCCGACCGAGAGCCCGACCGACACGGCCGAGGGAACGGAACTTCCGGACGAGGAAGGAATCGAGCGCGGCGGCAAACCCGTCGTCGGCCTCGGCTCCGAGCCGCAGGCGTTCAACCCGCTCGTCACCTCCGACGCCGACGCGTGGGCCATCATGGACCGGATGTATCCGTATCCGACGGTCCGTGACCCGGAAGACGTCACCAACACCCACCCCTACGTGTTCAGCGAGTGGTCGTTCGACCCAGAGAACCTGACCGGCGAGGTCACGCTTACTGAGGGGTTCAGTTGGTCCGACGGCGAACCGCTAAACGCCGAGGGCGTGGCCTGGTGGTTCAACTACCTGATGGAGAACTCCGGCCACCGCTACGAGTCGAACACCAACCAGATCAAGAGCCTGGAGGCGACCGGCGAGTACGAACTCAGCTTCGAACTCGAGGCCGAAACCGCGGCGGTGTTCACCCCCGAGACGGGCGTGTTCGCCGTCCCCATCCTTCCCGCTCACGTCTGGAAGGAGGTCGAGGACTACACCAAGTACTCCCCCGATGAACTCATCGGGGCCCAGGGGTTCCAATGGGCGGACGCCTCCGAGGGGAACTGGTACGAACTGGAGGCGAACCCCGACCTGCTGCCCGACGAGATTCACGAGGGGCCGTACGTCGACAACCTCCGGTTCCGCGTGTTCGGCGACATGACGACGATGATCGAGGAGCTCCGGCAGGGCAACGTGGACCTGACCTACCAGTCCATCGCGCCGAACCGCGCGTTCCAGCTTCAGGACGCTGACTCCGCGAAGGTGTGGAACTCGCGGGCGCGGGGCTACAACTACATCGCGCACAACCTGCGCCGCGTGCCGTTCGACGACAAGCCGTTCCGGCAGAGCCTCGGCTTCGTCTACCCGTTCAACTACCTCAAGAGCCAGCTCCGGCGCGGACTCACCGAAACCGGCGACTACGTCGCCGCCAAGGTGTACGAGCCGTGGCGCCCGGACAGCTTCGACGAGCCGAACGAACACGGCCCGTACAAGACCGAGAGCGGCGAGCTTGACGTCCAGAAAGCCCGCGAGTTCCTGACGAACGCCGACGGCGAACATGACTACACGTTCGGCTCCGTTGAATCAGAGCAGGTCACCGGCGACAAGGAGATTCGGATCGACGGCGAACTGCTGACCGAGGCCCACACCGACAACGACGGCAACGCCGGCCAGGGCCCCATCAGCATCGTCATCACGCCGCCGAGCACCGCCCCGGTAGAGGCGCGGGCGGGTGCCCGGTTCGTCGAAAACCTCAACGAGGTGGGGATACCCGCCGAGACGCAGCCGGTCGCCGAGGGCTCCCAGAACTCGCTGGTCTGGGCCAAGGAGGACTTCGACATGTGGTCCTCGGGCTGGATTTGGATGCCCAAGCCGCACATGTACATGGGGTTCTGGCTGACCAGTTCCCGTGCGGACATGGACTCCAGCAGCGAGAACTTCAACCTGAACCCGATGGGCTACGGCAACGCCGACGAACTCGTCGGGAAGGTGCACTCCACCTACGACCCCGACGAGCAGAAACAGGCAACGAAGCAGGCGCTGGCCCGTATTTACGAGGACCAGCCGGTGCTCGTGACGGAGTACCCCAATCGGCTCCACGCGTCCTCGAACGCGTTCACCGGGTGGGTGAAGCTCCCCGGGGGCATCACGCAGAACCCGTGGACGTACCTGAACGTCCACCAGGCGTAGGCTCTCCACGACTCTTTATGGCTCGAATCACCGGACGCTATCTGCTTCGTCGAGTCGCTATCAGCGTCGTCACTATCTACACCCTCGCGACGCTGCTGTTCGTCCTGATGCACGCGATGCCGGGCAGCCCCATCGACTCGCTCATCGGTCCCGGGATGTCCGCCGAACAGATACAGAACATCGAAGAGCGGTTCGGGCTGAACCAGCCCATCTGGCTCCAGTACGTCGAGTTCGTCACCTCGGTGACGCTGTTCGACTTTGGCTACTCCGTGCAGACGCTGGAACCGGTCCGGGCGCGCCTGCTCGACCGCCTGGTGCCGACGCTGGTGCTGTTCGCGCCCGCGTTCATGCTCCAGTACTCCATGGGGACGGTCATCGGAACGTTCCTGGGCTGGCACCGCGGGTCGAAACTCGACCTCACGGGGTTCACAACCGGCCTGTTCATGTACTCCATCCCGTTTTTCTGGCTGGCGTGGATACTCATCGGCGTCTTCTCCTACGAACTCGGCTGGTTCCCCAGCGGGTCGATGGTGCCGCCGTACACGACGAGTTTCGCGTGGCTGGAGGCGGTGCTCCAGTTGCTGTTACACATGACCATTCCCGTGCTCTCGCTGGCGTTGGTGGGCTGGGCCGGCCCCATGCTCATCATGCGAACAACCATGCAGGACGTTGTCGACGCCGACTTCGTGGACTTCGCCCGCGCGCAGGGCTACGACGAGCCGACCGTGATGACCCGGTTCGGCGCACGGAACGCGCTCATCCCGGTGGTCACGCAGGCCATCATCGGTATCGCGTTCATGATCGACGGCTCGGTCATCGTGGAGACGGTGTTCTCCTGGCCGGGCATCGGCCAGCTCCTGGTCAACGCCATCTTCTCGAAGGACCTGCCGACGGCGCTGGCGGCGTTCTACACGCTCGGCGTGCTCATCGTCGTCCTGCGGCTGGTGACGGACGTGGTGTACACGCTCATCGACCCGCGCATCGAGTTCGGGGGTGAGGCCTGATGGCGGCCGACGCCATCGACGCCGCAGACGATTCGGAGGCCGACAGCCCGGTTCGCGAGCGGCTCTACCCGTTCGCCGTCGGCGCGCGCCGGACGTGGGACCAGTTCACCGAATCGCGGCTTGGCGTGCTCGGCCTGCTCATCATCACGGGTATCTCGCTGCTTGCGGTGTTCGCGCCGTATCTCGCCCCTCACCCGCTGGAGTGGCAGGCGTTCGGCAGCAATCCGACGTTCGAACAGGCCAGCAAGCTCCCACACCCGCCGGCGTTCGGCGACCCTTTCTTCGCGCCGCTGGGCACCGACAGCCTCGGCCGCGGGATTCTCACGCAGCTGATTTACGGCTCCCGGACCGCGCTGTTCATCGGCCTCGCTGCGGGGGTGCTCTCCTCGCTGGTTGGCGTGCCACTCGGCATCGTCAGCGGTTACTACTCCAACACCTGGGTCGACGAGGGAATCCAGCGGGTCGTCGACGTGATGTACGGCCTGCCCTTCCTCCCGCTGGTCATCGTGCTGGTGTTCATCAACGGCGTGACGACGGTGAACATCATCCTCGGCATCGTGGCCAAGTCGTGGCTGAACAACGCCATCGTCGTCCGCGGCCAGGTGCTGTCGCTCTCGGAGCGGCCGTTCGTCGAGGCCGCCGAGGCCGGCGGCGCCAGCGACTTCCGCATCATGTGGCGTCACATCCTCCCGAACGTCCTGCCGCTCGGCTTCATCTACCTCGCACAGGACGCCGCCTTCGCCATCCTCATCCAGGCCAGCCTCGCGTTCCTCGGCCTGGCGGACTTCACGAAGGTGTCGTGGGGGACGATGCTCCAGTGGATACAGGTGGAAGGATACATCTACACGGCGCCGTGGTGGCTGTTCCCGCCGGGCATCATGATTGC
>JBDGQC010000075.1:0-13185 GCA_042219375.1 Halolamina sp. | reverse complement strand
CCGCGCCACTCAGAAGGTCCGTAGCGACCGCCCGCCGCAGTCGGACAGAAGCGCCCCGACCTTCCCACGAACGGGCCTGCCAAGAGCCGGTGCGACGGGTTCTCTATTCAGAGTTGCGGTGAGATAACTCGTAAGTAACTCGCACAAATTTCTAAGAGTTGGCCGGGGGTTTTTTCCCGTATTTACTTGATAGCGAGGCGCTTAGACCAGTATATTGTGAGACAGTCCGGTGGTTCTGTAATGGAAACCGGCGGCACGATTCGTATCCTCCACGTCGACGACGACCCGGATTTCGCCGATCTGACGACAACGTTTCTGGAACGCGAAGACGACCGGTTCGCCATCGAGACGGCGACGGCCGCGAGCGACGGCTTGGACCGTCTCGCCGAGAACCGGTTCGACTGTGTCATCTCCGATTATGATATGCCCGGACAGAACGGAATCGAGTTCCTCGAAGCCGTCCGTGAGGATTATCCCGATCTCCCGTTCGTCCTCTTTACCGGAAAAGGCTCCGAGGAGGTCGCCAGCGAGGCGGTTTCCATGGGCGTGACTGACTACCTGCAGAAGGAAACCGGGACCGATCAGTATACTGTCCTCGCCAACCGAGTGCAGAACGTCGTCGAGCGGAGGGAAGCCGACCGGGAACGCAAACGCCAACTCGAAGCAATCGAGACGGCTCAGGAGGGCATCAGCATTCTCGACGAAGACCGGCGCTTCGTTTATCTCAATCAGACGTTCGCCGACCTCCATGGCTACGAGCCCGGGGAACTGATCGGCGAACACTGGGAACGCATCTATCGGGACGAAGATATTCCCACAGTCCGAACGGAGATTCTCCCCGAGGTTGAGCAGGTCGGATACTGGCACGGCGAGACGACCAGCCTCCGCCCAGACGGGAGTACCGTGGTCGTCGATCATACCCTCTCAAAGACAGACCAGGGTGAACTCATCTGTACGATGCGGGATATTTCCGAGCGGAAGGAGCGGGAGCAGGAGCTTCGACAGAAGACAGCCAGGCTGGAGGTGCTGTTCGAAAACTCGCCGGACATGGTCAACGTCCACGACACGGAGGGCAACATCATCGAGCCGAACTCCCGACTCTGTGAAAAGACCGGGTACGACGCCTCGGAACTCACCGAGATGACCGTCTGGGATCTGGATCAGGAAATCGGGCGCGACGAGGCATACGCCATGTGGGAAGAGATGGACGTCGGCGACAGGCGTCGGTTAGAGGGCGTCTTTCAGCACGCCGACGGCTCGACGTTCCCCGTCGAGGTCCATGTGAGGCGCCTTCGCATCGAGGGCGAAGACCGGTTCATCGTCATCAGTCGGGATATCACGGAGCAAAAAGAACGCGAACGGGAGTTACGACGCGCTGAGCGCCGGTTCGACGCGATGTTCAACGACCCGAACATCCTCGTCGGCTTGCTCGACACCGACGGGACTGTCACCGATATCAACGAAACGGCGATGGAGTACGTCGACGTCGAGACAGCAGATGTCACCGGCGAGCCATTCTGGGAGACACCGTGGTGGTCCGAGGCGGATCGGACAGTCATCCGGGAAAAGGTTGAACAGGCCGCCGAGGGCGAATACGTCGAGTACGAATCCCACTCCACGGGCCTAGACCGGGAGCCGTATAGTGTCGAAGGTGTGATTCGACCGGTGACGGACGACGATGAGGTCGTGTCGCTGATCGTTTCGGCCCGTGACGTGACGGCGATGAAAGAGCGTGAGCGGCGACTGCAGCAGTACGAGAGAATCGTCGAAGCGATGGACGATGTCGCGTTTGTCGTCAACGACGACTGGACTGTCGAGTTCGTCAACGGAGCGATTCAGGAGTACGCCGATGTCCCACCCGAATCCCTTGAGGGCCAACCGGTGATGCGCCTCGCTGACCAGTATGCCGCCGGCGACGCCGCCGAGCAGTTCGAGCAGGCGCTCGAACGGACGTTCCGAACTGGAAGCGACGCGGAATCCCCGGAACGGGTGGAACTGACGCTGGGTTTTGACGGGGAGACACCGACCTTCGAGTACCAGTTTTCCCCGCTCGTCTCGGACGGCGAGACGGCCGCCGCCGTCATCACGATGCGTGACATCACGGAGCGCAAACGCCGCGAGCAACGCCTCGAACGGCAGAACAAGCGGTTCGACGAGTTAGCAAGCGCCGTCTCCCACGATTTACAGACGCCGCTCGCGACCGCCCGTGGACGGGCCGAACTCGCGGTCGAAGACGGTGATACCGAACAGATGGAGCAGGCGGTGACCGCCTTGAAACGCGCCGACGAGCTGCGTGAAGACATCGTGGAGGTGCTCCGAACGAAGGACGTGGTCGGCGAGACGGAACCGGTCGACGTCGAACGAATCGGGCGAGATATCTGGGGGACGGTTCAAGCGTCGGGTGACGCGTCGCTGCAGATACACGACGCACCCAGCATAGAGGCCGACCCCGATGCGCTTCGGCGACTCCTCGAAAACCTCCTCACGAACGCAATCGAACACGGAGCCGAGGACGTCACCGTTCGAATCGGGAAGACCGATGACGGATTCTTCGTCGAGGACGACGGACCTGGAATCCCCGAAGACGACCGCGAGGAGGTGTTCACGCCCGGTTACTCGACGAAGAGTAGTGGGGGCGGCGTCGGCCTCGCGAGCGTCCGCCAAATCGTCACGGCACACGACTGGGGAATTCACATAACCGAGAGCGACGACGGCGGCGCTCGGTTCGAAATCACCGGCGTCGCGTTCACCGCGGAGTAAACTTCCTGGATTGACCGCCGAACTGTCTTTGCTCCCCGGTCATCCACCGGTGAATCTGAATGAACAAGTCAGTTCCCGACGCGAACAGGCCGCGTCCCCGGCTACTCCACCCTCGCGACCAGGTCCGCCGCTTGCTCTTCGGCGCGCGCTCGCACGGCCGCCGCATCCAGCGTCTGCACCTCGCGGTCCTTCATCAGCACCCGGCCGTCACAGACCGTGTGGCGCACGTCGCTCCCGCTGGCGGCGTAGGCGAGATGGCTCACCAGGTCGTGCTCCGGCGTCAGATGCGCGGCATCCAAATCCAGCACGGCGATGTCGGCGTTCGCACCCGCCTCGATGCGCCCGGCGTCGATGCCTAGCGCCTCGGCCGAGCCCTGGGTCGCCATCCGCACGACAGCGTCGGCGGGCACCGCGGCGGCGTCGTCAGCGCCGAGTTTCCCCACCATCGCGGCGTCGCGCATCTCGTCGAACATGTCCAGGTCGTTGTTCGAGGCCGCGCCGTCGGTCCCGAGGCCGACCGTGATACCGGCGTCGAACAGCTCCTGAACGGGCGCGATGCCGGACGCGAGCTTCATGTTCGAGGCCGGACAGTGGACGGCGGCCGCGCCCGATTCCGCGAGAATCTCGATTTCCGCCTCGTCGAGGTGGACACAGTGGGCAAGGAAATCCCCGTCCTCCAGAAGGCCGATGTCGGCGGCGTACTCCAGCGGCCGGACCCCGTGCTCGGCGACGATGGGTTCGACCTCGTCCTCCGTCTCATTGGCGTGGATGTGGACTGGGATGCCTGCATCGCGAGCGCCCGCAACCGACTCCCGGAGCAGCGCCTCGTTCACGGTGGTGAGCGAGTGGGGCATCACCGCCGTGGTGATGCGGCCGTCGAGCATTCCGCCGTACTGCTCGGCGAAGTGCTGGCTCATCTCGATGTCGGCGACGGCCTGCTCCTCGTCTTTCCCGACGGTGACGAAGCCGTGGCCCAACAGCGCCCGTAACCCGGACTCCTCGACGACGCCCGCGACGTGAGGCTCCTCGAAGTACATATCCGCGAAGGCGGTGGTGCCGGACTGAATCATCTCGACGGCGGCCAACTCCGTGCCAACGCGGATGTCCTCGCCGGTGAGTTCACCCTCGACCGGCCAAATGTCCTCCTGGAGCCACGCATCGAGAGGCTTGTCGTCGGCGTAACCGCGGAGGAGTGTCATGGCGGCGTGGGTGTGGGCGTTGACGAGCCCCGGGATGACGAGGCCGCCCTCGGCGTCGAGCGTCTCGTCGGCGGCCGTCAGGTCAGGGTCGACGGCCTCGATTCTGCCGGTGGACTGGTCCACGAGGACCGCCGCCTCGACGATGTCGTGGTCGGGCCGGAGCACCTGCCCGTCCTCGATAAGTAGCGTCGTCATAGGGTGTACTGAGGCGGACCCCACCCTGAAGCCGTCGGTTCCGGTCAGGGGATACACCCAGGAAGTGTCGCGGCAGCGGTCACACCGGCGCGGTGCCGAGGATGACCACGAGGCCGAACAGCACCGCCCCGAGCAGCACGCTCACGACGGCGTGGATGAGCGTGATGGCGGCGACCAGGCGCGGGCCCACGTCGTGCAAGCGGGCGACCATGCCCGCGTCGGCCAGCAGCGCCGCCGCGAGCGCGAGAAAGGAGTTCACCTCGAACGTCGCCGCGAGGAAGGCGATGGCCGCCAGCGGCGGGCCGACGACCGCGTAGCGCCGCCAGGGCACGTCGCCGAGCACGTTCCGGGCGGCGATGAACGCGGTCACCGAGAGGAACGCCGCAAACAGGAGATAGGTGCCGAGCACCGCGGCCACGCTTGCCTGCAGCGGGAGCCGGGGCGCTGGCGGGAACGCGAGCACGGGCACCGCGCCGGAGAAGACGGGGGCGAAAGCCGACCCAAGGGGGAGCGCTACGGGGGAGACACCGACCATCCGGGGCTCAGTCGAGCAGGCCGAGGTCCGCGAGGCGCTCGGTGATGACGTCGACGGCCTCGGCGGCGTCGGCCGGCTCTTTGCCGCCGGTGATGACGAGTTTGCCCGACCCGAACAGCAAGGCCACCACGTCGGGCTCCTCCAGCCGGTAGACCAGGCCGGGGAACTGCTCAGGTTCGTACTCGATGTTCTCCAGCCCCAGCGCGATTGCGATGGCGTTGAGGTTGAGGCTCTCGCCGAGGTCCGCGCTGGTGACGATGTTCTGGACGGTGATTTCGGGGTTCTCCGACACCGGAATCTCCAGTTTCCGGAGTTCGTCGAAGACGATGTTGAGGCTCTCGTGAACGTCGTCGGTCGACTTGGCGCCGGTACAGACGATTTTGCCCGAGCGGAAGATGAGCGCCGCGGATTTGGGCTCCTGTGTGCGGTAGACCAGCCCCGGGAACTGTTCGGGGTCGTAGTCCGCCCCCTCCAGGTCCATGGCGACGCTCTGGAGGTCGAGCTCCTGGCCGATGCCCGTCGAGGCAACGACGTTCTCGATGTTGATCGTCTCCTTTGGGTCGGTCATCGGCTTAAATCTGGTCGGAGAGGTTTAAATAGGTTGGTGGGTCCGACCCCGGAGCGGCAGCCTCTTTTCGCCCGCCGACCCACCCATAAGCGTGTACTGTCTGGAGCTCGCCGGCGAGGACGACCCGTTCGCGATACGGGAAGCCGAAGCCGCCGCCGTCGGCGTCGAGCGCCTCGCCCCCGGACTCGGGCTCGCGAGTCACGTCGATACCGACCGGCTCCGCGGGCTCGCCTACACCCGCGCGGCCGACGAAGTGGTCGCCCGAACCGAGGCGAGCATCGACGTCACCGGAACTCGGGGAGTTCCGGTTGGCAGACGAGAATCTTCGACTCTCGTCGACGCCGCCGAACTCGCACTCCGAGCGGCGCAGTTCGACCGTGAGGGGACCGTCGCCGTGCGCGCCCGCGACGTGCAGGGGCTCACGGGCGTCGACACCCAGGCCGTCGAGCGCCGGCTGGGCGGGGTTCTCGTCGAGAACGGCTACGAGGTCGACCTGGACACCCCGGACCACGAACTCCGGGCGCTGTTCTCCGCCGAGGACGGGCTGGCGGACCCGGACGGCAGCGGGACGGCTGCCGCGGAACGGCTCCCGAGCGACGAAGGGCTCTGCGTGCTCGGCTGGCTGGCGGCTGAATCCGTCCGGGATTTCGGCGAGCGCCGGCCAACCGACCGCCCCTTCTTCCAGCCCGGGAGCATGGCGCCGCTGGACGCGCGCGCGCTGGCCAACATCGCCGGCGCGGCGCCGGAGCGGACGATACTCGACCCGATGTGTGGCACCGGCGGCACGCTCATCGAGGCGGGGCTGGTCGGCGCCGCCGTCGTCGGCACCGACGCGCAATGGAAGATGGTCCGCGGGACGAAAGCGAACCTCGACGCGCTGGTTGACGAGGACCACGAGACGGCCGTCGCGCGGGCCGACGCGACCGCACTACCGCTGGGCGAGGGGAGCATCGATGGCGTGGTGTTCGACGCGCCCTACGGCCGGCAGTCGAAAATCGCCACCCACCGACTGGCGGATTTGGTGGCTGGCGCGCTGCGGGAGGCGTATCGGGTGAGCACCGCGGAGGCGACGTGCGTGCTGATGGCCGACCGTTCGTGGCGGGCGGCGGCGAGCGAGGCCGGCTGGCGCGTCACGGACCGGTTCGAGCGCCGGGCGCACGCGTCGCTGACGCGGCACGTACACGTGCTGGAGAAGCCGCGATAGTCAGCGGTGGGCGGATTCGGCCGCCTCGACGACCGGTTCGATGGGTTCCTCGGGGTCGAGCGCGACGAACAGGCCCTCGTCCGCGAAGTAGATGCGGACCAGCGTGAACGTGTCGAACGCCGTCGTCAGGTAGCGAACCCGGTCGGCGACGGGGAACAGTTCGTCGGTGAACAGCTCCATCTCGGTGAAATCGATATGGACGTAGGAGTGGATTTCCGCGAAATGGTCGTACATCGCCTCCTCGTCCGGGTAGAACGACAGCGTCACGTCGTCCACGTAGAGGGGGTTGAACTCCTCGCGGTCGTACTCGACGATGGACCTGACGGCGTCGCCGGCGGTCTCGCGGACCGCCCGCGTCACTTCGGCTGCCTCGAACGACACGACGTCTGGAGCGTTGGAGATGGCCATGGGCTGTCGCCCGCGAAGGGCTGTGAGTTACAGTCAGACAGGCATACCGTTAAGAAAGTTGCCGTTCCGGTGAAATATTACCCATCGTTGACAGCTGCGACGACCGTCTCGCCGGCCCGGACGTCGTCGCCCTCCGTCACCCGCATATCCGCGTAGTTCACCGCCTCGGGCAGCAGGACGTCGGCCCGGCTGCCGAAACTCACGTGGCCGAGACGCTCGCCGCGCTCCAACGCGTCGCCGGCCTCGACGTAGGGGTGGATGCGCCGGGCGAACCAGCCCGCGATGAGCGACACCTCGTAGTCGTCGAACGCGATGTCCACTCGCTCGTTGCGGTCGGACTCCTTGGAGAACGCCGGCTTGTTCGCGCCGGGGCGGTGCTCGACGGATTCGACGGTGCCGGCCATCGGCGCCCGGTTCACGTGCACGTCGGTGACGTTCATGAACACGCCTACCCGGATGCGACCGTCCTCCTCGCGAATCACCGAGACGGTGCCGTCGGCGGGGGCGACGACGCCTGATTCCGGCGGGGTGCGCTCCGGGTCGCGGTGAAAGAGGAGCGCTCCGATGCCCAGCGCCACGAGCGCGAGACCGAACGGGCCGGAGAACGGCGTCAGCAGCACGCCGACCACGAGTAGCGGGAGGCCGTAGCGGAACGCGCCGGGAGCCAGGTCCGGGCCGACCATCAGGCCTCGACCCCGTCGCGGAGTTCCCGCTTGCCAGTAGCCCACGCGGTGAGCAGGTGGGTCAGGTGAATCTTGTCGTCGGTCGCCTCGGTCAGGTCCAGGTCCGCCTCACCGGCAAGACGGTGAAGGCGGGTGAGGTCATCGCCGGCGTACTCGTTGCGGGCGACCCGGAGGAGTTCGCGGAGCAGTTCCGCGCCGTCGTACCCCTCGTCCAGCAGGTCGTCGATGTCCGAGCGGGCCGTCGAGAAGTCGCCCTCCCGTGCCGCACGGAGCACGGCCGCGAGTTCGTCGTCGTGGCCCACCTCGTCGAGCACCTCGTAGGCAGCCTGCATCGTCACCTCGTCGTGCTGTGCGGCGGTCGTTTGGGCGCTCAGCACGGCCGTCCGTAGGTCGCCGTCGGCGTAGCCCGCGAGGAACTCCAGGCCGTCCTCGTCGTATGGGACCTCCTCGGCGTCGAGGATGTCCGCAAGCACGGACTCGATTTCCTCGTGGGTGGGCGCTCGCACCGGGACGGGGAAGCAACGCGACCGGATTGGTGCGATGAGTTTGGATGGCTGCCGGGTGGCGATGACGAACTGGGTGGTGCGGTGGTGTTGTTCCATCACCCGGCGCAGCGCCTGTTGGAAGTCCTCGCGGATGGCTTCAGCGTTGTCCAGCAGGATGGTCTTGTACTCGCCGGACATGGGCGCGTAGCTCGCGGACTCCTTGAGGACGTGGTTAATCATGTCCCGCTTGGCCATGCGGCTCCGGCCCTCCAGAAACGACGCGAACCGCGGGTCCTCCCGGATTTCCTTTTTCGTCCGGGCGAAGAAGTCCGCGACGTTGAGTTCGATGAGGTCGTTCTCGGGGTCGGCGTGGGCGTCGCGGGCGAGCGCCCGCACCGCGGCGGTCTTGCCCGCGCCCGGCGGCCCCTGCACGACGAGGTTCATCGGCTCGTCGGCGGCCCGCCGGAGCCGCTGGCGGACCTCGGCCTGTGGGAGGTCCGCGAGAGCGGGGGCGTGGCGCTCGGTCCAGAGCGGTGCGTCCATTACCGTTCCGTAGCGTGTCGGCCGGTAAGAACTCCCCGGTCCTGGCAGTCTCCGGGCCGGAGCACGGCGCCGGGGTCGCTGTCGAAAAACGAAACCGTGAGAACCGCTACGCGAGTGGCGAAACCAGCGACCCGGATTCGGTGTCGGTTCCTTGCCCGTCAGCGCTCTCGGACTCTTCGACGGTGGCCGAGTACTCGCCTTCGGCCTCGCCCTTGGTGACCTCCAGTTCGAGTTCCTCGGCGTCCGCGGGCACGGTCACCACGAGCGTTCCGTTCTCGACGGTTTCGCCGGCAGCCTCGCCGTTGACGCTGACTGCGGCGCCCGAGACGGCGCTGCCGTTCTGGGTGACCGAGACGGTAACGTTCGCATCCGCGGTGACGTTGCCGGACACGGAGACGTTGAGCGGGGCCACCTCGTCGTCTTTCTCGTCCTCACCGTCGTCGTCTTTCTCCTCGATGTCGACCTCCTCGCCCGTGCCGGATTCGCTCACGACGGGCTTGAGGATGTACTTCCCGGAGTTCCCGGCCTTGAACACCGAGATGTCGAAGACGAAGTCGACCGCCTCGCCGTTCCCGACGGTGAACTCCGTGTTCAGCTGGAGCTTGTTGCTCGGCAGCTTCACGTTGACGCTGTCGCCGTTGTTCAGCGTGCCGTCGACCTCACTAACGTAGATGAACGTCTTGTCGTAGGTGCCGTTCTCCACCGCGAGCGTGCCGAGTTTGGTCGCGTTGGGGCCCAGTAGCCCGGTCAGGTCGACGGTTGTGTTGTTCACGTCCTTCTCGACCCACGCGCTCTCGTTCTCGCCGCCGTCGTCGGCGCGGTGGACGCCGACCTTGGCGATGGTGACGTTCAGGTGTTTGAACTCGTCGATGGCGTTTTTCTCGTCGCTGACGTAGAAATCGAGGCTGGCGTTGCCCTGGCCCGACGCCCCGGCCTCCGTCTCGGTTTCGTCGGCGGCGTCATCGCTATCGCGGTCACCGCCGCCCTTCTTCGCTTCGGGCTTCTCTTTGATTTCCTTGTCCGGCCCGGACTCGCTGGCGACTGGCTTCAGGATATAGCCCTGGGTTCCGCGCTCGAAGACCGAGAGGTCGAAAACGAAGTCGACCGCCTCGCCGTTCCCGACGGTGAACTCCGTGTTGAGCCGGAGCTTGTTGCTCGGCAGCTTCACGTCGGCCGACGAGCCGTCGGTCAGCGTGGCGTCGATGTCGGACTCGACGTGGACGAACACCTTGTTGTAGGTGCCGTTCGGGGCCGGAATCTGCCCGAGCTGTGTGGCGTTCTCGCCCTGTAGCTCGGTCAGGTCAACCGTGACGCCGTCGGTCTCCTGTTCGACCCACCCGGATTCGTTCGCCTCCGTGTCGGGGTCGTCGACCCGGTGGATGGCGATTTTCGTCACCGTGACGTTCAGGTGCTCGAAGTCGTCTATCGCGTTCTGCTGGTCGCTGATGTACATGTTGACCGTCCCCTCGCCGCCGTCGGTATCGCCTGGAGAGACTGCGGAGCCACAGCCCGCGACTGCGAGCATCGCGGCTACGAGGACCGTCGCAACAGTTTGCTGTTGCATTACCCATGGTGGTCGAACGTGAGACAGCATAACCTTCGTGGCCTCCCATCGGCGACCAGACATTTGTACGGGAACGGGGAGGCGGCGCGGCTCCGTCGTTTCTCCGAGACGACAGCCGTTTATCCCCGCCGGGTCCAATATCCGCCATGACGCTCCGCGTTACGTTCCTCGGCACCAGCGGGGCCGTGCCGACCACCCGCCGGGGGCTCAGCGCCATCATGGTGAACCGCGAGGGCGAGCGGTTCCTGTTCGACTGCGGCGAGGGAACCCAGCGCCAGATGATGCGCTTCGCCACCGGCTTCGACGTCGACCACATGCTGCTCACCCATCTCCACGGCGACCACGTACTCGGCATCCCAGGATTGGTTCAGACCTGGGACTTCCAGGACCGCGATGACTCGCTGGCGATTCACGCGCCACCCGGCTCCCGCCGGAACGTCGAGAACCTCATCAACGCCATGGGCCACGACACGGGGTTCCCCATCCGAATCCACGAGGTGACGCCGGGGGGCGTCGCCATCGACGCCGAGGAGTACGAGATACGCACGTTCGAGACCGAACACCGCACCACCTCGATGGGCTACGCGCTCGTGGAGGACGACCGGCCCGGCCGGTTCATGCGCGAGAAAGCCGAGGAGGAACTGGGTATCCCGCCCGGTCCCGCGTACGGGAAACTCCACGCCGGCGAGTCCGTCGAACTGGATGACGGTCGCGTCATCAACCCGGACCAGGTGGTCGGAGAGCCACGGCCCGGCCGGGCGCTGGTCTACACCGGCGACACCCGGCCCGTGGAGACGACCGTCGAGGCCGCCGACGAACCGGACCTGCTGATTCACGACGCCACCTTCGACGACAGCGAGACGGGTCGGGCACGCTCGACCGGGCACGCGACCGCGCGGGAGGCCGGGGAAATCGCTGCCCGGGCCGGCGCGAGCCGGCTCGCGATGACCCACATCTCCTCGCGCTACGCGGGCGACCCGCGGAGCCACGAACGCGAAGCCGACGCGGCGTTCGACGGCGAGAGCTTCGTCGCCGAGGACGGCCAGACCGTCGAGATTCCGTTCCCTGATAAAGCGTAGGCGGCGTCGGATATTTACCCGGCGACCGCCTCATCCCGGTTGTGAACGCCCCGAGCCCCATCGACGGGCCGGTGTTCGGCGTCGACATCCAGAGCGGCGACGTTCGCGGCGACGCGCCCACCTACGCCCTCGTCATCGTTCGCCCCGACGAGGAGCGTATCGAGCGCGACGCCGTCTCCCGTCGGAAGCTCCGTCGGCTCATCGAGGACGAGGAGCCGGCCCGGGTCGCCGTGGACAACATGTACGAACTCGCGCCGGACAAGAACGCCCTCGTCGGTTTTCTCCGCAGCCTCCCCGCCGGCACGGACCTCGTCCAGGTGACCGGCGCCAACCGCCCCGAACCGCTCTCCCGCGTCGCCAAGCGCTACGGCGTCCCGTACGGCAAGAAGCCGATGAAGGAGGCCGAAGCCGCGGCCCGCCTCGCGCTCGGCAACGTCGGCCAGCGCGTGACCGCCTTCAGCGACACCACTACTGTCAAGGTCGCTCGCGGCCGCTCGACTGGGAGCGGCGGCTGGAGTCAGGACCGATATACCCGCCGAATCCACGGTAACGTCCGAAAGGCCGCCCGCGAGGTGGAGTCGGACCTCGACGACGCCGGCCTGGAGTACGAGAAAGAGGCCACCGAGAAGTACGGCGGCCTCTCGAACGCCGTCTTCACCGTCGAGGCGCGGCCGGAGGACATCCCCGCCTCGGAGATGCGGAACGGCGACGTGCGCATCGAAATCGAGCGCGAGCGCCGCGACGGCATCGAGTTCGAACCGCTGGTGAAACGCCGGGACCACGTGGTTGTCGGCATCGACCCCGGCACCACCACCGCGGCGGCCGTCGTCGGCCTGGACGGCACCGTCCACGACCGCTACTCCTCCAGAACCGGCGACCACGCCGAGCTAACCGAGTGGCTCATCGAGCGCGGGCAGCCGATGCTCGTCGCCGCCGACGTGACCCCGATGCCCGAAACCGTCGAGAAGTTCCGCCGGTCGTTCGACGCCGCGGGCTGGACCCCCGAGTCGGACCTGCCGGTGGACGAAAAGCTCCACCGCACCCGGGACCACGCCTACGAGAACGACCACGAGCGTGACGCGCTCGCGGCCGCGCTGTTCGCCGTGGACGACCACGCCGACCAGTTCGAGCGCATCACCGACAAAGTCCCCCGGCAGTTCGACCGCGACGAGGTCATCGCCCGCGTCGTGTCGGGCGAGGAGTCGGTCGAGGCCGTCCTCGACGACCTCTCGGACGACGACGGCGTCGAGGAGGACGAATCGGACCACGAGGAGCGCGAACTCACCGAGGAGGAACAGCGCATCCGCGAACTCGAAGCCCGGGTCGGCCGCCTCACCAACCACGCCGAGGAACTGGAGGCGGAGTTGGCGGAGAAAGAGGAGACGATTCTGGAGTACGAGCGGGAACTCAGCGACGCCCGCAAGCAGGAGCGCCGCGAGGCCCGCGAGCGCCGCGAGGTGAACCGTCTGGAGCGCCGGGCCGAGCGCCTCGAACGCGAGCGCGACGAGGCCATCGCCGAGAACGAGGCGCTCCACGACAAACTCGCCCGGCTGAAGGCGCTCTGGAAGCTCGACCACTCGGACTTCAGCGACGTGGCCGCCGACAGGGACCTCGTGCCCGTCAAGGCGGTCGAGCAGTTCACCCGCGACGCCATCGAGGCCGCCGACGAGGAGTACGGCCTCGCACAGGGTGACGTGGTGTACCTGCGCGATGCTAGCGGCGCCGGCCGGTCGAGCGCCGAACGGCTGGCCGAAACGGAGCCGCGGCTGGTCCTCCGGGACGGGAACCTCTCGGACGAGGCCGACGCGGTGCTGTTCGAGAACGAGATACCGGTGGCGCCCGCCGACCCCGTGACGATTCAGGAGGTCGACGAACTGGCCGTCGCTCGCGAGAGCGAGGTCGAGAACGCCATCGACGACTGGGAGACGCGGGCGGCGGAGCGCCGCAAGGACGAAACCGAGA
>JBDGQC010000137.1:2790-13216 GCA_042219375.1 Halolamina sp. | reverse complement strand
AAGCTACTGGCGTACGCCCGCCTGACCAAGCCACGGCTGATGTGGCTACTCTGTCTGGTCGCTTCTGCGGCGATGGCACTCGCCGGCGGGAGCGGGCTGACCGCCTCGGTCCTCGCGCGCACGCTCGCCGGCGGTGCGCTCGCAATCGGCGCGTCCGGCACGTTCAACCACGTTCTCGAACGCGATGTCGACCGCCGGATGCAGCGCACCAGCGACCGGCCGTTGGCCGTCGATCTGGTCCCGGTTCGTAACGCCGTCGCGTTCGGCATCGGGCTCGCGGGGCTCTCGCTCGCGTTGTTTGCCTCCGTGAACCTGCTCGCGGCGGTGCTGGGGCTGGTCGCCATCCTGTTCTACAGCGTCGTCTACACGCTGCTCTTAAAACCGAACACCGTCCAGAACACCGTCATCGGGGGCGCCGCGGGCGCGCTCCCGGCGCTCATCGGCTGGGCCGCCGTCACCGGCGAGGTGGGCTGGGGCGGGGTCGGCCTCGCCACCGTGGTGTTCCTCTGGACCCCGGCACACTTCTACAACCTCGCGCTGGCCTACAAGGACGACTACGAGGCGGGCGGCTTCCCCATGATGCCGGTCGTGCGGGGCGAAACCACCACCCGGCGACACATCGTCTGGTACCTCGGCGCCACGCTCGTCGCCACGGCAGCGCTGGCGACGGAGGCCAGCCTCGACTGGCTGTTCGTCTCCGTGGGCGTCTCGCTCGGCGTGGTCTTCCTCTGGACCGTGGTGAAACTCCACTACGAACGCACGGAAGCGGCGGCGTTCCGCGCGTTCCACGCCTCCAACGCGTACCTCGGCGGCGTGTTGCTGGCCGTCGTCGTCGACGCACTCGCGGTCTGATTCATGCTCGACGTTCTCAACGCCGACGGCTTCCAACGCCCGGACCCCCGGATGCTCGTGGCCGTCGTCGCGGTCCTTTACGTCGAGGTGATGGCGCTCACCGGCTACTGGCTGTTCTCGGTCGGCACGGTCACGGACCCGCGCTATGCGCTCTACGGCCTGCTCTGGGTCAACGCCGCGATATGGGTGTTCGCCCGCACGGACCTCCCTGATGCCGACGGGAGGACGGCCCGGCGCGCGGTCGGGATTGCAGTCGGCTACTTCGCAGTACTTGCCTACACCGGGGGGATGATTGCGCCCGGCGTGTCGGCGGTCGACGCCGCGGGCGTCTCCGTGCTCTGGCTTCCCCCTGGTTGGGGTCCTGCGGTTACTTATCAGGGGGAGTTGGTCCGAGTCGTGCTGATGCCCGCCCGCGTCCTTGGCTACCTCGCGCTCGCATATCTGGTGTACGTCACGGTAATCGACGCTGTGCGCTCGGCGGTGTCGGGCGCCCTCGGCCTCCTCTCCTGTATCTCCTGTACGTGGCCAGTCCTCGCATCCGTGGCGACGGCGGTGTTCGGCGGCGGCTCTTTCGTCGTCGCGGCGACCCAGAGCTACGCGTACGGGCTTTCGACGCTCGTGTTCCTGGTCACGGTGGCGCTGCTCTCGTGGCGGCCGTCATTGCGCTAATCCCGCAACGAATTCCCCGCTACAGCGCTGCCGCCCGACCGGTTGCCTTCGACCCATCGCTTATGTACTCCGCTACCGTATTGTGGTATGTAATGACGAACGTAGAAATCGAATACTGCGTCCCCTGCGGGATGCTCCCGCGCGCACAGGACCTGCAAGAAGCCATCCTCGAAGAGTTCGGCGAACGCGTCGACAGCGTCGCCCTCGTCACGGGCGACTCCGGCGTGTTCAAAGTCCACGTCGACGGCGAAGAAGTGTTCGACAAGGAGGACGAGGCCTACGACGAGGCGGCCATCGTCGACGAGGTGCGGAGTCGCGTCGGCGCGACGGCCTGAGTTGCGGCCGCAGTCAGGGTTCTTTCCGACAGAGTACGAACGGCCAGTCGGCGTCGTCCATTTTGCTCCGGACGCTGAACCGCTCCTCGACGGTGAGACCGGCGTCCTCGACCAACCGTTCGGTGTCCGCCATCGACGGGAACGACCACTCCATCCGCGTGCCTGAATCGAGCCAGTCGTCGTTTGCACCCGCCCAGTCGTCGCCGATGGAGAAGAGGAACCGCCCACCAGGCCTGAGAACGCGCGCCACCTCGGTGTAGCAGTCACCGTGCTGTTCGACCGGGAGGTGGATGACCGAGTAAAACGCCGTCACGGCGTCGAACTGCTCGTCGGTGAACGGGAGCGCCGCCATGTCGCCCGCGACGAGGCCGGCGTCGGTCCGGTCCTGAGCCAGCCGTAGCTGTTCGCCCGAGAAATCGAGGCCGACGGCGTTGCTGTCGTCGAACTGCTGGAGCGGGCCCGCTCCGGCGCCACAGCCCAAATCCAACAGCCGTGGCTCCGGGGGCAGGCCTGCGCGCAACTGCGCGAGACCGTCGTGCTCGGTGTCGTCTGCCCGCTCGGCCTCGTACCGGTCTGCCATCTCGTCGTAGCCGTCGCGAACCGCGCGCTTCTGTTCGTCCACAATCCGGAGTTCGCGCGAACCGATAACTGCCTTTCGCATCCGTGGTAACCAGCACCAGGGACGCCGGTGTCCAATTATCAGAAGGCACATCCGGAGCGGTCGATTATTTAAGGTGGGACCGCGTGAGTTCGACAATGCCTACGCACGGGTCGTTCGGCTCGCGCCTCGTCCTCGTCGTCGGGGACGACGACCGAGCCGACGCACTCGTGAACACGCTCGAAGCCGACGGGGTGAACACCGCCCATGTGGAAACCGCTCCGGAGGCGCTTGCGACCCTGGACAGCCTCGATGTCGGGTTCCTCGTCGTCGTGGACGGCGTCGCCGGACGACCCAGCGATTTCTTCGGCGCCGCCGCCCAGAAGGGTCATCTCCTCCCGGGGGTGTTCGTCGGGTCGAAATCCCGACAGCTCCCCCCCGGTATCGACCAGGTGCCGGCGACCGTCGAGGCTGCTGCCGCCGCGGTCCGCCAGCGCCTGCTCGCCGAGGCAGCCACCGACGCCGAGCCGATCACCGAGGAGGACCCTCTGGAAGCGTTCGGCTCGACGGTTTCTCACGAACTCCGGAACCACCTGAGCGCCGCGCGCCTCGCCGTCGAATCCTTGGAGGGACCGACGACCGACCAGGCGCTCGCGGCGATTGACCGCCTTCAGAGCCTCGCGAGCGAGGCCGAAGCGATCGCCGCGAAGGAAGTCAACGAAACCGAGCCGGTGTCGTTCTCGGACGCCGCCGCCGAGGCTGTCGACCGGGTCCGTGTCGACGAGGACGCCGTCGAAATCGACGCCGAGGGGAGCATCGAGGCAGACCCGGCGCTGCTCACGCTCATGCTGGAGAACCTGATCAGGAACGCCACCGAGCACGGCGGCGAAGACGTGACAGTCCGCGTGGTCGGTACCGACGAGGGGTTCGCCGTGGTCGATACCGGGCCGGGCTTCGACGAGGAGAACCCCTTCGCCTGGGGGTACACTACCGGGGAGGGCCAGGGCGCCGGCCTCGCGATGGTCCGGCGCATCGCGACGGCCCACGGCTGGGAGGTGGCTGCCAGCAACGACGACGGCGCCCGTGTCGACGTTGTGATTTGAGAACTCAGTATCTGCCGTCGTTCAGGGTGGCAACCGGCGCTGTTTCGGATTCCGCTGTTTCAGGTCTGACAGCTCTCCAGCCACTCGCTGGCCCAGTCCTCGATTTCCTCGAACACCGGGCCGAGCGAGCGCCCCTTCTCCGTCAGCGAGTAGTAGGTGGCCACCGGGGCGTCCTCCTCCAGTCGCCGGGCGACGAAGCCGGAGTCCTGGAGGTCGTCGAGCACCCGCGAGAGCGTGCGGGCGTTGGCCTCCGTCGAGCGCTTGAGTTCGTTGAACCGCTTCTCGCCGTCCTGGAGGTCGTGGAGCACGACCAGTCGCCACTGGGAGCCGATCTGTTCGACGGAATCGACAACCGGACAAACCTCGCCGTCGCGGGTCTCGGCGGCTCTCGTGGCCTCCTCGATATCCGTGGACATCAATCTATCATTTGCTAAGACAGGGAGGGGTTAAGCCCTTTCGCAGGGTCGGACCGGGAGCCTTCCTGTGTGATGGGTACGCACCACACGAAAAGGCATATGTCCGTTCAGCCGCCTACACGGCCCATGAGCGCAGACCGGGCCCCGCTCCGGCGGGCCCTCGCGCGCGGCGAGGAGGAGGGTGGCTCCATCGAGTTCAAAACCCGCCTCACCCGCGACACCCATCTGGTCGAGGGGCGGATGGAGTCGCTCACCGCACAGCTCCGTCACCGTGTGCTCTCCGGCGACGGCGAGGCGACGTACGTCATCGGCGTCGACGACGACGGCACCATCGCGGGCATCAGCCCCCAGGCGTTCTCCGAGTCCATGGACGTGCTTTCCCTGCTGGCCGAGGAGGCCGACGCCCACATCGACGACGTGGAGACGTGGGGTATCGAGGAACAGGGCTCCACCGATAGCCGGACGCGATCCGGTGACGTCGAGAGTAACGAGGGCCTCGTCGGCATCGCCACGCTGCGGGAAGGGCCGATGCTCGATACCGACGACGAGCACGTGGTCGTCGGCACAGCGGGTCACGTGGACCACGGGAAATCCACTCTCGTCGGTACGCTCGTCACGGGCGAACGTGACGACGGCCAGGGCGGCACCCGCTCGTTCCTCGACGTTCAGCCCCATGAGGTCGAGCGCGGCCTCTCGGCGGACCTCTCCTACGCCGTCTACGGGTTCGACGACGACGGGCCAGTCCGGATGGACAACCCCGACCGCAAGACCGACCGCGCGGGCGTCGTCCAGGAGGCCGACAGGCTTGTGAGCTTCGTAGACACGGTCGGCCACGAACCCTGGCTCCACACGACCATCCGCGGGCTGGTCGGGCAGAAACTCGATTACGGGCTGCTCGCCGTCGCCGCCGACGACGGGCCGACCGAAACCACCCGCGAGCACCTGGGCATCCTGCTCGCCACCGAACTCCCCACGCTGGTCGCCATCACCAAGACCGACATGGTGCCCGACGAGCGCGTCGAGGCGGTGGAAGACGAGGTGGAGGCGATGCTCCGGGAGGTGGGGGAGACGCCGCTGCCGGTCGAGCGCCACGGCATCAGCGCCGCTATCGAGGAGGTCGGGACCGTCGTGCCGATACTCCGCACGAGCGCCGTCTCCGGGGCCGGCATCGACCAACTCGACACGCTGTTCGAGGCGTTGCCCAAACGCGAGAGCGACGCCGACGCACCCTTCAGGATGTACGTCGACCGGAGCTACAGCGTCACCGGCGTCGGCGCCGTCGCCTCGGGGACGGTCAACGCCGGCACCGTCGAGGCCGGCGACGAACTGCTGCTCGGCCCGATGCCCGATGGGAGCTTCCGCGAGGTGGAAGTGCGCTCCATCGAGATGCATTACCACCGCGTGGACAAGGCGAAGGCGGGCCGGATCGTCGGCATCGCGCTCAAGGGCGTCGACGAGGAGGAAATCGAGCGCGGGATGGCGCTGGTCCCGCGCGACAGCGAACCCGAACCGGTCCGGAAGTTCGAGGCCGAGGTCGTCGTGCTGAACCACCCGACCCGCATCGGCGAGGGGTACGAGCCGGTCGTCCACCTGGAGACGCTGAGCGAGGCGGCGGTGTTCACGCCGGAAGGTGGACGCCTACTGCCCGGCGATACGGGCCGGACGACGGTGCGGTTCAAGTTCCGCCCGTATCTGATCGAGGAGGGGCAGCGGTTCGTCTTCCGCGAGGGCCGCAGCAAGGGCGTCGGGACCGTCAACTCGATAGAGACGAACTGAGCCCGACACCGTTTCGCCGCGGCGACGGAACGGGGTCCTTAGCTGGAACGTTCATCGGCCGCGATGTACCCGTCGTCGGTTCGCTCAGCCAGGCCCAGCAGCACCAGCCAGTCGAGCAGGTCGCCCACGCGTTCCTCCCATGCGTCCTCCCAGCCGCGCTGCTTGTGTCGCTCCCAGCCGGGAACAGTCCCGCGCAGGCGCTCGAACGCGGCCGCCGGGGGAAGTGGCTCCTCTGTGTCACGAAGCGCTGTGAGCGCCTCCTCGGCGCCGTAGACGCGGTTCAGGAACGACGCACGGACGTTTTCTGGGGTCGGGTCGCGGTCGGTTCGCTTGAACCCGGAGTCGGTCCCCTCGGCGAGTTCCAGCGCTCGCAGGAACGTGAGCCAGGTCCGGGCGACGTCGCGGCTCTCGAACCCGCGGCGGCGCATCAGCCTGGCACAGCAGTCGTTTTCCGAGCCAGGGACCAGCGGCACCGCCTGCTGTGCGGCGGCGACGGCGTCCAACCCCGCATCGGGCACCGGCGGGAGCGGTTTGAGTCGCACGCCTCAGAAACCGAAGCTCTCGGCCAGCAGTTGCTCGTCCCGGCCGCCGAACCGGTACGTCGGGCCGTCGATGACGTCCACGGTGGCCGCTGCGGGGCCGAACACAGTCTCCGGGAGCGCCTTGAAATCCCAGTCGTGTTGTTCGAATATCTCGGTGAACGGGCGGCCGAACTCCGCAGCAGCGTCGGAGGTGACCTGCGCCAGCGCGTCGTCGTCCTCGGTGACGATCAGGTGGACCTCGCCGCCGTAGGCCACCGCGTCGTTGGTGCGGGCCATCGCTTTGCTCTCGTCGTAGCTGACCGGGGCGACCGGCGCGCTCCCGGAAACCGAGACGATGTTGTCCGGGGCGTAGCCCGCCTCGAACAGTTGCCAGACCGCGAGTTCGGGCGCGCGTGCCCCGGCCGCGACGCTGCCGGCGACCGACCCCAGCGCGTACGCGGGGAGGAACACGCCGCTCTCCTCGACGCCCGCGAGGTCCGCGACGTGGCGGGCAATTTCGTCGTCCGGGAGTTCAATGCTCTCGACGGCGAGCACGGTGAGGTCGAACTCGTCGTAGTAGCCCACCGCCTCGAACTCCGTCTCCTGGCCCACGAGCGCGCGCGCCGGGCCGGAGCCGAGGCCGTCGTAGAACTCGAAATCCAGTTCCCAGCCCGCCTTCTGCGAACAGAGCAGGGCAATCCCGGGGTGGTCCGTGGACAGTTCGACGTGTGGGACCGGAGCGCCGTCGACCCGGCCCATCCGCGTTGTCACCGTCGCCAGGCCGGCGGTCTGTATCTCCGCGAGCAGGACGCCGGCCTCCATCCCGCCGTCGACTTCGATGCCGAAGTCGAGGACGGTCGCCCCCGACTCCAGTTCGTAGGGGGCGACGTTGAGTTCGTCGGCGAAGTCGAGCGCCTCGTCGATCAACTCGACCG
Source organism: Halolamina sp. (assembly GCA_042219375.1). Classification (GTDB taxonomy): domain Archaea; phylum Halobacteriota; class Halobacteria; order Halobacteriales; family Haloferacaceae; genus Halolamina. The sequence continues at coordinate 6,011 of JBDGQC010000137.1, read as the reverse complement.
CCATCCGGTTGATGCTCTCCATGGCCGTATCTCCCGCGCCGCCGCGTAAAGGGTTTTCAGTCCGGCACGCCGAGCCAGCGACGATTGCCGCCCGCGGTAGCTTTAACGGCGCCTGGCCCGGCCCGTGCCCATGAGCGATGCTGCGGCCACGGTCGGCGTCGCCCGGTTCGTGATGGAAACCTGCACGTTCGCCTCCCGGCCCACAGGCATCCCCGAGTGGGAGCACAACGGCCCGCCGCTCACCGGCGACGCGGTGCTCGACGCCGACGACTATATTCGGGGATTCGTTGCACGCACCCGCGAGGTCGCCGACACCGAACTCGTGGGCGCGTACGCCCCTCGCTGGCCCAAGGGCGGGTCCTCGGGAAGTTGGGTCACCCAGGAAGCGTTCGACAAGTACTCACACGGCATCGCAGACGCCCTCGCGGCCATCGACGGTCTGGACGCCGTCTATCTCTCGCTCCACGGCGCCATGGCCGTCGACGGCGTTCCGAAGCCGGAAGCCGAAACCGTCCGCCGCGTCCGGGAGGCGGTCGGGGACAAGCCCATCTTCGTCACGCTGGACCTACACGCCAACGTCGACGACGAACTCGCCGCGGCCGCGGACGGCGTGTTCATCGTCAAGCGCTACCCCCACTACGATTCCCGCTTGCAGGGTGAGCGGGCCGCGCGGGTTCTTCACCGCCACCTCCGCGACGAGTACGAGCCGACAACGGCGACGAGGACGCCGCCGGTCATCACGCCCAGCGTCTATCAGGGGACCGGCGACTCGCCGGCGATGGAAATCATGGAGCGCGCCCGGCGCTGGGAAGCCCGCGAACCGGGTGCGTTCGTCTCCGTCGCGTTCGGTTTCGCCTACGCGGACGTGCCGAACGCAGGTGCCACCGTGATGGTTGTCACCGACGACGACCCGGGGTTGGCCGACCGCATCGCCGACGACATGGCGGATTACATCTGGCGCGTCCGGGACCCGTTCGCAAACAAGAGCCTGCCCGAAACGGTGGAGGGGGTCGGCCGGGCAATCGAGGCCGCAGCGTCGGGCCGCACGCCCGTCGTTCTCGCGGACCACGCCGACCGCATCGGCGATTCGACGCACGTCCTCCGCGAACTCCGTGAGCAAGGTGCCAGCCGGTTCACGGTGGCGACCATCAACGATGCGGAGGCGGTTCGGACAATCGAGGCGGAGGCGTCGGTTGGCGAGCGCGTCACCGTCGAGGTGGGCGGCCACGCCGAGCGACTCGCGGGCGAGCCGGTGAAAATCGAAGGAGACGTGGAGTATCTCGGGGGCTACGACGGCGGTTACAGTTCCTACGAGACAATCGCTGTCCTCCGTTTCGGCGACGACAACCGGGTGGTCATCACCCCGGAACTCCATCAGGTGACGAGCCCGGAAATTTTCGACGAGTTGGGGATTCCCTTCGAGGACGAGGTGGATATCCTCGCCATCAAGAGCCGGGTCCACTTCCGGCGCGGTTTCGTCGAAACCGGCCTGGCTGGCGAGGTAATCCGCGTCGATGCGCCGGGTATCGGCCCGGCCGATTTGACGCAACTGGACTACGAGAACGTGCCGAGCGACCTCTACCCGCTCCGCGAGAGATAGGGGCCCGGGTTCACGGCAGGTCGCCGGCGACTTCGACCAGGTCTTCTTCAGTTCGCCAGCGAGATTTCCTCGTCGTCGAGCGTCTTCGTGACGCCCGCGAGCATCTCGTCAGGACCGGGGAATTTTCGTCGGACATACCGGCGTGTCCCAGTCCGGACGGGGCGTAGTCGGCTCATCGCTCGCTTCTGGCCTCCCGGCCGAGTTCCGCCTCGACGGCTTCCACCTTCGCGTCGGCATCCGTCTCGGCCGTCCGCTTGTCGTCGATTTTCAAGAACGTCCCGACGCGGTCACCGTCAACCGCCTCGTGGGCGGCCTGCGCGGCATCGAACAGTTCGCCGATGTCGTCGGTTTCGATAGTCGTCCCCATCGGAGTGGTTTCGTAGCTCACGTCGAACTCGTCGAGGGCGGCGACAGCGTTCGCCACTTCGGGGGCCATCGATTCGTCCGTAGCCGGTGCGACCGAGAGGAACGCGACGACGGTCATGGACGGGATTAGGCGGGGAGTGGCTTCGGTCTGTCGCCGCAGAGTTGTCAGTCAGACCCAGGGGTAGTCATCGTGCCATGGGTGCTCGCGTTCGAGCGCCGCCGCCGCGGCAATCACGTCGTCTTCAGCGTGCCGGTGGCCGACGATTTGGACACCAACGGGCAGTCCCTCGTCTGTCAGCGCCGCAGGAACCGAGGCGACGGGGTGACCGGTGAGGTTGAAGATGAAGGTGAGGAACCACCCCGATGTTGGGTCAACGGGCGTGCCGTCTACCTCGCTCGGCCCTTCGATACCGTGCTCGAACGGCGGGACCGTGGTTACCGGACAGACGAGCAGGTCCCGTCCCTCCAGCGCGGCCTCGACGCCCTCGTACACGTCGGTTCGGGGCTCGTCAGCGCGGAGGTACTCGACGGCCGAGCGGTCGCGGCCGGATTCGGCCATCTCCGCGACGTGGGGCGGGAACTGGTCGGCGTGCTCACCAGTAATGTGCACGTCGGCGGTTTCGGCCAGACGGTCCGCGAGCGACGCGATGCCGGCCTCCCATTGGGGGAGCGACGTTTCCTCAAGCAGCGTATCGAGGTCCTGGCCGAGGTCCACCGACGCTTCCTCGACTGTCACGCCCGCTGCCTCCAGTCCCTCGACGGCGTGCTCGACCCCCTCGGCGACACGGCTGTCGATGGGGAAGATGTCGAGGTCGGGACTGTAGCCCGCCGTGAGGGCCGAGGCATCACGGTCTACTGCTGACGCGAACGAACCGTCGGGCGTCGGGATACTGAACGGGTCCCGCGAGTGTGCGCCCGCGAGCACGTCGAGCATGGTCGCGGCGTCCTCGACGGTCCGGGCAATCGGCCCCTCGTGGCTCATCGGCGTGTGCGTTCCGAAGGCGTTGGGGCGGGAGTCCATCGGCACCCGCCCGTAGGACGGCTTGATACCGACCGTGTGGCAGAACGACGACGGGATGCGGATGGAGCCGCCGGCGTCGCTTCCCTCCGCAAGCGGGGTCATTCCCGCAGCGACCGCCGCAGCGGACCCGCCCGAGGAGCCGCCGGCGTTGCGCTCCGGGTCGAACGGCGTGGCCGTCGAGCCGACGAGTTGGTTCTCAGTCACCACGCGGAGCCCGAACTCCGGGGTGTTGGT
>JBDGQC010000137.1:0-2690 GCA_042219375.1 Halolamina sp. | reverse complement strand
ACCCACGCGTTCACGTCGTCCTCAGCCTCGTCGATTCTGTCGAGGCAGGCGTCCACGACGGTGACAGGTGAGAGGTCGCCGGAGCGGATGTCGGCGGCCAATTCCGTGGCGGGTTTGGACACGATATCGTCGGGCATGGCGCGGGGTTGGGAGTACGGTCCCTTAAAACGCTCCGAGCCGGCACGGGCACTCCGGACGACTGCTCCGCAGCTAACCGGGTGACTTGGTGCTTGGTACCGTGGATTTCACGTGGATAACTGTTAACCCCGCTGCGGGGAACGCTCAGCCATGCGAGAGGATTTCCTCCTGCTGAACCCGGGGCCCGTGCCGCTCAGCCGCGACGTGCGCGAGGCGATGAGCGAGCCGATGGTCTCCCACCGTTCGGCGGCGTTCGAGGCGGTGTACGGGCGCGCACAGGACGGCCTGGACTACGTCTTCGAACGCTCGACCCTCGACGAATCCCGGACCTCAGCGGGCGGGGAGTCCCTGGTTCTCAACGGCACCGCGACCATGGGGATGGAAGCGGCCGTCGCCAATCTCGTCGACGAGGGCGACCAACTCGTGGCCGTCGTCAACGGGAAGTTCGGCCGGCGGTTCAAACGCATCGCCGAGCGCCATTGCGAGGTTGCCCCCGTCGAGTTCGCCTGGGGTGAACCGGTCGATACCGATGCCGTCGCCGCGGCGGTTTCCGACGAGACGGCCGTGGTTACGATGGTCCACAACGAGACCAGTACCGGCCTTCTCAACCCGGTCGCGGAGGTCGGGGAGATAGCTGCGGCACACGATACTCGCTACGTCGTGGACGGCGTCACCTCCATCGGCGGCGACGAGTTCCGCATCGACGACTGGAACGTCGATATCGCCGTCACGGACGGCCAGAAGGCGCTCGCGGCACCGCCGGGTATCTCGGCGCTCTACGTCGCAAACAGCGTTTCCGAGGCAATCGACGGCGAATCAGCGCCGTTCTACCAGGACCTCGACTGGCACAGCCGAAAGGCCCAGCAGCACCAGACACCCTTTACCAGCGCCATCCCGCTGTTCCGCGGGCTCGCCGTCGCCGTCGAAGAAATCCGCCACGAGGGGATAGGCGAACGCATCGCCCGCCACCGACAGCAGTCCGCGGCGTTCCGCGACGCGATGACGGCGATGGGGCTGGAGCTATTCCCGGAACCGAACGCGGAGAGCGACTACTCCAACACGCTCACGGCGGTCCGTATGCCCGAGGGCGCACGCGGAGACGACAGCGCCGCGTTCTTCGACGCCGTCACCGAGCGCGGGGTTTCGGTTTCGGGCGGCCAAGCCCATCTCGGCGGGGACATCTTCCGGGTGAGCAATATGGGGAACCTCACGACCGACCAACTGCTCCGCGGAGTTCGGACTGTCGGTGAGGCGTTCGAGGACGTACATATCGACGTAAACGTCGAAGCCGCAATCGAGGCTGTCGAGGGCCGGCTTCGGTGAGCGCGTCGGACCGCCGGTCTACAGCAGCCCCTCGCGCTCGAACAGGGTCCCGAGTTCGGCCATCCCCGTCACTATCTCGTCACAATGTGGTGCAACGGCGTCTTTCGGCTCGAACCCGACGGCCAGTCCTGCGGCTTTCAGCATCGGGAGGTCGTTCGCGCCGTCGCCGACAGCGACGGTACTCTCGATTTCCACATCCGTATCGACACAGAGCGACCGGAGGGCGTCGTCCTTGGTGTCCTCGATAAGCGGGCCGGCCGCGTCGCCGGTCAGTTCACCGTCCTCGACGGGGAGATGGTTCGCGATGACCGTGTCCACGTCGACCCTGTCGCGTTCGAGCGCTGCCTCGACGCCGGGCGTGAACCCACCGGTGAGAATGGCTGTGGTGTGCCCGGCATCGTTCAGGCGTTCGATGAGTTCACCCGCGCCAGGGCGCATCGACACCTGTTCGAACGCCGCCGCGGCCTCGTGTTCGGGCAGGCCGGCGAGCAGTTCCGCCCGCCGGTAGACGCTCTCGGCGTAGGAGAGTTCCCCGCGCATCGCGCGGGCGGTCACGTCGCCGATTTCCTCGGCGACGCCCTTGCGCTCGCCCAGCAGCACCATCATCTCCGAATCCGAGAGCGTCCCGTCGAAGTCGAACGCGACCAGGGTCATGCCCCACCCTGCGGGCTGAAGGGTTATTGTACATTCGGCTGAATCAACCGACCAAGGAATCCATGAACATGCATATTTCCGGGGGTATTTCGTGGTGTAACCTCACACACCCGAACAAAGCATTAACCACCGTGAACCGAACCAGCACTCGTGAAGGTACTCGTCACCGACCCCATCGCCGACGCGGGGCTGGAACGGCTCCGCGACGCGGGTCACGAGGTCGTCACCGCCTACGATATCGAGGGAGACGCCCTACTCGCTGCCGTCTCCGACGCTGACGGCCTCATCGTTCGGTCTGGGACGGACGTGTCCGAGGAGCTGTTCGGTGCCGCACCGAAGCTCCAAATCGTCGGCCGAGCCGGCATCGGCGTCGACAACATCGATATCGATGCCGCCACGGACCACGGCGTCGTCGTCGCCAACGCGCCGGAGGGCAACGTCCGCGCCGCCGCCGAACACACCGTCGCGATGGCGTTCGCCGCCGCGCGCTCGATTCCGCAGGCCCACAGCCGACTGCGGGACGGCGAGTGGGCCAAAGGCGAGTTCCTCGGGACGGAACTCAACGGCAAGACCCT
>JBDGQC010000105.1:0-13272 GCA_042219375.1 Halolamina sp. | reverse complement strand
GTTCGAGGGCGTCGACAAACGAGGTGCCGATGATGGGGTCGCCGCCGATGCCGACTGCGGTGGTCTGGCCGATGCCGCGCTGGGTGAGGCTATCGACCACCTGGTAGGTCAGCGTGCCCGACCGGGAGACCAGGCCGACGTTCCCCGACGAGAAGATGTTGCCCGGCAGGATGCCGAGTTTGGCCTCGCCGGGGGTGATGATGCCCGGACAGTTCGGTCCGATGAGCCGGGTGTCGACTTCGGTCAGGCGCTTGTTCACCTTCGCCATGTCCTGGGTTGGAACACCCTCGGTGATTGCGACGGCGAGGTCGAGCGGCGCGTCGAGCGCCTCGAAGATGGCGTCGCCGGCGAACGCCGGCGGGACGAAGATGACCGAGGCGTCGGCGTTCTCCTCGACAGCGGCCTCCTTGACCGTGTTGTACACCGGGACTCCCGCGGCCTCCTGTCCCCCTTTGCCGGGGACTGCGCCGGCGACGACGTTGGTGCCGTACTCTATCATCTGTTCGGCGTGGAAGTTCCCCTCCCCGCCGGTGATGCCCTGGACAATCACGCGGGTGTCGTCGTCAACCAAGATAGACATTATTCGTTCACCTCCTCGGCATCAGCAACCGCACGCTGGACCGCCGACTCCAGCGTCTCCTCAACCTGAACGAGGTCGGTGTTCAGAATCTCCATCCCCTCCTCGGCGCGGGTTCCGGCAAGCCGGACCGTCACGGGTTTGGGAATCTCGTCGAACTGTTCCAGCGCCTCGTTGATCCCCTTCGCCACCTCGTCGCCGCGGGTGATGCCGCCGAAGATGTTGAACACGACCGAATCAACGTTCTCGTCGGAGAACACCATATCGAGCGCGTTGGCGACCCGTTCGGCCTTCGCGCCGCCGCCGATGTCGAGGAAGTTGGCGGGTTCGCCGCCGTAGTAGTCGACCAGGTCGAGCGTGGTCATCACCAGCCCCGCACCGTTGCCGATGATGCCGACGTTGCCCGAGAGCCGGACGTAGTCGAAGCCGTACTCGCCGGCCTTGCGTTCGAGGTCGCTCTGGTAGCTGTCCTCCTCCATCTCGGCGAGTTCCGGTTGTCGGAACAGTGCGTCCTCGTCGATGTTCATCACGGCGTCGGCCGCGATGACCTCGTCGTCGGCCGTGATCATCACGGGGTTGACCTCGATTTCCGAGGCGTCGTGGGACTCGTACAGGTCGAACAGCGCCGAGAGGATGGACGACACGTCGCCGGCGAACTGCTGTTCGACGCCGGCCTCGTAGACCACCTTGCGGGACTCGAAGGGGTGCATGCCGAACGCCGGGTCGATGTGCTCCCGGGCGATGGCCTCGGGTTGCTCCTCGGCGACCTGTTCGATGTCGACGCCGCCCTCGGTGGAGACCATCGCGACGGGTTCGCCGGCGCTCCGGTCCATCGTGATACCGACGTAGAGTTCGTTCACGAAGTCGACGCCGGCCTCGACCAGCACGCGGTCGACGGTGTAGCCTTTGAGGTCCATTCCGAGGATGTCCTCGGCGGCCTCGCGGGCCTCCGCCTCGCTCTCGACGAGTTTGATGCCGCCGGCCTTCCCACGCCCGCCGACGTGGACCTGCGCTTTCACCGCCGCGGGGAAGCCGACCTCCCCGACCGCGTCGACGACCTCCTCGGGCGTCGAGGCGAGTTTGGACGCCGGGACGGGGATGCCGGCCTCCGCGAAGATCTCCTTCGCCTGGTACTCGTGTAGCTTCATCGTGTATCGAAACGGGGGGCGTCCGACCCATAAAGCCCGACGATACGCGACGCGTCACGGTCAGGGCGTGCTACCCCGGCACGAACGTCCTGTCTCAGTATCCGAGGTAGCGACGTTACTGTTCCGGGACCACCCGTTCGATGAGTCCGTCGAAATCCGAATCGAAACTCAGGACGGCGTCGATACCGTGGCGTTCACAGAGTGAAACCGTCGTCGCGTCAGTAAAACTGAGAGACTGGTCGTCGTACCGCCGGAACGTCTCCAATCCGTCGGAAACCTCTCCGGTTCCGAGAAACTCGAACACGTCGGGGAACCGCCCCTCCCCGAGCATCCGTTTCGCGACGGTGTTAGCCGCCTCGAACGACCCCGTTCTGGTGCGTGTCAGCGTCACGGTTTCGTCGAAGACGTGACCGCTGGTGTACGGTTGCCCGTAGGCTCCATCGAGCAAGTTCTCGAACGCGACGACGGCTGAGTCGTGCCGTTCCGCGTCGGTGTCGTGATGCGCGTAGAACACTCCCGTATCGACGAAGACGCTCATCCGTAGAGCACGTCGTCGATATCCTCTTCAGCCGTCGATACGCCGGAAGAGACCATCCCCTCGTGGAACGCTTCCCGCTCCGCATCCGAGACCGGAACCTGCTCATCCCGGAAGCTATCGATGAGTTCGGCTCTGGAGTCGACCGCACGCTCGACGATCCGTGCCAGGATTTCCTGTTGCGTGGCACGCGTCCCAGTCTCCAGCCGTATTTCGGCCTGGAGCCGTTCGATGCGTGATTTCGTCTCGTCGTCCATCTTCACGGAGGTGACCATGTATCCGAGTAGTGACTGCCACTCCGTTAATGTTGCTACTGGCTCCGTCCGGCAACGGCGCCTACCTGCCGCAACCGACGCCCCCTTGTGGCCGGCGATGTTCCGACCGGGCAATGGCTGACGCGCTCGCGGCCCCGCCGGTGGTCTACGCCCTCGCGCTCGTGCCGGCGGCGCTCTGGGGGTTTTCGCCGGTGCTCTCCAAGCGCGGCATGGCCGCGGGCGGCACCTCGCTCCAGGCGTCGCTGGTGGTCGTGCTGGTCGATAGCTCGCTGTACCTCGTCGCGCTGGCGGTTCTGCGGGGGGCTCCCTTCGCCGGACTGACCGCCGAGACGTTCGCGGTGTTCCTGCTCGCCGGCGTGTTCGGGACCGCGCTCGGACGGCTGGCGACGTTCGCCGGCGTGGATCGGGTGGGTGCGAGCGTCAACAGCGCCGGCATCTCGGCGCGCCCGCTGTTCGCCACCATCCTCGCCGTCCTCTTTCTCGGCGAGGCGGCGGCCCTCTCGACGGCCGTAGGGGTCGTCGTGCTCGTCATCGGCCTCGGCGTGCTGGCGCTGGCGAAAGGCGGTGACATCAGCGGGTGGGAGCCCTACGAACTGCTGTTCCCCGTCGGGGGTGCGGCCTTTTTCGCTGTGGGCAACGTGCTGCGGCGCTACGGGCTGACAAGTTCCAGCGTTACGTCGCTGGAGGCGGTGGCGCTGAACGAACTGGCGGCGCTGGTGGTGCTGTTCGGCTACGCCGTCGCTCGCGGCCGGGTGGGCGAGGTGTGGAACGCCCCGAAGGAGACGTGGGGCTACTTCGCCGGCAGCGGCACTATCACCGCCGTCGCGCTGCTCTCGTTGTTCGCCGCCTTCCGCCACCCCGAGGGGACCGTCGCCGTCGTGGACCCGCTGGCGGCGACAGCGCCGCTTTTTACCACCGTCTTCGCGTACTTCCTGCTCGGTGACCTCGAACGGGTGACCCGCGGCGTCGTCGTCGGCGCGGCACTCGTCGTGCTCGGGGTCGCGCTCGTGACCTCCGGACCGGCGCTATTGGCGACGCTCGGGCTCTGAACGCCCGGATTCTTGCTCGGTTGGTCACACGGGACGACCACCACGAATTAATGTCTCCCCAGCACGTACCCGGGGTATGGCCAAGTATTCGACCGGAGACGGCGGCGGCGGGGGCGGCGACGCCTGCGAACTCTGCGGCGCGGAGACGGGGTCGCTCGACAAGGCGAACGTCGCCGGGGCCGTGCTGCTGGTCTGCTCGGACTGCGAGCCGATGGGCGAAAACCGGAGCAAGGACCGCAAGAAGCGCCAGAAGCAGGAGGGCACTCGCGACGGCACGCGCACGAACCGCAAGAAACGGGCCGCACAGAACACCGCGAAGGTGATGGACGCCAGTAGCGGCAACGACGACTGGGTGGAGAACACCGACTACGACGACGACAGCCTCCCCTACCTCGTCTCGGGCTATGGGGACGTGGCCAAAGAGGCCCGGCAGGACGAGGGGCTCACCGTGGAGGAGGTCGCCGAGCGCATCGACGCGGACGAGGAAGACGTGCTCGCCGTCGAGGAGGGTCGGGCGACCCGTGCGGGCGTCGGCGGCTCAGTCGTCGGGAAGCTGGAGGAGCTGTTCGACGTCGAACTCGCGGAGTCGTAACGCCGCGGGACAGCCCGCGGCGACGTTCGCCAGTCGCGTCCTTTTTGCACCGCCGGGAGTATCCGACTGGCATGCAATCGCTCGCGCCCGACGAGCCCGATACCCTCTCGTTCGACACCGAGGTCGCCTCAGTTGACGGCGCCAACGTCGTCCTGGAGGAGACCTACTTCTACGCCGAGAGCGGCGGCCAGCCCGCGGATACCGGTGTCATCGACAATACCGAGGTTGTGGACGTTCAGGAGTATCCCTTCGGCGTCGTCCACGCCCTCGCCGACGAGGACCATGGCCTCGACGCCGGCGATACGGTCCACTGTGTCGTCGACGCCGCGTTCCGCACCTACTGCCGGCGCGCCCACACCGCGAGCCACGTGCTGTTCGGTGCGGCACGGCGCGTCCTCGACGACGTTGGCTACGCCGGCTTCGACATCGACGAGCAGAAGGTCCGGGTGGATTTCACCGCCGAGACCGACATCACCGACGAACGCTTGGTCGAGATGGAGCGGCTGGCCAACCGCGCCGTCTGGGACTCCCTCCCCGTGACCTGGGCGTATCAGGACGCCGAGGTCGCCCGCGAGCGCGGGGAGGTCGCGTTCAACACCAAGACCGAGGAGGGCGTGATGAGCGACGCCGACGAGGTCCGGGTCGTGACCGTCGAGGGATGGGACGTGGCGGCCTGTGGCGGCACGCACGTCCGCAACACGGAGGAAATCGGCCCCGTACGGGTTCTCGACCGCTCTAACCCCGGCGAAGGGGCGACCCGTGTGGAGTTCGCCGTCGGCCCGGTCGGTATCGACCACGCCGCCGAAACTCACGGGGCCGCCCGTGCGGCCGCGACGGCGCTCGACGTCGCCGCCTCGGGACTCCCTGACGCCGTTGGCCGCCTCAAAACCGAACGTGACGACCTCCAGGACGAGGTCCGAGAGCTCAAGGCCGAACTGCTGGAGCATCGTCTCGCCGACCTCGAACCGGTCGAGCACGACGGCGGTCTGTGGCTGCTCGGTGCCGTCGACGGCTTCTCGCCCAACGACCTGCAGAGCGAACTGCAGGAGTTGGCCGGCGACGAGGCCGACGTGGTGGCCGTCGCGGGCACCGCCGGCGAGACGTTCGTCGTCGTCGCCACCGACGGCGACACCGACGCCAGCGAGGTTGTCGCGGACGTGACTGCCGAGTTCGGTGGCGGTGGCGGCGGCGGCCCGACGTTCGCGCAGGGCGGCGGGATTCCGGTGGCGCCTACCGACGTGGTCGGCTACTTGCGGGACTGATAAGGGGATGTCCTGCCTCGCTTCGGGCATGAGTCTGACCGTCCACGAACTCCGGAACGCTATTCGCGCGAGCGTCGGCCGGTTCGAGCGCGAGGTGACCGCACAGTTCACGAAGGAGGAACTCGCTGCCATCGCGGCAGCGATGGGTCATAACGTCGGCGACGACCGGCCGTCGAAGCGGGCGATGCGGCGGGAAATCCGCCGCCGCGCTGGGCTGGACGCGGATGGGGGTGCGTTCACGAAAGCCGAGTTGGAAGCGATAGCCGACGCGCTCGACGGCGAATAGGTGACGCTCGCTCAGCCCATGAGAGCCGGCGTCCAGTCAGTAATCGCGCGGATTGCCGCCGAACCGTCCTTACCGCTCGATGGGTGGAAAGCCGCCGTCCGGTAGTCGGAGAACGCTCTCGGCGGTCACGTCGACTTCCCCGACAGCGGCTCTGAAAACCGTAGTGGGCTGGCCAAGATTTGAACTTGGGGCCTGCTCCGTGTGAAGGAGCCGTCATAACCGAACTAGACCACCAGCCCTCACCAGAACAAAGCGCGAGGGTGGACTTAAGGGTACTGCCTCACTCCTCCCGGTCTTCCCGGTAGGCGAGCAGCCGCCCGCGGGCGTTCTTCACCGCTTCGCTCGCCTCGCCCTCGACGCGCTCTTCGAGTTCTTTCAGGTCCTGCTGGAGCTTCTCCAGCCGGCCGGGCTCGGGCTCGTCGTCCGTCTCCGTCCCGGTCAGTTCCCGAACGCGCTCCTCCAGCGGTTCGAGCTCCTCCTTCACGCCGGCTTTCGCGTGGTCGACCGCACGACCCATGTAGTACCGTGCGTCCTCGAAGTGTTTCGCCATATCCTATGTTGTGTGCGCAAGGACAAAAAGCCTTGTCGCCGCTTCAGTAGGTCGGCGACTCCTCAGGAACGCCGTCGCGCTGGTTCACCAGCCGTGCGGCGGTGAACAGGTAGTCCGAGAGCCGGTTCAGGTAGCGCACGGCGATGGGGTTGGCGTCCTCGTTCTCGATGAGCGCGACGGCGCGCCGTTCCGCGCGGCGGGTGACCGCCCGCGCTTGGTGGAGGCGCGCGCCGTTGTCGCCGCCGCCCGGGAGGATGAACGAGGTCAGCGGCTCCAGTTCCTCGTCGGCGTCGTCTATCCAGTCTTCCAACTGCGCCACGTCGGCGTCATCGACGCGCGGGGAGTCCTCGTCGTCGTCGGGGTTGGCGAAATCCGCCTGCACGACGTGGAGGCAGTTCTGGACCTGCCTGAGCTGTTCGTCCACGTCGTCGTAACCCGTCGGCCGCACCCGGCCGACGAGGGCGTTGGCCTCGTCGACGGTGCCGTAGGCCTCGATGCGCTCGGAGCTTTTCGACACCCGTTCGGCGTTGCCGAGGTCCGTCCGGCCCTCGTCGCCGCGACCGGTGTAGACCGTCACGCGAGGGTGTGCTCGACGTACTCCAGAATGTTCGCGCTCTCACCCATGGTGACGCCGTGGGCCTCGTCGACGAGCACCGGGACTGCGCGCTGGTTGCTCACGCGAGCCACCTCGTCGCGCTCGGAGTGGAGCGCCTCGACCCAGACAGTCTCGTACTCGATGCCGTGCTCTTCGAGGGCGTCGTGGACCTTCTCACACCACGGACAGCCGTCCAGCGCATACAGCGTGATGGACATAGGTGATGGTTAGGCAGCCCGCGGCAAGTAGCTTGTCACCCCGGCGACTCGGCGCTGACATCGCTGACGGTAGGGTAGGAGCGTGGGACTGTGAACCCGTCCCCGAGCCACTCGGCGCCGACGAGGGCTTTGAACACCCTCTCGACCGCGCTGCCGGCCGAGCGCGCCGTCGCGCCGTAACTGATGGGCGCCCCTCGCACCGTCTGCCCGGACGGCGTTTCGTAGCGCTCCGCGGCGTACGCGTCGGCGAACCGCGGTGCCGAGAGGTCGAGTTCCGGCGGGAGTTCGCGGAACGGCACGCCGTGGTCCACGGCCATGTTGCGGTAGGTAACGGCGGCGTCGAGCGCGCCCGTCTCGAACGCCGAGAGGAGTGCCGTCTCCTGTAGCACCTGGCTGTCGTCGAGCGCGTCGGTGTAGGGCCGGTCCCAATGGTCCTCCGCGAGGCCAAGGGAGAACCGCGTCCGGTAGCCCAGCGGGTCAGTCTCGGGGTCGGTCCGGCCCAGTCGGATGTCGGCATCGAGCAGCGGGTCGTACGCGCGCTCGGCGTCGCGGACGGCGGCGCCCGCGCCCTCGGGGTTGTAGGCGACGACGAGCGCGTTTGTCGCGAAGGCGGTGTAGCGGTCGGCCACCCCGGCAAACAGCGCGGGGTCCGCGAGCGCGAGCACGTCCGGGTCGCGGATGCCCTCGCGCACCATCCGCGCGCAGGCGGCCGACCCGCGCGCCTCCAGCGTCAGGTCGGCGTCCACGCGCTCGCTGAACCGCTCCTCCAGCGCGACCTGCAGGCTCCCTGCCGCGAGGACGGAAACCTCGTCGCTCGTCGCCGTGGAGAGACAGCCCGCAAGCGAGCCGACGCCTGCCAGCCCCGCGGCGAGCGCGTCCCTGCGTGTCCGCCCCATGGATGAAACCTGTAGCGGTAACACATAAGGATTGGCGAAACTGGAAACGGTTTCTCGCCGCCCGAATCAACATCTTCAACACGCGGCCGGCCACAGTCGGAGGTATGAGCCTGGAGACCGAACGCGACTGTCCGAAATGCGGGGAGACACGGACGTTCTGGCGCGTCGCGGCGACGACGCTCCACCTTGGGGAGAAAACCAAATGGACCTGCGAGAATTGCGGGTTCGGGTTCGTCAGGGTCGACGGAATCTCGACGGTCGACGCCGCCGAATCCGCCTGACCGACGGGCTGTCCCCTCGTTCTCGGATAACTACCCCGCCGAGCGATTGCTCTCTTCTCGGAAAAACCGCAACCGCCGGCTACTCTTCGTCGAGTGCCTGCCAGGAGAGCCGGGGGTTCCGCGCGGCGCCGGTCTGGTCGATACGCTGGGCTGTGGTTCGGTTGGGCGCTTCGTGGCGCTCCTCCTCTGTCGAGGCCATCGCGTTGTCGAACGCCGCCGCCAGGTCGTCGAGGGAGGCCCGGCTCTCCACCTCGGTCGGCTCCGTCAGCATCGCCTCGGGCACCATCTCCGGCCAGTTGGTCGTCGGCGGGTGTACGCCGAAATCCAGCATCCGCTTTGCCACGTCCGCGGCGGCGGTATCGCCGGAAGTGGCGGCGAACTCGTGGTGGAACGGCTCGTAGGGCACGTCCATCGCTATCTGCTCGGCCAGGTAGTTGGCGTTCAGCACCGCCTTCGCGCTGGCGTCCGCGAGCCCCTCGTCGCCGAGGCGGGCGATGTAGGCGTACGCCTTGACGAGCACGAGCCAGTTGCCCTGGAAGCCGTGGACGTTCTCGATGGCGTCCTCGGTTTCGACCAGTTCGTAACCGTCCTCGCCTGCCTCGACCTGCGGGTTGGGCAGGTACGGTTCGAGTTCTTCGACCACCCCGACCGGGCCGGCACCCGGGCCGCCGCCGCCGTGCGGTGTGGCGAACGTCTTGTGGACGTTGTAGTGCATGATGTCGAAGCCCATGTCGCCCGGCCGGGCCCGCCCGAGCAGCGCGTTGAGGTTCGCCCCATCGTAGTAGAGCAAGCCGCCGGCGTCGTGAACCACGTCGGCGATAGCCTCGATGTCGCGCTCGAACAGCCCCACCGTGTTGGGGTTGGTGAGCATCAGCGCCGCCGTGTCGTCGCCCACAGCCGCCTCCAGAGCCTCCATATCCACGCGGCCGTCCTCGGCGGAGGGGAGTTCGACGACGTCGTAGCCCGCCAGCGCCGCCGTGGCGAAGTTGGTGCCGTGGGCGGAACTGGGAATCAACACTTCGTTTCGGTCCTCGCCGTTGTCGCGGTGGTAGGCCCGCGCGATGGCGATGCCGGTGAACTCGCCCGCCGCGCCCGCGGGTGGCTGGAGCGTCACCGCGTCCATCCCGCCGATCCGGCCGAGGTAGTCCTGCAGGCCGGCGAGCATCTCCAGGGTCCCCTGAATCGATTCCGCGGAGCGGTCGGGGTGGACTGCCGCGTTCGGGTCGGCGGCGATGTCCTCGGTGAACGGCGGGTTGTACTTCATCGTACACGAGCCAAGCGGGTAGGGCCCGGACTCGATGCTCCAGTTCATCTGGGAGAGCCGGGTGTAGTGCCGCGCCAGTTCCGGTTCGGAGAGTGTCGGGAACGTGAGTTCGTCCCGGGTCAGGGCGTCCGGCAGGTCGGCCTCCGGCGCGACTGTCTCGGATTTCTTCTCCGACAGCAGCGGTTCGTTCTCGTCGTCGCTGACCGCGTAGGTGGCCTGGTCGTAGGTGCGTCCCGACTCGCGCTCCGCGCCGCGGCCCTCATCGGTGTCGTGCTCCTCGTCCGTTCCGCTCATGGCGCCACCTCCTCGAACGCGGCGACCAGGTCGCCCGCCGCGTGGGCGTTGGCGTCGGTGACACAGACCTGCAGTTCGTGCCGGCCGACGACGTGAACTGCGAAGCCTTCCTCCTCCAGGTCGTCGGCGATGGCGGCGGCTGGCTGGTCCGTGCCGACGACGAACTCCCGGAAGTGGTGCCGGTCGTCGACTGGCGCCCGGACGCCGTTGACGGCGTCGAGGTCCGCGGCCAGGTCACTCGGCAGGCGGACACACTCCGCCGCGAGGTCGGCCAGGCCGTCAGCGCCCAGATAGGCGGCGTGCATCGCCGCCCGGAGCGCCACCCAGGCCTGGTTGGTGCAGATGTTCGAGGTGGCGCGCTGCTTGCGGATGTGCTGTTCGCGGGTCTGGAGCGTGAGCGTGTAGGCCCGCGTCCCCTCGCTGTCCTCGCTGGCGCCCACGAGCCGCCCGGGCACCTGCCGGAGGAACGACTCCTTGCACGCGAACAGCCCCAGTCCCATCCCGTAGGCGGTTGGGAGGCCGAGCACGCCCGCCTCGCCGACGACCACGTCGGCGCCGACGCTGGCTGGCTCTTCGAGGAGGCTGAGGGCGACTGGGTCGCTCCCGAGACAGAACAGCGCGTCCGCCTCTTCAGCGATGTCGCCGATTGTATCCAGTTCGGGCTCGATACAGCCCCGGACGGTCGGGTTCTCGGCGTAGACGAACAGCGTGTCGTCACCGACCGCGTCCGCCAGTCCGTCGATGTGGACGGTCCCGTCCTCGGTCGGGTACTCCGCAATGACGAGGTCCGAGCCGTCGACGTAGTTCTCCAGTACCGAGCGCTTCCCCTCGCGCAGCGCGTCGGGAACGAGCACCGTCTCGCCGTCGGCGGACCGCACGCGTTCGGCGAGCAGGGCCGCCTCGCCGAGCGCGGTGGCGGCGTCGTACATCGAGCAGTTCGCGATGCCGAGGCCGGTCAGTTCCACCAGCATCGACTGGTACTCGAACAGCGCCTGCAGGAACCCCTGCGTGATTTCGGGCTGGTACTGGGTGTAGGACGTGAGGAACTCCGAGCGCTTCGAGAGGCTGTCGACGACGCTCGGCACGTAGTGTTCGTAATGGCCGCGGCCGAGGAACTCCGTCAGGTCGTCGTTCCGGGCGAACAGCTCGCCCATCTCCCGGCGGATGTCCCGTTCCCCGCGGCCCTCGATGCCGAACTCGCCGTCGAAGGCGACCGGTTCGGGGATGTCGAACAGCGCCTCCTCGTCGTCGACGCCGACGGCATCGAGCATCGCCGCAGTCTCCCCGTCGGTGTGCGGGGCGAACGGGCTTCCTGTCTCTCTCATCGGTTCCCTCCGTGGCGGTGAGAAACGCCGTGCATCTGTTGTCTAACCGGTAGTCCCTCGGGCACAAAGACGTGCCGCATCCGGCGCGAAACGGGGGGGAACTTGGCGGAGACGTGTCGGTTCGGACCCCGACCTCCGGAGTGGTCAGTAGTGTTCGACCTCGAGGCCGTCTACGCGTTCGAAGTGGTCCGTGTTGCGTGTGACGACGGGCTCGTCCTGCAGCAACGCCGTGGCGGCGATGATGCAGTCCTCTCGGTCGATCTCTTCGCCGCTGGCGCGGAGCTCGCCCGAGATGGTCCCCGCTTTCCGCATCACCGTCTCGTCGGCGGGCACCGTGTGGCGCGTGTCGAGGACGTCGAGGATCTTCTGCTGGCGCTCTTCGGGAACGGCCAGCTGCGGAACGGCCTCGTACAGTTCGAGCACCGTCACCGAAGCGAGCTTTTGCGGCCGACTATCCCGCTCCACGAGTTCGAGAAACTGGAGCGCATGAGCGTCGTCGTGTAACACGTCGATAATGAACGACGTGTCCTGGATCATTCCTCGCTCCGTAACTCGGTGTCGAGACGGTCGCGACGCTCGCGACTGCGTGCTCGCCCCTCGACGACTGCGGCTTCGAGTTTGTCAGCCTCCTCCTCGGAAAGAACGCCGGCGACCTCGGTCCACGACCGCTCGCCCGCGATCCGTTTCACGACCTCGGAGAACGACTCCCCCTCACGCTTGTGGGCTTTGAGCCGTTCGTAGGCTTCCTCGTCGAGCGAGATCGTCTTGGTCGCCATCTCGATACACAGTACTGTGTGTACGTATATAAACAATCGGGCGAAACACGGTCGCTGTCGACGTTCAGCCAGGAGAGCGAAACCGAGAGCTACCGCCTCAGGCGATCTGGTCCTCGTACTCCTCGGCGCTCAGCAGTTCGTCGAACTCGCTCCCGTCGCTGGGTTCGATTTCGAGCATCCAGCCGTCGCCGTAGGGGTCCTCGTTGACCAGTTCGGGCTGATCGTGCAGGTCCTCGTTGACGGCGACCACTTCGCCCGAAACCGGGGCGTAGAGGTCCGAGACGGCCTTGATGGACTCGACGACGCCGAAGGACTCGTCGTGGCTTATCTGGTCGCCCTCGTCGGGCAGTTCCACGAACACCACGTCGCCGAGTTCGTCCTGGGCGAAATCCGAGATGCCCACGCGGGTCGGCTCGTCGGTCGTCGCCCATTCGTGCGATTCCAGGTATCTCCGGTCGTCGGGTACGTCGAAGCTCATTTGTCGAGGAAGGGGGGTGAGGTGACTCGCGCGCGTTTCTCGTCGCCGCGGACGACGACGTTGACTTCGGTGCCGTCGTCGAACTCGCTGGGCAGGTAGCCCAGCGCGATTGGTTCATCGAGGGTCGGGCTCATCGTCCCGCTGGTGACCTCGCCGACGACCTCGCCATCGTGGGTCACGTCGTAGCCGTGGCGGGCGACGCCGCGCTCCTGCAGCCTGATACCGGTGAACGTCTCCTCGACGCCCGCCTCCTTCTGGGCGTCGAGGGCGTCCCGGCCGACGAACTCCGTGTCGAGTTTTACTGTGAAGCCGACGGCGGCTTCGTATGGCGTCCGGGGGTTCTCCTCGGGGTGGAAATCCTGCCCCGAGAGGAGAAAGCCCATCTCCATCCGCAGGGTGTCGCGGGCGCCGAGGCCGCAGGGCTGGCAGTCGAACTCGGCCCACACGTCCTCGGCGTCGTCCCACGGACAGAGCACTTCGAAGCCGTCCTCGCCGGTGTAGCCCGTGCGGGCGACCCAGCAGTCCGCGCCGGCCACGTCGGCCCACGTCGCCTCGAACTTCGAGAGGTCTGTGATTGTGCCGTCGTCGACGCTGGCGGCGTTCTCGACCAGCCCCGGCGCTTCTGGCCCCTGGACCGCGAACATCGCCCACTCCTCGGTGACGTTGGTCACCTCGGCATCGAGGCCGTGCTCGTCGCGGTAGTCAGTCCAGCGTCCGTACATCTGTTCGTCGTGGCCCGCGTTCGGGATGAACAGGAAGGTCGGGTCGCCGTCGCCCGACCCGCCTGTTCGGTCCGGGTCGCCCGTTGATGGAAGCCGGTAGACGACGGTGTCGTCGAGGATGATACCCTCCTCGTCGGTGATGCAGGCGT
>JBDGQC010000120.1:0-13707 GCA_042219375.1 Halolamina sp. | reverse complement strand
GAGGTCGTCGAACGTCGAGCGCGGCGCCTTGTTGTGCTCACAGAGCGGCCCGCCGTTGTACACCTGCTTATCCAGCAGGTCACAGGCGCGCTTGAGGAACAGCCCCGACCAGATATCGTCGAAGCGGCCGACGTCCCAGCGGTTGTCGTCCATCGGGAGTTGGTAGAACGCCGGGATCACCTCGCGGCGGAAGGCGAGGTTCATCGAGCAGACGGTGAGGTACTGGCCCTCGGCCGCGACGAAGTCCTCGCCGAAGTCCTCGGCGCTCGTCCGGGTCTGGGCCTGCCCCTCCAGGTCGCCGTCCATCAGGATGCGTACCGCGTCGAGGTCCGGGACATTGGTCCAGAGCCCCTGCGAGGCGACCACGTCGTCGACCTCGACGGGTTCGACCTGGACCGCCTCGTCCATCGCCGCGTAGGGGTAACCACGGGGATAGAGGTCGCCGTCTGCTTCACGCAGGACGTTGACCCACGACTCGTCGGAGCTGACGGCGTCGATTTCGCCCTCGTAAGCGAGGTTCTGCATGTGGGTGCCGAAGAAGTCCTCGTCCGGGTGCGGGAGCGTGTCGTCGTCGATGAACACGCCGTAGTCGAACCGCTCGTTGGCCCAGAGATAGAGCAGGCCGAAGGAGGTCTGGGCGTGGCTCGCTTCGGGGATGAGGTGGCTGTACTCCGACACCCCCTGTTCGGCGAACCACTCCTCGCGGTCGGCCCCGTCGAAGACGGCGCCATCGACGTCGAGGTCGTCGAGCATCGCAGCCATCGCGTCGGTGTCACAGAACTCCTCGGTGACGAGAACGACGAAGAGTCGGTCGGTGTCGAAACCGTGTTCGCGCGCGTTGTGAATGTACTCGCGCATACATTCGTACTCCCGAATCGTGGGGACCACCACACAGATGTCCTGCATGCTCATGCTGCCCCAGCGTTGTTTAGGGACCCCTAAAACCCTGCCGGTTTTTCGGGCCGCCAAAACCGCGGTCGCCGCCGCCGACTTTTCCGGTAGTTGACGCGTTCACAGTCGCGAAGCGACCGCGTCGGTGGCCTTCAGCGAGAGCGCCGCCAGCGTGAGCGTGGGGTTCATCGCGCCGCCGGTGACGAACGCGGAACTCCCCGCGATGGTGAGGTTGGCGAGGTCGTGTGTACGGAGGTCCGGGTTCACGACGCTGGTTTCGGGGTCGGTGCCCATCCGGGTCGTGCCCATATGGTGAAAGGCCGGGCCGGTGGTGTCCGGGCCGACGACCCAGTCGATATCGGCGCCCAACTCCTCCAGTACCGAGCGCTGAATCTCGGTGGCCCGGCGGATGGTCCGTTTCGTGCGGTCGTCGAGACGCCAGACCACGTCCGGCACAGGGTTGCCGTGGTCGTCCGTGGTCGAGGGGTCGAGGCGGACGCGGTTCTCCGCGCGCGGGTACTGCTCGACCAGCGCGCCCATCGCGATGTGGGTGCCGTACTCCTCCCGAATCCGGGCGAGTAGGGCGTCGCCGAACTCCTCGGCGCCCAGGGCGATGTCGGTCGGCGCCGGCCCGGCGTAGTTGATGAACTCCAGTTTGATAGCCGACCGGTCGGCGTCCGTCCGGTCGTAGAACTGGTGACTCTCGGTCGTGTTGAAGCCGACGTGTTTCTGCCGGGTCGGCCGGTTGAGACGGCCGCCGACGCCCGCGAACAGGTGGTCCATGAAGTAGCGCCCGACGGCGCCCGAACTGTTGGCGAGGCCGTCGGGGTACTGCTCGCTCTCCGAGAGCAGGAGCAACCGCGGGGTTTCGACGCCGCCGGCCGCGAGCACGAACTCGTCGGCCTCCTGCCGGTGTTCGGTGCCGTCCGGCGTCGCGTATACTGCGGCGGTCACCTTCTCGCCGGATGCGTCGTGCTCCAGTCGCTGGACCGGCACCCGGTCGAGCACACGCGCGCCGCTCGTTTCGGCAGCGTCGATGTGCCGGGTCGCGTCGTACTTCGCCCCCGAGGGACAGACCGGTTTGCACGTCCCGTAGCCCACGCAGGCGCTCGCCTCCGCCGTCGGCTCGGAGTTACGCGCGTTCGGGACTGAGTGAGTGGTGATGCCGAGGTTCTCACACGCATCCGCGAACAGCGAATCGCTGTACGAGGGGGGGAACGCCGGCAGCGGGTGTGGCTGCTCGCGCGGCGGCGCGAACGGGTTGTCCGACGCGCCGGCGACGGCGAACGCCTCCTCGGCGGCGGCGTAGTAGGGTCGGAGGTCCGCGTAGCTGATCGGCCAGTCCTCGGCGACGCCCAACTCCGAATCGAGCCGGAAGTCCTGCTCGTGGAGGCGCATTACCATCCCCTGCCAATGGAGCGTGGTGCCGCCGATGCCCTTCACGCGGGCGGCGTTGAGGGGATAGTCCCTGTCGCCGCTGGCGCTGTAGGCGTCGCGCTCGCCGCCCATTCCCCAGAGTGGCTCCTGTTTTCCGGGCCGCAGGTGGGTTTCCATCCGTTCTTCGTGTTCCTCGGGGTCGAACCGCTGGCCTGCGTCGAGCACGACCACGTCGTGCCCCCCTCCGGCGAGCTCTGCGGCCACGAGCGCCCCCGCGGGGCCGGCGCCGACGACGCAGACATCGATGTTCGGCGAAGGGGTGCGGTCCGCGGCCATGAAGCTACTGTGTCCTCCTCTGCGTTTTGCGATTGACCATCATCGCGGCCCCTTTTGATACGACGAGGTGCCACCCGGATAGCCCGGGGGGTTCTCCAGTCCAGCCAGCGATGCTCCGGTAGGCGATGCGTAGAACGCGTACAGCAGGTCGTTGACGAGGAAATACCGAACCTGCTCGGCGTCTGTTCCAGCCGGGACGGGGTCGGCAGTATCGACAGGCATCTCGGTGAGCGTCTCCGTCCGCTTAGACGGCGATAGTTCGAGGAAGGGTCTGCCGTAAATCGTCTCAGTATAGTCATTGAGATGGCCGATTGCATCAACGACGCCGCGGCCGTGCTCCGGGTCACGGCGCACCCGCTCGGTCGCGTACTCGTCGATGAATCCTGCGATGTTCTCGGTTTCCGTGGGATAGAGCACCTCGGCCAGCGCGACGAGGGTTTCCGTTCCTCGCTCGTCGAGGGCTGGGGTATCGCCCGTTCGCTCCGTCACCCCGTACTCGTCAGTCGGGGCCGAACAGCCGGCGACGCTCCCGTTCGCTGCCGCGGCGAGCGCCGCGAGTGCGTCCCGACGGGTCAGTTCCATCGCTCTGCCCCTGGATTAGGTGAGCCTAATCAAGAGCGTTGCGGGTTTCGGTTGTCGGCCCGACTAAATTTCGACCGGACACCCGGCAACCTGCCCGCCGCGCATCCCCTCGGTGATCCAGAAGATGGAAAGCACTACCGCGACCAGCGCCAGCAGCGCGAACTCCAGGCCGTCCAGCGGGAGCAGGGTTAGCGCCGCGCCGGCGCCGAAGAGGGTCAGCACGCCCGCGAGCAACGCCGAACCACAGGCCGCACAGCCCGCGCCGAGAACGCCGAGGACCACGCCGCTGACGCTCCCCGTTCCCTCGCGCGCGCCCAGTTCGTGCTTGCGGAAGTGATAAACCACCATCGCGATGTTGATGCCGACGAGCAGGGAGACGAGCGCCAGTACCGCGGCGACCGGGATGGAGTAGGCGCTTCCGAACCCGGGGTAGAGACCGAGCAGCGCCCGGAGGCGGCTCACCGGGCCGGCAGTCCCGAACACCACCACGTTCGAGACGAACTGCGGGTTCTGACTGAGCACGAACGTCGAGAGCGCGGCCACGGCGGCGACCAGCGCGAACGCGGCGTACGCCGGGAGCGAGAGCACTAACCGAACGGTGCGGACCATCAGCCGCCAGTCCTCACGGTCGGTCGGAGCGGAGAGCCCAGGCATCTAGATACCCATCGCGCCTTTGAGTGAATCGTAGCCCGCTGCCCCGGTGATGTCCGTCGAGAACGTCCCCGAGTCGAAGACGTAGAACGTCGGGGTGCCGTTCACCCCGAGTTCGTCGGCGACACTCAGGTCGGTATTCACGGCGTCCTGGTACGCGCCGGCCTCCGCGTCGTCGGCGACGGCGGCGGCGTCCACCTCGGTGTTCTCGTCGAGAAACGTTTCGGTCTTCGAGAGGACGTTGTCGGTGTCGAACCCGTCCTGCTGGCGGTAGTAGTGGTCCTTCAGGGCCCAGAACGCCGATGCCGAGCGGTCGTAGGTTGCCTCAAGCGCCATGGTCGCCGGCTCTCCCCAGTCGTACACGACCGGGATGGAACGGAAGACGAAGGAGGCCCGTCCGGTGTCGAGCAACTCCGTCTTCAGCTTGGGAAACGTCGAACGCTCGAACCGCGCGCACGTCGGGCAGGATGGGTCCTCGAAGGCGATGACAGTCCCTTCGCCCTCCCCCGGTTCCGTTCCGACCGTCGGCTGGGCCGCGAGCGCAGTCGAGGCGGGATGCTCCGAAAGCGACTGGCTGGAGTCGCCGCCACAGCCCGCGAGCGCGGCCATCCCGGCGACGCTCCCGAGGAACGCGCGTCTGCTGGTCATACCCGAGTGTCGGCGCGAGCGGGGTTAACGGTTCAGCAAGTGTGCGTGACGACGACACGACCGCGATGGAGTCCCCGGGCGAACGCCTCCGGTGTTCGACCCGGACGCGCTGTTCTCACCGTCTGAACGGTTCACAGTTGGTGGAATGTGCATACCGCTCGCGCTCTCTCGGCTATCTGGACTGTCCCGAGCATCGCGGCATCCTGTGTCCCGGCTATCTGGACTACTCGGGCATCACGGCGTCCTGTGCCCGGTTGTACGCCCGGCGCTAAGGTTCCACTCCGAGGGCTTCAAACGTCGTCGTCGGGAACTGGGCGTATGAAGCGAAACGACCGGGCCATCGTCGGGCTTGCGAGCGTCGCCCACGCGCTGGTCCACACCTACGAGCTTTCGGTGCCGATTCTCGTGGGAATCTGGCTGACGGAGTTCGCCACGACGGCGGCGGAGTTGGGGGTGGTGGTCACCGCGGGGATGGCGCTGTTCGGACTGGGTGCGCTCCCGGGGGGTGTCCTTGCGGACCGCTACGGCTCGCGGACACTCATCGCGCTCTGTCTGGTCGGGATGGGTGGGTCGTTCGTCGTTCTCTCCGTCGCGCCTTCGGTAACTGCCATCGCCGTCGCGCTGGTGCTCTGGGGGGCCGCCGCCAGCGTCTATCATCCTGCGGGCCTTTCGCTCATCAGCACCGGCGTCGAGGAGCGTGGCCGCGGCTTCGCGTTCCACGGGATGGCCGGCAACGTCGGCATCGCTGCCGGCCCGCTCGCGACGCTGCTGTTGCTCGTCGCCGTCGATTGGCGGACCGCCGTCGCGGCGCTGGCGGTGCCGGCGTTCGCTGCTGCCGCGTTCTCCCTCCTGCTCGACGTGGACGAGGCAGCGAGCGTGGATGGTGAGGCAACGAGAGCTGACGCCCCCGCCTCGCTGGCGTCGTTCGTCGATAGCTCGAAGACGCTGCTCACCGGGTCGTTCCTGCTCGTGTTCCTGGTCGCGGCCTGCTCGGGGCTGTACTACCGCGGCGTGCTCACCTTCCTTCCTGAACTGCTCGCTGGCCTCGATACGTTCGAGCCCGTAACCTTCGCCGGCGAGACCCAGGAACCGGCGAACTACATTTACACCGGCCTGCTGGGTGTCGGCGTCGCCGGCCAGTATCTCGGTGGCCGCCTGACCGACCTGATGCGGCCGGAACGGGGCATCGCGTACGCGTTCGGCGCGCTCGCGCTGCTTGCGCTGCTTTACCTCCCGATCGCCGCCACGGGCCCGGTTCCGCTGCTCGCCGCCAGCGCGGCGCTCGGGTTCACGCTCTTCGTCGTCCAACCGATGTATCAGGCGACGGTCGCGGAGTACTCGCCCGCCGCCGCCCGCGGACTCTCGTACGGCTACACGTATCTCGGCGTCTTCGGCGTCGGCGCGTTCGGCGCGGGTCTCGCGGGCGCGGTCCTCACCTACGCCTCGCCGACCGCGCTGTTCGTCGTCCTCGCGGGCATCGCCGCGGTTGCGAGCGGGGTCGGGGTGGTGCTAGTTCGGAACTGAACCGCTCAGAGTTCGTCGGGAATCGCCACTGGCTTGCCTTCCGAATCGAACAGCGCGTCCACCACCCGCTGGACCTGCGTCGCCTCCGCGAAGCTAACCAGGTCGCCGTCGCCGCCGTCCATCGCCGTCACGAACTCATCGATCAACCGGACAGTCGTCTCGCCGCGCGTGTCGTTGACGGTCTGCTGGGGCTCGCCTTCGGCGCTCTCGGCCAGCCGGTACCAGTCGAGCAACGAGAGCGAGCCCTCGGTGCCCACGACGGTCATGGAGTTCTGCTCGTCGGCGCCGCAGTCGGTCAACAGGTCGAGCGTGCCACCGACGCCATCGACGCCGAAGTAGCCCGTGATGGAGTGCTCGTAGCTCTCCGGCCCCGTGTAGGCCACCTCGGCGTTCACCCAATCGATCGGCGAGAACGCCTCCTGCACACCGAACAGGTAGTGGGTGCCGACCTCGCGGAGCGGGCCGCCCTGTTCGCGGCTGGTGAGCCACTCCACGTCCTGCCACTCACGGGGCCATTGTGGGAAGCGGAACGTGAGTTCGATGCGCTGGGGGTCGCCGATATCGCCGTCGGCGATGCGCTCGCGCATCTCCACGAACCCCGGGGTGTAGCGGAACGGCAGGTTCACGGCCGTCGGCCCGTCGGCGAGTTCCTCCAGTTCCACGAGTTCCTCGGCCACGGCGGTGCTCTGAGCCATCGGTTTCTCGCAGATGACGGCCGCCCCAGCCTCCACGGCGGCGGCGACCACCTCCCTGTGGACGACCGGCGGCACGCCGACGTAGACGATATCCACGGCATCCTCGGCAACCATCGCCTCGTAATCGGTGTAGGCCTCACAGTCGTACTCCACGGCGAAGGATTCGGCCCGCTCTTCGATGAGGTCACAGGCACCCCAGACCGTCGTCTCGTCGTGTTCGGTGAACGACTCGGCTAGTCGGTCCCCGATGACTCCACAGCCGACGATGGCGGCGTTGTACATATCCGTGACTGTGGTCGGGAGGGGCTTGTAGGTACAGCATCCCGGACCGCCGTGCCCGGTCGGTTCTCCCGTTCGGCCGGCCCGGTGTCCCGGGATTTATGCGCGACGCTGCCCTCGGTCCAGCCAGGATGAGTGAGGTACCGGGCTGATGGTGTTCGACCGGCTTCCCGAACGCGTCGCCCACGCCTATCTAATTCTCGGCTTTTTCGTTCTCCCCGCAACCGCCGTTGTACTGACCAGCGGCACCCGGCCCGCGGGCCCGATAGCGACTGCCCTCCTCTGGGCCGTCGTCGTCCATCACGGCGCGTTCGTGATCGTGTCAGTCGTCGATTGAGGGTCGACCGACGACTGTTCGGACTGTCGGTCCGCGGCCTCATTGGAGACAGGACGCACACCGCTCGATTTCGAGCCCCTCGATTGACGCGTCGGAGACCGTCTCGAAGGGGACCCAGTCTTTCGTCCCCGACAGCTCCTCGCAGTCTGCCTCGTGGAGCATGCCGAAGTGCAGAACGAGCACGCTGGTGGACCAGAACGGGGTCGGTATAAATTCGGCGGCCGACTGCGCAACCGGGACCGAGCGTGAGAAGTGTTGGTCACCCGGAGCCGGCGAACCGGACGGGATTGCCAAGCTTCTTCGCGCTCACGGGCGATCCTACGCCGTGTCCCGCGTCTCGAACCCGTTCCGCCTTCCAATCCTCTACATCGGCCTGCTGCTCTCCCGCCTCGGGCTCATCGACCGGGAGCGCGCCATCGAGACGACGGACCTGGCGTGGCCCCGCATCGTCACCGGGGTTGCGCGCATGTCGAAAAACGCCGTCGACGTGGCGATGGTCGGTGCCGCGCTCGGCACGAAAGCCGTCGCAGGCGTCGGTTTCGCCGGCCCGTTCTGGGGCCTCGCGTTCGCCATCGGGGGCGGCGTCGCCGGCGGCACCATCGCGATGGTTTCCCAGCGCTACGGCGCCGAAGCCTACGAGGAACTCGGGCTGTCGGTCCGGTCGAGCGTGCTGCTGGTGGTCGTCATCAGCCTGCCGGTGACGGCGACGTTCTGGCTGGTTCCGGAGCAACTCGTGGGTCTGCTGAGCGACGACGCTCCCGCCGTCGCCTACGGCGCAGCGTATCTCCGTGTGGTCGGGTTGGGCATCCCCTTTGCCGGCCTCAACCTCGTCGGCAGCCGGGTGCTCGTCGGCGCCGACGACGCGTATACGGCGATGCAGGTCCGGGCCGGCGGCGCGTTCGTCAACATCGGGCTCAACGCGCTGTTCATCTTCGGGCTCGGCCTCGGAGTCAAGGGCGCGGCGATGGGCACGGTGCTTTCGAACGTCATCGCCGTCTCGGCGTTCGCGGTCGGCGTTTCCCGCGGCCGCGCGCCGCTGCTCGGGGAGTTCCCGGTCACGATTGACCCGCTGGGCAACTACCTTGACGGGTCGACCATCCGGGACCTCGTGCGCATCGGCACGCCGGTGGGCGCGCGCAACCTCGTCTGGACCGCCGCGGAGTTCCCGATGCTCGGCATCCTCGCGACGTTCGGCACCAGCACCGTCGCGGCGTTCGTCATCGCCCGCCGCATCTGGGGCGTCATGAACACCCCCGGCTGGGGGTTCGGGCTCGCCTCCTCCAGCCTCTCAGGTCAGGCGCTCGGGCAGGCCAAAGAGGAGCTCGCGGAAGCGTACGGCCGAGACATCATCCGATTCTCGGTCGCCACCTACGCCGTTTCGGCGACGATTATCGCGGTTTTCGCCCAGCGGCTCGTCCTCGTGTTCACGGGCGGCCCCGGAGCCGAGGTTCCGATTGCGGTGAACCTCATCTACGCCGCCTGTATCGCGGTGCTGTTTCAGGGGGTTTCCGGCGCGGCAATCGGCCCTCTCGACGCCAGCGGCGACACCCGTATTCCCTTTGTCAGCCAGTTCCTCGGGATGTTCGGCGGGTCCATCCCGCTCGCGTACATCGGTTCGGTGACGGCGCTCGGCCATTGGGGGCTCTATCTCGCGTTCGTCGCGGAGACGACAATCCCGGCGGCCATCAACTACTGGCGGTTCCGCAGCGGCCGGTGGAAAGAAATCAGTCGGGAGTTCCGTCCCGATGCTGGGGACCCGGCACCGGTCGATTAGCATCGCCGTCTGGGGGGTTAAACCTATTTTTCAGGAGATAGGTTCAAATCACGGTAAGCGCCTAATTATAAGGAAAAATTATACTTTCAGAATAATTAGCTATCGTATCGATGGAGCAGTACTGTCCTCGGTGTGAGGACCAGACAGAGGTCATCAAGACCGTCTCCTGGCAGGCGAACATCTGTCAGAACTGTGGGAACGAGGTCAATTCGGCCGAGAACTGACGGGCAGAAGTCGTCTGAGGGGCTTTCTGAGCCCTCGCGAACCACTTCTTCGTGATGTCGGAGACTGCGTCGGCGAGCATGCTCAGGCGGAGTTACCCGGATTCGGGCTAACCGTCGGTTCGGCGGAATCGCTACGACCTCTCGGCGGATAAACTGCGGACGACGATATCCAACTGGGTATTCCAGCGGCCGAACTCCCTATGACAGCCATCGATGGCTTGCCCCGCCCCCGAACACTAAGTGAGCACCACGGCTCGCTCATCCAGTATTTTCGACGTTTCTGTGTGGCCCGGTTCACGCCCGTCTCCGAGGGCGGGCGTTCGCTATCGCCGACGAGCGCGAGGCGACCTCTCGCCGACCAGACCAACCGTTCTCCAAGGTCGAACCGGTCAGCGGTCGTTGCTCAGTAGTCCCGGAAGGCGTTCGCCGCGACGAGTCCGCAGGAGAGCACCGCGGCGGCCATGGTCAGTAGCGGGTTGAGCAGGCCGGCGAGTGCGAGCGGCACGGCGGCGGCGTTGTACAGTAGTGCTCCCGCGTCGTTCTGGCCGCGGCGCCGTGCGGCGGTCGCCGAGAGTTCGAAGGCCGTGCTGACGCCGGAGAGTTCGTCGTCCACGAGCGCGAGGTCTGCGGCGTCGGCCGCCAGCGCCGTCCCGCTCCCCAGCGAGAGGCCCAGGTCCGCGGCCGCGAGCGCGGGCGCGTCGTTCGTCCCGTCGCCGACCATCGCGACGGGGCCCTCTGTCTGCAGTCGGCGTACTGCCGCGGCCTTCCCTGCCGGCGGTACCTCGGTGAACACGTGCTCGACGTGTGGGCTCGCGGCTAACAACTCGGCTGCTGCAGGGTCGTCACCCGTTAGTACCACGATTTCGAGGCCGCGCTGCTTCAGTTCGGCGAGTGTCGTCTCCCAATCCGGCCGGGCCTCGTCGCCCACGAGAACCAGCCCCTCGGCCTTCCCCTCGCGGCCGACCACGACCGGAAGCTGTCCCGACCTGCGTGCCTCGGTCGCCCGCTCGGCGATGTCGTCGCTCACCGTCCAGCCCCGGTCGGTGAACAGGTCGAGTGTCCCGACGAGGTGCGAGGTGCCATCGACGACGCCCTCGACGCCGGTGGCGTGGCTGGTGAACGATTCGACGGCATAGCCTGCGGCTTGCTCCTCCTCGGCCCCGTCGCCGTACGCTGCGACGATGGCCGACGCCGCGGGGTGGGAGGCGCGTTGCTCCAGCGCCGCAGCGGCCGTGAGGAGGGTAGGCGGCGCGTCGGCGGAGCGGACCTCCATCTCCCCCGTAGTGAGCGTTCCGGTCTTGTCGAACACCACCGTCTCGGCATCCCGGAGGCGTTCGAACACCGTCTCGTCGAACACCGCGATTCCCGCATCCAGCGCCGCCTCGATGCTCGTCGCCGTGGAGAGCGGCGTCGCGAACCCGAGCACCCACGGCGACCCGGCAAGCGGCACCGTCAGTAACGCGACGATTACGGCCGTCGGTCCGCCTCCGAACGCGACTGTCGCGCCGGCGGCGACGACGGCAGCCACCGCGAGAACCGGGACGATTCGCTCGGCGAGTTCGTTCGCGCGCCGCTGGGCGCCGTGGCTCGCGCTTTGGAAGCCCCAGACCGCCGAGGTCAGCCGGTCGATACTGCTGGTCGCGTTCTCGCCGACCCGGATGACGGCGGCGCCGTTCGTGAGCACCGACCCCCCAATGAGTTCGTCGCCCGCCTGCTTGTGGACGGGTGCCGATTCCCCGGTGACGACTGCCTCGTCCACGGTACACTCGCCCTCGACCAGCGTGCCGTCGACGGGCAGGCGTTCGCCTTCCGGGACGAGTACCCGGTCGCCGGGTTCGAGTTCCGCCACGTCCACCGTGGCCGTCGAACCGTCCGCCTCGTAGCGCTGGGCGCTGCTGACCCGCGAGACGGTGAGTTCCGTGAGCGCGTTCGCCGCGCGGCGTTTGACCAGCGACTCGTAGAACATCGCCGCCGTGACGACCGCGAGGCTAACGACGGCCAGGTCGTAGTAGACGCTGGTTCCGCCCGCGAGGAACGCAGCGCTCCCGTAGAGGTAGGCGCTGACGGCGGTGAGAGAGACGAGCAGCCCCGTGTTCGGTTGGCGGAGTTTCAGCGCCACGTAGGCGTCCCGGAGAACGGGGCCGCCGGTGAACAGCAGGACGACCAGCGTCAGAATCAGGAACACTGGGAGCACGACCAGCGCCTGGTTCCCCTCGGCGAACAGCGCGTACTCCCGACCCAGGAGGTTGCTGAGGTGGGCCGGATAGAACGCGACCAGGTAGGGAATCATCAGGAACGCGGTAAACACCACGCCGGCGGCGTACCGGAACCCGATAACCGATTCGACCCCGTCCGCGGCGCCGTTTTCGCCGGCAGTAACACCACCCGCCTCCCGCGGCGACGCGGTGTACTCCAGCGTACTCAGTTCCTCGACCAGTTCAGCTTCCAGCGCGTCGGCGTCCGTGGACGCCTCGTACTCGACGCGGATCGACTCGGTGACGTAACTCGCCTCCGCGGCGACGACCGCCTCGACGCCCGTGGCGACTCGTTCGAGGAACGCCTCGCAGGTGGCCGAGTGCATCCCCTCGACGGCGAGAAACACCGTCTCAGTTTCTTCTCCGGATTCTGCGGGGGAAGACGGTTCGGCGCCCTGACCTTCATCCCGGCCGGATTCCGATTCAGGGAGCGCCGCGTGAACGGCCTGACACCCGGGCGAACAGAAGGGCGAGTCGTCGGCCCGCCGGCGCTCGGGGACGGTCCCGCCACAGAGCCGACAGGCGTAGCTCCCCCCCGGGTCGGACGGGTCGGTTTCGCCGGTATTCTCGTTCGACACGGAAATTCAGGTTACGTGTCCAGCCGTGGTCTTTCGACGCGGTGCGCTCGGACGGTAGTCGGTCACGCCATGGTGTGGGGCCCCGGTCGGTGTGACTCCTTCGATTGTTCGGGGCCGACCGGTCGATTCTTGCTGGACCCCGACAAGCGCTTACAGCATGAACCTGCTCGACGCCACCGACCCGGAAACCGCCGTCGCCGGAACCGCGGACTGGTTTACCGACGACGTGCTGACCCGCCTCGCGACGCACCCGCTGGAGTCCGTCGAGACGGAGTACCCCCACGTCGCGGGCGCTGTGGAATCGCTCGAGGACACCCACCGGCCGGCCGATGCGCACCCGGTGTTCTACGGCTGTTTCGACTGGCACTCCGCCGTCCACAGCCATTGGTCGCTGGTCCGCCAACTCCGTCTGGCCGACGAGCATCCACGCCTCGATGACCATCCGCGGGGTGACGAGATTACCGAGAGCATCGACGGTCGACTCACGCCGGAGAACGTCGCCGACGAGGTGGCGTACTTCGACGAACACGAGTCTTTCGAGAAACCGTACGGCTGGGGCTGGCTGCTTCGTCTCGCCGCGGAACTCCACCTGTGGGACGACCCGCGTGCGGGTTCGTGGGGCGACACGTTGGCGCCGCTGGAGGAGCGTATCGTCGAACTCGTCGGGACGGAGTTCCTCACGCAGTCGCGCCCGTTCCGGGTCGGCACGCACGCCAACTCCGCGTTCGCGCTCTCCTGCGTGCTCGACTACGCGCGGGTCGTAGGGAACGACGACCTCGCCACCGACACGGAAAAGACAGCCCGCCGCTTCTACCTCGGCGACGAGGACGCGCCGGTGGCTTACGAGCCCTACGGGTGGGATTTCCTTTCGCCGACGCTGACCGAGGCGAACCTGCTTCGCCGAACCCTTGAGGACGACGAGTTCGCCGACTGGGCCACGGCGTTCCTCCCCGACGTGACGGCGGCAGCGACACAGGAGTTCCTCGACCCGGTTGCGGTGCGGAAGGACTCGGAGGAGGGTATCGAACTCCATCTGGTTGGCCTGCATGTCTCGAAGGCATGGGGACTGGCGGCCATGGCCGAGACCTTTGCCACGAACGACGCCATCGACGCGCCCGAGCAGGTCCGGGCCTACGAGCAGAGCGCCGCGCGACACCTGACTGCCGGCGTCGAGATGGCATTTACTGACGAGTACGCCGGAAGCCATTGGCTCTCCTCGTTCGTGCTGTATCTACTGACGCGCAACGAGGCGGGCATCGCGCCGGTGAAGTAGGTCACTCCTGACCTGCTGGCTCTGTTCCGGCCGCCGCCTCCGCGACCGAACCTGGTTTCTTCTCCCGGACTGGCGAGGTCAGAGCCCAGAGTACCCCGCCGGCGGCTGCGACGGCGACGCCCGTGACCGAAAGGAACCGCACCGGGCCGATGAACGCCGCGACATGGCCGCCGAGGACGTTTGCCGTGCCGGAGGCGAGCGAGAGCGCCATCGAGACGCCCGAAAGCACCGTCGCCCGACCCATGTCCGCGATTCTGTCGTTGACGTACTCGTTACGTACGGG
>JBDGQC010000101.1:0-13835 GCA_042219375.1 Halolamina sp. | reverse complement strand
GCGATGACGACCTTCTTGTCGGGATGCTCCATCGCCAGGCCGAGGGGGTGGAACTTCCCGCCGCCGACGTAGAGTACCTGGTCGGCGTCGATATCCGCGGAAGCGTAGTTGCAGCCGAGCACCTGCCCTTCGTGGGTGAGGCGGTCGTCGCCGCGCCGGGTGTGGACGGTGTAGCCCTCGTCTTCGAGCCACTCCTTCATCTCCTCGAAGAGGTTCATGTGCTGGGCGGTCGTGACGAGGCCGACATCGTCCTCGGGGAGTTCCCCCAGCGCGTCCTCCATCATCGGGTACGGGTCCACGTTGGAGAACAGCGGAACGTAGATGATCTTGTCCGAGTTCTTCATCGGCGAGTGGCCGAAGTGGACGAACACGTCCGTCCGGCGCATGAGGAATGTGTCGAGGTCGCAGGCGCCGTAACAGGGCTGCCCCGACAGCATGAACGTCACGTCATCGGGCGCCAGCTCCCGCAGGTCGTCGGCGACGGCCGGGCCGCGGCGCTTCAGCCCCTCGGGGAACTGCAGGCCGACCGTCCTCGCGTCCTGTTCCTCGATTTCGTCGATGATCCGGTCGAGTTCGTAGTCCCACTCCCGGTCGTGTTTGAGGGACATCCCTGTGTTTCGGAGGTCCCCCTCAGAGGTCGTCTCTGCGGCGTCCTGGCTCATTACCGGCTATACCCGCCCGGGACGGATAATCCCCGCGTTTCGGCGGACCTGGGGGCGGATGGTACCGTGCCCTTCACGCTGTCCTCGCCGACCGCGCCGCTACTCGAACTCCGGCAGGTCGTCGGGCGCGTCGAACTCCGACTCCCAGTCGACGTAGTCCTCCTTCAACACGTCACAGACGGTCTGACCGAGTTCCGTCAGCCCGGCGTTGATGCCAGACACCTGGCCCCAGGAGTCCAGTTCCACGTGCAGGTCGCGTTCCTTCCAGTCCTCGGGGAGGCCGGGGGCGTGGTAGCCGACCCGGTCGGCGAAGTCGTCCCAGAAGAAGTCGAACCGCTCGACAAGCCCGAGTTCCGTGACCACGCGCCACTCCGTCTCGTCGAGTTTCGACCGCGCGGCCCACTGGGTGAACGCCTCCTCCCACGCGCCGTCCTGCAGGAACTCTTCGAGCTCCTCGCGATGGTACTCGTCGCTCTCGACGGTGGCGTCGTCGTACTCGTTCGGGTCGACCGACTGTAGCGTCGGCGGCGCCGGCGGCTCCACGTCGAGGCTCATACCGGAACGTGGCGGTGCGCGGGAAAAAGGGTGTCGTGGGCCGGCGAGGCGTCTCATCGCGACCCCGGACGTTTATTCCGCCCACAGCCATGGAATGGGTATGGACACGTCCCGTCGCCAGTTCCTCGCCGCCGCGGGCACCGGCCTCGCGGCGCTTGCTGGGTGTACCGCACCGGCGAGTCAGTCGGAGGAGTCGTTCGCCGACCTCTACGAGGCGGTTTCCCCGTCGGTCGTCCGGCTCCGGGTCTACGACCGGTCGGGCCCGGTGGGCGAGGGCTCCGGCTGGCTCTACGCCGACGGGACCGTCGTCACGAACGCCCACGTCGTGGAGAGCGTGGAGACGGTTCGCATCCAGTTCAAGAACGGCGAGTGGGAAACCGCCGACATCCTCGGCACCGACGCCTACAGCGACCTCGCGGCGCTCTCGGTTCCGGTCCCCGAACCCGACGCCGAACCGCTCCCGTTTGTGGACGAACAGGTGCCCGTCGGCACGCGCGTCGCGGCCGTCGGGTCGCCGCTGGGGCTGGGCGGGTCGCTCACCACGGGCGTCGTTTCGGGCCAGGACCGCTCGCTCCCCTCGGTCCAGAACTTCACCATCGCCGACGCCGTACAGACCGACGCCGCGCTCAACCCCGGCAACAGCGGCGGGCCGCTGGTCACCCTCGACGGCGAGGTGGCCGGCGTCATCACGCAGGCCGGCGGGGAGAACGTCGGCTTCGCCATCAGTGCCGCGCTGACCGAGCGGGTGATTCCGGCGCTCGTGGAGTCAGGGAGCTACGAGCATCCCTACATGGGCGTGCTCATCCGCCCGGTGACGCCCCTGCTGGCGAAAGCGAACGACCTTGCGAAGGCCCGCGGTGTCTACGTCGGCGACGTGCCACAGAGTGGGCCCTCCGCTGGCGTGCTGGAGGGGTCGACCGACGAAACCGTCGTCGAGGGAACCACGCAGCCGACCGGCGGTGACGTGATCGTCGCCCTGAACGAAACTGCCGTGGCGGACCCCGAAGAACTCGGGAGCTACCTCGCCCTGGAGACGAGTCCGGGTGACACCATCGACGTGACCGTGATTCGGGACGGCGAGCGTCGGACTGTGCAGTTGACGCTCGGGACCCGCCCGGCGCCGTAGGCGCGGCGGCCGCTCACTCCTCCATCCGGTCGACGAGGTCTTCGAACTGTTCTCTGCGGCCCTCGATGGCTTCCCGGCGGAGTTGCTCCTCCTCGTCGCTCGGGCAGGCGAGGTCCGGCACGTCCGTCGGCGTGCCGTCGTCGTCCAGCGCGACGAACGTGAAGTAGGACGCCGTCGTCTTGCGCTCCTCGCCCTCACGGGGGTCCTCCGCGCGCACGTCGACTTTCACGTCGATGCTGCTCCGCCCCGTGTTGAAGACGTAGGCCTGCACAACCGCCACCTCTCCCAGGTCGATTGGCGAGATGAAGTCGACGTGGTCCATCGACGCGGTCACCACCTGCTTGCGGGCGAAGCGCATCCCGGAGATGGCGCCGGCGATGTCCATCCAGTGGAGGACGGCACCCCCGAGCGCCCGCCCCAGGTTGTTGGTGTCGTTCGGCAGCAGCAGTTCGGTCATCTCGGTGTATGACTCCGCGAGCGTCGAGGTTTCGGTCATGACTCTCTCTGGGCGGGCGGGCCACTCAAACCCGCCGACTCCCCGCTCGGTGAAGCGGCCGTCTCTCTGACGCTTTCGGGATGGTGAGCACTAAGGGGCGCCCCGGACTAACGACTGTATGTCCTCCGACGCCGACGACGCCTTTACCTACGACGGGGGGAGCGTCCATCCCGGCGAGACAGCCCATATCCGCTACACCGTCAGCGAGACGTATCTCGGCGACCCGGTGCGGATGCCCGTCACCGTCATCAACGGCGCCGCGGACGGGCCGACCTGCTTCCTCTCGGCCGCCGTCCACGGCGACGAACTCAACGGCGTCGCCGCCGTCCGAGAAATCGCCCACGAGTGGGACCACACCGACGTGGCCGGCACCATCGTCTGCCTGCCCGTCGTCAACGTGCCAGGGTTCATCGCTCAGGAGCGCTACCTCCCCGTCTACGACCGGGACCTCAACCGGGCGTTCCCGGGCAACCCCGACAGCACGAGTTCCCGCCGTATCGCCCACGACATCTGGCGGAACTTCATCGCGCCCTGTGATTTCGGCATCGACTTCCACACCTCGACCCGCGGCCGAACCAACGCGTTCCACGTCCGCGCGGACATGAGCGACGAGGGGACGGCCCGCCTCGCCAGAGCGTTCGGGACGAACATCATCATGGACAGCGAGGGCTCCAGCGGCATGCTACGCTACGAGGCGACCCAACACGACATGCCGACGATAACCGTCGAGATGGGCGAAGCCCACCGCTTCCAGCGGGCGTTCATCGACGCGGCGACCGACGGCGTCCACAGCGTGTTCGCGGAGTACGGCATCGAACCGGGGGCGACCGTCCAGTTCCCTGCCTGGCGGACGGTCGTCGACGGCTGGGGGGAGAAGACCTGGGTGCGGGCCGACGCGGGCGGCATCGTGGAGATGCGGTTCGACCGCGGCGCACTCGTCCACGAGGGCGACACCATCTGCCGCATCACCAACCCGTTCAAGACCGACGCCATCGCGATGGAGGCGCCGTTCACGGGCCTGCTGGTCGGGATGCTGGAGAACCCGGTCGTCTATCCGGGCAACCCGGTCTGCCACATCGTCGAAATCGACGAAGCCACCCGCAGGATTATCGAGTCACGGCGCGAAAGCCAGCCGAGTTAGCCGTCCTCGACGCCGAGTTCCTCGCCGCTCCGACCCGCCGCGTCGAGCACGTCGCCGGCGATTTCGATGGGACAGTCGGTGCGGACCGCGACCGCCACCGCATCGCTCGGACGCGCGTCGAACGTGAGTGTTTCGGGTTCCCCCGCCTCGTAGCGCTGCACCTCGATTTTTGCGAAGAACGTGCCGTCCTTGAGGTCGTCGATGCGGACTCTGTCGAACGCGCCGCCGAGTTCCATCACGAGTTCCTCCAGCAGGTCGTGTGTCAGCGGCCGGTCGAACGGTTCGTTATCGAGCCCCCGGCGGATGGCGTCGGCCTGGTCGTCGGTGACGAACACCGGGAGGTACTCCCCGCGGGCCCGCAGCAGCGCCGCCGGGACCAGTTCCCCGTCCGGGGCCTCGCCCGCTCCGATGCCCTCGACCTCGGCGGTGTGACTCATACTCCGACGGTCGGCCCCGACCAGCAAATAGCTACCGCGGCGCGGAACGTTCATCCTTCCTCGGACCCAACTTCGAGTAGATGGACTGTCGAGTCGTACTGGAGGCTGCGGTGCCGGTCTACGACGTGGCGACGCCCGAGGCGGCCGTCGCTGCCGCCGTTTCGAAAGTCGGTGACCTGCTCTCCCCGGAGATGGACTACGTGGATGTCGAGGCGCGGAGCCAGCGGTCACCCCGCGGTGCGGAGATTCCGCCGGCGACCGTCGCCGCGGGCGAAGGGTTGGTCGCAATCGAACTCGGGATGACCGTCTATGACGTGGAAAACGAGGAGCACGCCCTCCGTATCGCCCGCGCGGAAATCGGCAAGCGCCTGGAGGGTATCCCGCTCGAACGCGTCTCCTGTACGGTCATCGACGGCGCCGAGGACGAACCCGTAGAAGCCGAGTCGGATAGCGAGGAGGAGGCGGAACCGGAGTCGGACGAACGGTTACTCCCCGAGTTCGAGGAGATGGTCGAGCGGAACCGAGAGTAGCAACCGGCGGCGCCGCTGGGTAGGTAGCTTCCGGAGGATGCTACGTGTGGCTCAGTCGGCTGCCTGCGTGACCTGCTCTTCCTCGAACGAGGAGGTCAGGCCATCAGCCAGCTTGAACACGGCCGTCTTGTGGTCGGTCTTCGAGCGGTGGATCGATGTGGGTTGGACGCCGAAGGCCTCGTACTCGCCGAGGTCAAGGTCCGTCTGCTCGTCGTACTCGGACCGTACCTCCGAGAGAAGGCCGTGGAGATGAATGAGCTCCTGTTTCTTCATAGGTGTGTTGCTCTACCAGCCCAAGGGTTATAGGATTACTTTGAGCCTTGTTAACACACTAATGCCGCAGAGCCGTTCGTGCGGCCGAAATCGCCGGATACCGCAACGCCTACCGGAAAATTTCGCGGCCCCCATCGCCCTCGGGGACCCGACCCCTTTTGGAAGTGGGTGCCCACTCCCGGGTATGAGCGCGGATGGCTCCCGGTTCGACGCCCTCGACCGCCACCCGACCACGGGGCCGCTGAACTCGCTCCAGTACTGGACCGACGCAAAGCCCCTGTGGCGGGTGGCGCTGAACTACCTGGTCGTCTGGCTGATTCGCGTGTCCCCGAGCCTGCGGCTGAAAAACTGGCTGCTCGCGCGCCTCGGCGTCGACTGCGGGTCGGGGGTGTCGTGGGGGCTGGAGGCCACGCCGGACGTGTTCTGGCCCGAGCGCATCACTCTCGGCGACAACGCCATCGTCGGTTACGACGCGACGCTGCTCTGTCACGAGTTCCTCCAAGAGGAGTACCGCGTCGGGGACGTGCGTATCGGCGAGCGCGCGATGGTCGGTGCCGGGGCGATAATCCTCCCGGGCGTCGAGGTGGGTGCGGAGGCACAGGTGGCGGCGAACTCCCTGGTCGTCGAGGACGTGCCGCCGGGCGAAACGGTGGCCGGCGTGCCGGCCGAACCGCTGGAGCGGTCGGAGTGAGAGACGGGTCGAACGCCGCGTTACTCCTCGTGGATGATGATGACGCCGCCCGTGAACACCCGGTTGTTCGGGACGACGTACTCCTCACCGGCGGATTCAATCTGGGTGACGAAGACGTCGATTTCCTGAACGACCCCGCGCTGGTCCCCGATTTTTACCGTGTCGCCGATGCCGTAGGGCTCGTTGAGCAGGAGATAGACGCCGGCCGCCGCGGATGTCAGGAGGTCCTTGCCCGCGACGACGCCGAAGACGACGAGCGCCAGCGCATAGAGCGCCAGCAGCACGACCAGCGCGAACGTCGCCACCCCGACCTGGTCCAGCGCGACGACGAGCGCGACGTAGACGACGCTGTATTTCGCCGCGGTCGGAATCACGCCCACCTGGGGGAGTTTGATGCTGCGGAGCCGTTCGGACAGCAGGAGTTCGACCTTGTCGCCGACGACGACGCCCACGATGAGGATGAGGACCGCGACGAAAAACGCGGGGAGAAAGCCGGTAGTGCGTGACCAGAACTGCTCGGCGTAGCTCGGTTTCGCAACCGAGAGCGCGAGGATAGCGCCGAGCAGCAGGATGAACCAGCCCGAAAGCTGCGAGAGGATAGAGACCGTCGAGGTGCCGATGCTCCGGGCGGTTCGCTCGAACGCCGTGCCCTCGATGTTCTCGGGCAGGCGCGCCCGGTTGAGCAGGTGGGCGTTGATTTTCGTGACCACCCACGCCAGTAGTGCCGTGAGCACGAACACGCCGAGCGCGAGCCAGATTCGGGTGGGCACGCGGCCGAGCAGCGTTCCGTCTACCACCTGCGTGACACTCATCAGTAGTCCTCCGGGTCGATTTCGAGAATCAGCTCACCACCCTTGAACGCGCGGACCAGGCCGTCGGACTCCGAGAGCACGATGGCGGTCGCGTTGGTCGCTTTGGTGATGGCGGCGCCGGCCATGTGGCGGGCGCCGAGCCCCTTGGGGATGTCCACGCCCTCTGCGCCCGGTTCGAGGTAGCGGTACGCCGAGACGATCTTCCCCGAGTCGCTGATGACGAACGCGCCGTCCAGCCGCGAGAACTCCTTGAGCATCACGTTCACGATGGGGTCGCCGACGTGGACGTGGGATTTTTCGAAGGGGTTGTAGCTCAGCGGGCGGGACTTGTTCATCACCTTTCCGGCGTCGCCGGTGACAAACAGCGCGCCCACGGGCTTGCCCTTCTGGCCCTTCTTTCCGAGTTCGATGGCCACCTCGAACACGTCGCGGATGACCCCCGGGTCCGCCCGGGAGTTGGCGAACAGGTCGTACACCCCCGAGTGGACCGACTCGTCGACGCGGGTGCGGATGAGGGCGTCGTGGTCCCCCGCGAAGACGCTCACGACGCAGCCGACGGTGTCGCCCTCCTCGACCAGCCCCCGGTTCATCGCCCCCTCGATGCCGAACCGGATGCGGTCCCGCACGTTGTCGAACTCCAGCGGGAGTTCGACGTACGTCTCCGCGTCGACGACGTTCTCGGGCGCGATGACGACGACCGGCACCTCCAACTCCTCGAACCGCTCGTAGAACCCGCTGCTCGGGGAGAACACGAACACCGCATCGATGTCGGCCGTCAGCTCGTCGAGGATGTCAGCGGGGGTCGGCATTATCAGGAATAATCTCCGTGGTGGCTGAAAGTGTTTATGGGTCGGGTGGGGGGCCGTCGCTGCCCCCGAAGCGTACAACTTGAGTTTCCCTGCACCGCGCTTACCACCTCTGCAAACAAGTAAAGTTGAAGTATGCCAAGTGCATTTGTGTTTCCCATGAGCGAAGACGCGGCGGACGGACGGCCGGAGTCGGTCGCCGAGGAGGCGTCGCTGTCGGGGGCCGCGCGGGCCGGAGCCATGGGGCTCTCGACGGGATTGGTGGGGGTTGAACCGGGGGCGGAATCGCTGCCGACGGGCCTTGTGACCGCCGAGCAGGACGCGCCTGGGGACGCGGACCAGGCGACGGCGAACGAGGTGGCGTCGGGGACCGTCCACCTCGTCGGCGGCGGCCCCGGCGACCCGGAACTGCTTACGCGCCGCGCGTGGTCGTTGCTCGAAGCCGCCGACGTGGTCTTGCACGATTCATTAACGGGCGACGACATCATCCGGGACATCCCGGCGAACACCGAGGTGGTTGACGTGGGGAAGCGGCCGCCGAACCGGACCAGCCAGGCCGAAATCAACGAACTCATGCGCGACCGCGCTCGCGAGGGCGAGGAGGTCGTCCGGCTGAAAGGGGGCGACCCGCACGTCTTCGGCCGTGGCGGCGAGGAGGCCGAGTACCTCGCCGAACACGACGTCCCCGTCGACTTGGTGCCCGGCGTGTCGAGCGTTCTGGCGGCACCGAGCGCCAGCGGCATCCCGCTGACCCACCGCGAGCGCGCGTCCAGCGTGACCGTCGTGACTGGGCACGAAACCCCCGACAAGGAGGAGAGCGCGCTCGACTGGGCGGCGCTCGCGGACACCGTCGTCGCGGGCGGGACGCTGGTGGTGCTGATGGGCGTTCGTCGCCTCCCCGAGAACGTCGCCGCGCTCCGGAAACACGGTGTCGAGAGCGACACGCCCGTCGCGATGGTCCAGAAGGCCACCTGGTCCGGCGAGCGCACGGTCGTCGGCACGCTCGACACCATCGTCGAGCGGTCGGAGACGGTCGAACCCCCCGCGGTCACCATCGTTGGCGACGTGGTGAACGGCCGCGAGACCGTTGCCGAGTTCGTCGAGTAACGCGTGATTCCGCTCTACCACGATTTCGAAGGCGAGCGCGTCGTCATCGTCGGCGGCGGCCCCGTCGCGCTCCGGAAGGCCCGGCGGTTCGCCACGGAAGCCACCGTGACCGTCGTCGCGCCGTCTTTCGAGGACGGGTTCGCGTCGGTGGCGTGCGAGCGCCGCCGGGAGGCGGTCGAACCCGACGAAATCCCCGTTCTCGTCGCCGACGCCGCACTCGTGGTTCCGGCGACCGACGACACCGCGCTCAACGACGAGATAGCCGCCGCGGCCGAGCAAGCGGGCGCGCTGGTCAATCACGTCGACCGGACCGGCGACGTGGTGGTGCCCGCGACTGTCGACGCCGAAACTGTCTCTCTCGCCGTTTCGACCGGTGGGGCGAGTCCGGCGACGAGCAGGTGGCTCAGACAGCAACTGGAGCCGACCGTCGAACGCGCCGACCGGATGGCCAGGCTCCAGCGCGATCTCCGCGCGGAGCTGAAAACCGCGGTCGAAACCCAGGCCGAGCGCC
Source organism: Halolamina sp. (assembly GCA_042219375.1). Lineage (GTDB taxonomy): Archaea > Halobacteriota > Halobacteria > Halobacteriales > Haloferacaceae > Halolamina. The sequence goes on along the minus strand of JBDGQC010000101.1, from coordinate 4,688 downwards.
GGCGCCTCCTCCGTGCCGTCATCGACGCCGACGAGGTGTGGGACCGGCTGGAAGACGGCCTCTCGGCCGGAAAATCAGCAGCAGACGCCGTGATTTCCCGGGAACGATAGGTCCGCTCGACCCGTCCCACCACAACCTATTTCACCCTCCCGGCGAACCTTAGGACAAGCCAGCTTGGCATAACCAAAGTACACTTGTCAAGTTTCAACCCACCATGACACACGACACACTCCTGCTCATCGGCCGGGCGTCGACGGCGACGACAGCGGTGCTGGACAGACAGGCCGAGCGACTCGACCGGCGCGGCGTCGTCGACGACGTGCGGGTGGCGACTTACGACGCCGAACCGGTCCGGGAACTGAAAGCGGAGTTCCGCGCGCTGGCGGCCGACCGGGTGTTCGCGGTCCCGGCCGTGGTCGCCCACTCCTACGAGACTACTGACGCGATTCCCGCGGCGCTCTCCTACGTTCCGGGAGAGGTCTGTTACTGCGAGCCGCTGGGGGGGAGTCCGAACATCACCGACGCCCTCGTCGAGCGTGCCGCCGACCACTACGAACCCGCCGAGGACGTGTCGCTGGTGCTCGTGGGGCTGGGCAGCAGTTCCAAACCGTTCCCGGAACAGGCCGTCGAGCACCACGCCGCGCGCATCCGGGAATCGGCAGCGTTCGGCGAGGTGGTGAGTTCCTACCTGATGCAGAACCCTGCCGTGGAGTGTGTCCGGTACAACGTCACCAACGAGCGGGCCGTCGCCGTCCCCGTGTTCGTCACGCCCTCGACGGCGACGACCGAGCGGATTCCGGCCAAGCTCGAACTCGACCGCGGGGGGATGGCCTACGCCGACGTGCTCGGCGACCACCCGGAGGTGACCGACGCCATCCACGCGACGGTCGAGCGCCGCCGCGTGCTCGCCGACGAGGGCGGCACGCACTCGTTCGAGGATTCGCTTGTCGAGTCCAGCCAGCCGGTCGCGACCGACGGCGAAGGCCGGTGAATCCGACCGCGCGGCCGGTACGCGATGACGGCGGTCGGTACGTCGCGACGACGAAAACCGGGGAAGCTGGCTTACGGCGCCCGCACGGCGAGAACTGAGAGGTCCGAGAACGGCGTGTCCTCGGCCCCGTCGCCGCCGGCGTTGGCCGCCAGGTCGTCGAGCGTGGTTTCGGTAATCCGTTCGTCCTCGTGTGTCAACCGTTCGAGCACCAGCGCCGGCAGCGACGCCGCCGCGCCCGCGTCGAGCAGGTCGGCCGCGATGTCTCCCGGCATCAGGTCGTACGGCCGCGGGAGCACCAGCAGATGGCGCTCGCCGACATCCGCACGGAGCCGTTGCAGGTCAGCCGTGAGGTCGCCGCTCTTGTGGAGGGTCACGAACGTGGTCGCCTCCATCGGTGTCCGCGCTCGGCTTGCCGCGACCTGGAGCGAGGAGATGCCCGGAACAACCCGAATCGGTCGCTCGACGGCGGCCTGGACTTTCCCGACGAACTGATAGCCCGAGTGGTTCGGGTCGCCCATCAGCACCGCCGTCCCCGTCTCGCCGTCGGCGACCCGGTCGGCGAACCGGTCGAGCGTCTCGGCCTCGTCGCGGTAGCCGCAGGTCAGCAGGTCGGCGTCGGTCCGATCAGAGATGAACTCCACGACCGTTCCGAACCCCACGACAACGTCGGCCTCGCGGATTGCTCGCTCGCCACGCGGGGTGAGGAAGTCGAGGTTCCCCGGCCCGATGCCGACCGCGTGAACCGGACGCTCTGGCTCCGCCGGTTCGGGAGCCGCAGCGGCGCGGTCGGCCGGGTCTGGGCCGGCGTCGAGGTCGTAGTCGCTCACGGCCTCGGAACCTCGCCGTCGCGCATGTCGGTGGCGACGTGGACCAGTTCGTTCGTCACGCCCGCCGCGAGGCCGCTTCCGCCCCGCCGTCCCACGTTGGTCACGGCCGGCACGTCGTACTCGTCGGCGACCTCGCGGACCCGTTTCCGGCTCTCTGCCGCCTTCACGAAGCCCACGGGCGTGGCGACGACGACGGCGGGACGCGTCCCGTCCTCGATGCAGTCCGCGAGCGCAAGCGCGGCCGTGGGCGCGTTGCCCACGACGGCGATGGCGCCGTCGTAGACGCTCCGCTTGTCGAGTTCGAGCACGGAAGCCGCGGTCCGGGTCATCCCCGTCTCGGCGGCCAACTCGGCGCCGTTGCCGATGGCCTTGCGCACCTCGCAGTCGTGACCGCGGCCGGTGATGCCGGACTTGACCATCGTGATGTCGGTCACGATGGGCGCCTCAGCCAGCACCGCCTCGGCGCCGGCCCGGACCGGTTCGTCCTCGTCGGCGCCGCTGAACCGCATCAGGTACTGGAACTCGGGGTCGCCGGTGGCATGGACGGACTTCTGGCGGAGGCGGTCCGCGAGCGTCTCGTCGGGGACGAGTTCGCGCACGCGGTTCATGCTCGTCTCCGCGATCTCCATCGCGTTCTCCGTGGTTGCGCCGAGGTCGGCGTACTCTTCGACCCCGTCGCCGGTTTCGGCGTCGGCGCTGTTGCGCTCAGTCGTCATCGCCGGTCACCCCCGTTCGCTCGCCGCCGCTGGCGCGCGCCTCCAGGTCGCCGTCCACCTGCAGGTTCAGGTCCCGGAGGCGGTCTTCGGTTTCCTCGTCGGCATCCCAGAGGCCGCGCTCGATAGCCTCCAGCAGCGTGTCGGTGATGCTGTCGAGCGCCCAGGGGTTCACGTCGCGCATCCAGTCCTGACGCTCCTCGTCGAAGGCGTACTTCTCGGCCACCTCGGACCAGAGGTGGTCGCTGACGACGCCCGTGGTCGCGTCCCACCCGAGTGCCACGTCAACCGTGGTCGAGAGGTCGCCGGCACCCTTGTAGCCGTGTTCCTCCATCGAGTCGAGCCAGTCGGGGTTGAGCACGCGGGCCCGCATCGCCTTGCGCACCTTCTCCTCGTTGGTGTAGACGTCGACGTTCTCCGGGTCCGAGGAGTCGCCGACGTAGGAGGCTGGCTCCGTGCCGGCGGCCTCGGTCACGGCGGTGATGAACCCGCCGTGGAACGCGTACCAGTCCGAGGAGTCGAACTCGTCCTGTTCGGCGGTGTCCTCGATTTTCACCGTCGCCTCGACGCCGGAGAGCCGGCGCTCGAAGGCGTCGTGGGCCTCGGAGACGCGGCCCCGGGAGCCCATGGCGTAGCCGCCCCACTGGACGTAGACGTCCGCGAGGTCGGACTGGTCCTCCCAGTTGCCCTCGTCCACCGCCTTGTTCGTCCCCGCGCCGTAGCCGCCCGGCCGGGTCGTGAACACGCGGTGTTTGGCCGCCTTCTCGGGCTTCTCGACGCCCTGTGCGTCGAGGTCCGCAGCCTCCTCCTCGACGTGTTTCTTGACGTAGTTCTTGCTGTGGGGTTCGTCTAACGCCACCACCGCATCCACGGCGTCGTGGATGACGCTCGCGGCCTGGGGGAACGCGTCGCGGAACAGGCCCGAAACCCGCGTCGTCACGTCGATGCGCGGTCGGTCCAGTTCGCCGAGCGGAATCGGTTCCACGTCGTCGATACGGCCGGCATCGGTCCAGACCGGCCGGACGCCCATCAGGCCGAGCACCTGGGCGACCGTCTCGCCGCGGGTCCGCACCGTCGGCGTCCCCCAGGCGACGACACCGACCTCCTCGGGGTACTCGCCCTGTTCCTCGTGGTGGCGCTCGGCGACGCCGTCGGCGACCTCGCTGCCGACCTCCCATGCGCTCTTGGCCGGCACTTTCCGCGGGTCGAGTGTGTAGAAGTTCCGTGCCGTCGGCAGGAGGTCCACGCCGCCGCGGGTGGGTGCGCCGCTCCCGCCGGGCTGAACGTACTCGCCGTCGAGTGCGTCGGCCGTCTTCGGCACCTCGTTGGCCGCGCCGGCGACCCGGGGGGCGGCCTCCTCACAGATGTACGACAGCACTTCCCGCAGGTCGTCATGGGCGCCCGACACCGCGCGGGCGTCGCCCAGCGGGTCGATGTCCACGACGAGGAGGTTCATGTTGAGGTCGTCGTCCGCGCCGCCCGCGACGGCCGAGGCGGGGATGTCGAAGTCATGCTTCGCGAGCGTGCGCACGAGGTCGAGGCTCGTCTCGTACACCTCGTCGGCGGCCTCAGCGTAGGTCATTCCCAAGTCCGCGTCGTAGGTGCCGGGTTCGTCCAGCATGCGCTGGAAATCGACGCCGAGGACGCCGGCCACGCTCTCGCGGAGGCTCGGCGCGCCGGGGTTTTCGAGCCGGGTCAGCGCGACCAGGTACTCCACCAGTCGTTCCTCCGCCGGCGGTTCGCTCATGGTGTGCAGGCCCATCCGAATCTGGGTGGTCTTCACGTCGGTCAGGTACGCGTGGACGCGTTCGACCAGTTCGTCGATGGTCACCTCGTCGCCCGCGACTTCACCTTCCGCCAGCGTCGTCCCGGCCTCCTCCGGGCCGCGCACGTCCACCGTCTCGTCCACGTCGCCGGCGATTCCGAGTTCGACCGCGAGGTCGAGTTCGTCCACCTTCCCCCGCAGGAGGCGTTCGAGATGCGCCCCGTCGTCCTCGCGGGCGTCCTCCATCCCGGCCTCGCGGTAGCGGTCCGCGAGCTCCGCGAGCTCCGTCAGTTCGTCGTAAGTCCCGGCGTTACGCATCACCGGCGTGAGGTAGTCCACGACGGCGGCGTAGGAGCGGCGCTTTGCCTGGGTCCCCTCGCCGGGGTTGTTGA
>JBDGQC010000042.1:5415-13881 GCA_042219375.1 Halolamina sp. | reverse complement strand
CCGGCGAGGAGGGCGAGTAACCGCCGGCGGCTGATGTCTGTCAGGTCCTGGAGGTCCATCGCGGGGGAGTAGCCGTAATTCCGCACGAACGGGTATGTGTCTGTCGGCTTTCTGGGGGAACCGACGGGGCGGTGGGGCTCCGGCGGCCCGGTCATCGAAGCGGTGATACCGCCTCCGCCCGAGGGTCCGACCATGGACGCCGCGCTCGTGATACTTGACGGCTGGGGGCTCGCCCCGCCGGACCAGACCGGTCGCGACGCCGTCGCCGCCGCGGAGACACCCACCTTCGACGCGCTCTGCGAGGCCGGGGCGTTCGGGACGATGACCGCCCACGGCCGCCGTATTGGCCTGCCGGAGGGGCAGATGGGCAACAGCGAGGTCGGCCACGTCAACATCGGCGCCGGCCGGGTCGTCCGCCAGCCATACACCCGCATCAACGACGCCGTCGCCGCGGGCTCGCTGGGGGACCGTGAGGCCATCGCCGACGCGCTGGACCACGCGGCGGCCAACGACGGCCGCATCCACTTCTTCGGCCTGGTGAGCGACGGCGGCGTTCACTCCGATCAGGCGCACCTTCACGCGCTCATCGAACTCGCTGCCGACCGGGGTGTGGAGGCCGTCACCCATGCGTTCACGGACGGCCGGGACACGCCGCCCAAGAGCGGTGTTGACTACCTGGAGACGCTGGAAACGGTCGTCGAACGCGCCGGAACCGGCGGCGTTGCCACCGTCACGGGGCGGTACTACGCGATGGACCGCGACCACAACTGGGAGCGCACCCGGGCGGCCTACGACGCCATCGTAAACCGTGATGCGCGATACGAAACCGACTCCGCGGTGGCTGCGGCCGAGGAGAGCTACGCCCGCGAGGAGACCGACGAGTTCATCGAACCGACGCTCGTCTCCGGCGGGCCGGCGCTGCAGGACGGCGATAGCGCGTTCGCGTTCAACTTCAGGGCCGACCGCACCCGGCAGCTCTGTCGGCTGCTCGCCGGCGTCGGCGCCGAGGAGTGGCCGTTCGTCCTCGACCGGCCCGATATCTACCTGGCGACGATGACTCGCTACGAGGAGACCTACCCGTTTCCGGTGGCGTTCCCGCCGAAGAACCCCGAGCGGACGGTCGGCGAGTTGCTCGCCGAGGCCGGGAAAACACAGCTACGGGTCGCCGAGAGCGAGAAGGAGCCCCACGTCACCTACTTCTTCAGCGGCGGCCGGGAGGCCCCCTTCGACGGCGAGGAGCGCCGCATCGTCGCCTCCCCGGACGTTCCGACGTACGACCTCCAGCCCGAGATGTCGGCACCCGAGGTCACCGACGCCGCCATCGCCGCCGTGGCTGACGCCGAGCGCCACCCACAGGTGTTGGTGTTGAACTACGCCAACCCGGACATGGTGGGCCATACTGGTGATTTCGCGGCCGCCGTCGCGGCAATCGAGGCCGTGGATACGGAACTCGGCCGGCTCGCGGACGCCGCCGCGGCCGCAGGGAGCCACCTGCTCGTGACCGCCGACCACGGCAACGCCGACGATATGGGCACGCCCGAATCGCCACACACCGCCCACACGTTCAACCCGGTCCCCGTCATCTACGTCTCGCCCGACGGGGACGATGCCGGTCTGACCGTTCGGGAGAACGGGTCGCTCCCGGACGTGGCGCCGACGCTGCTTTCGCTGCTTGGGATAGACCAGCCCGAGGTGATGACCGGCGCGTCGCTGCTGGAGTAGTTCACGCCGTCGGCTCGTTTTTGACGTACCGATATGCGGGTCCGGCGAGCAGGAGAAGTCCGACGAGTGCCGTGGCTCCGATGAGCCGCGGCCCCACGACGGCGCCCAGGCCCTCCGCCAGCACCGTCTCGATGGATTCGCCGGCGACGACGCCCGCGAAGGCCCACGGTAGCTCGCCGATTGCGGTCCCGAGCGCGAACGCCCGTAGCGGAACGCCCGAGAGGCCGGCGGCGAACGACACCACGTCGGAAGGCGCGGGAAACAGGCGACTGATGACGACGCTCCGCAGGTCACCGGTCACATCCACGGCCCGCGCGCCGGTATCGGCGAACCGCCCGCCGGTCGACGAGCGCCGGCCGACGAGGAACAACGGGATGCTCGTCAGAACGATGAGCGCGAGCGCGACGGGCAGCCCACGGAGCCCCCAGCCGTAGCCGACGACGACGGCGAGTAGGGTCGTGGGCCACGCCAGCAGCGGCCGAACCACGGCAAGCAGGACGAGTGCGCCGATGAACCGAACCGGGTCCGCCGCGAGCCACGACACCCGAACGAGCAACCACCGCGGCGAGGTAAGCAGCGCGCTCGCGGCGATGAGAACGAGGAGCGCGAGGCCGGCGACGAACCGGTGGCGTCGCTGCATAGCGGTCATGCTCGGTGGAACAGGATGGGGTTTGTGGTCCGAACCCTGTCCACGGGCAACCGCTCGAAGAACAGGACCGGGAGACACACAAGTCCTCGCCTCCCACCACCAGCAATGAGCGATATTGACGTCGAAGCCGTCGATTCCGTCGGTGAGGGGGAGCCGGTCGAAATCGACGAGGGGGACGTTGACGAAGGGATGGACCTCGAAACGGAGCAGGAACTCGGCCTGCCGGCGGGCGTCGATGCGCCCGACTACGTCCTCTACGGCGGGAAAGGCGGCGTCGGCAAAACCACCTGCGCGGCCGCCACCGCGCTCGCCTCCGCAGCCGGCGGCACTCGCACGCTCGTCGTCTCCACCGACCCCGCTCATTCGCTCTCCGATACCCTCGATGTGGACGTGCCGGCCCATCCCAGCCGCCTCCGGGAGGATATCCCGCTCTGGGGTGTCGAAATCGACCCCGATGCGGCGATGGAGGAGGGAATCTTCGCGGCCCAGCAGGGCGAGGGCCCGATGGGCGATGTCGCGGGGATGCTCGGCGAGGGTGGGATGGAATCGCTGCTGGGCGGCACGATGCCCGGCGCAGACGAGGCGGCGGCGATGCAGAAGCTCATCGAGCACATGGACGATCCACGGTTCGACCGGGTCGTCGTCGACACCGCCCCGACTGGGCATACGCTCCGCCTGCTCCAGCTCCCGGAGATGCTCGATACCATGGTCGGCCGGATGATGAAGCTCCGTCAACGCTTCTCCGGGATGATGGACGGCATGAAGGGGCTGTTCGGCGGCGGCGACGAGAAAGCGGGCGAGGAGACCCCGGAACTGGACGAACTCAAGGAGCGCATCGAGCGGCTGCGGACGCTGCTCCGGGACCCGAACCGGACGGATTTCCGGGTGGTGATGGTGCCCGAAGAGATGAGCGTCGTGGAGTCCGAGCGACTGGTCGAGCGCCTCGACGAGTTCGAAGTGCCGGTCAACACCCTCGTCGTCAATCGGGTGATGGAGGACCCGCGGGAGATTGCGGACCTGCCGGCGGTCGACGAGGAGTGGCTGGCGACGCCGAACCTGGAGGACTGTGCGTTCTGCCAGCGCCGGTGGAGCGTCCAACAGGACGCGCTGGGGCAGGCGACCGAACTGTTCCGCGGCCGCGAGGTGAAACGGGTGCCGCTGCTCGCGGACGAAGTACGGGGGGCAGAGGCGCTGCGAATCGTGGCCGCCTGCCTGGACTGACCGTTAGAGTAACCGTTCGCGGACGAACCCGATAGCGGTGTCCCGCAGCGAGTCGGGGAGGAACCGCGCCAGCACGGTCAGGCGGGCGACCGTCCCGACCGGAACCCGTGCGGGTGGGTTGGTGCGGTTCGCGGCGTCGAGGATTTCCGTCGCCACCCGTTCGGGCGTCACCGAGCCCGGACCGTCGCCCCCGACGGCCTCGCTGTCCTCGAACGCCTTCCAGAACCACTCATAGGCACCCGTTCGCTCGGCGTGTTCCGCCTCTGCCTCGGTACTCGCGCGGTCGCTGAAGCCGGTCTGGACGGGCCCGGGTTCGATGAGCACGGCGTCGATGCCGTGGCCGTCGACCTCCTGGCGGAGCGCGTCGGTCATCGCTTCGAGGGCGAACTTCGAGCCACAGTACGCGCCGCCGCCGGCGAACGAAATCCGGCCCGCAACGGAGGAGACGTTGACCACGGTGCCCTCGCCAGCCTCGCGCATGTGGGGTAGGACGGCGCGGGTCAGTCGGTGGGGGCCGTAGACGTTCACCGCGAACTGCTTTTCGACCTCCTCAACCGGCAGTTCCTCGATGGGGCCGAACTGCCCGTAGCCCGCGTTGTTCACCAGGCAGTCGATGCGGTCCTCGGTGCGCACGATGCGGTTGACGACGTTGGTGATGTCGCTTTGCTCGGTCACGTCGAGCGTGTCAGTCGTGCAGCGGTCGTGCTCCGCGAGGTCGGCGATGTCGTCGGGGTCGCGGGCGGTGGCGTACACCTGCCAGCCGTCGGCGAGAAACGCTTCCGCCGTCACGCGGCCGATGCCCGACGAGCAGCCGGTAATGAGTACCGTCTCCGGGCGCATACCGGAGAGAGCCCCCGGGCATGGTTAAGTGTAGGCAAATCGGGCCGAAGGGACGCGGCGACGGCCGGGACGCTACTGATACCGCGCCTTCAGGTCGGCGGCGTAGTCGTCTGCCAGCCGCGTGGGCTCGGGAAGCTTGTAGCCCGCACAGAACGCCTCGACGAGGGACACCGTCGTCTCGGCGCTCACGCGGTGGCCCGGCGAGACGTAGAGCGGGTTGATCGACTGGGTGCGGTCCCACTGTCGGGACTGGTAGGCGTGGCCCAGCACTGTCCCCTCGGGTGCTTCAACCCGGTCGTCAGCCCGGATAGATGTGGACCAGCCTTCCGGCCGGTTGTCGGTGGATTCCTGGGGAACGCCACAGAGCAGGTTCTTCGCGACGCCGAGGCTGGGCAGGTCCAGCGCGACGCCGACGTGGGTGGCGATGCCGGCCTGCCGGAAGTGGATGCGCCCGGACCCGTCGAACACGGCGAGGTCAGGCGTAACCGAGAGGGCCTCGAACCCCGCGAGAATCGGTTCGCCCTCCCGGAACGCGAGCAGGCCCGGGATGTACGGGATTTCGAGGTCCGTGACCGCGTGGGCGCGCTCGACGACCTCGCCGTCCCGTATCGCCACGAGCGCGGAGACGGCACGCTCGTTGAGAAACGCCTGGTCGACGCCGACGACGACGGGGCTCTCGGACGACGCAGGAACGCCCGGGTCGTCGAGCGTCGTCAAGCCGGATTCGCTCGGCGCCGGGTCAACCGGGCTGTCGATGCCAATCGACGCGGGGTCGAACTTCAGGTCATCGGCGAACACGGCTTCCTCGGCGATGTCGCGCTGGAGAGCCTCCATCTCCTCGCGGTCGAGGGAGGGATCGGGACGGAACTCAGGGTGGACGAGGTCCACGGCTCAGAACCGCCCCCGACCGCCGCCCCCACGGCCGCCGCCGAACTGTAGCTGTTCGGGCGCGCGCGTCTCGCCTTTGATGTGGAAGCCGTAGGCGATGCCGATGGCCATCCCGGTGAGGTGTGCCCAGTGGGCGATGCCGCCGCCACCGCCCACCTGGCCGAACCCCTGGAGCAGGCTGAGCGCGGCGAACCCCAGCGTGAGCACCCAGAGGGGCATCGGGATGAAGAAGTAAAGATACACCCGGAGCCCGGGGTTGAGCACCGTCAGCACGCCCATGATGGCCAGCAGCGCCCCGCTGGCGCCGACGACGCCGCCGATGAGTTGGCCCATGGCGATGCTGACGCCGATCTGGGCGAGGCCGGCGACGGCGCCCGAGGCCAGGAAGAGCACGGCGTAGCGCTTGGAGCCGAGCCGTCGTTCGACAGCCGGGCCGAAGAAGTAGAGCCCGATACTGTTCATCGCGATGTGGGCGAAGCCGCCGTGGGCGAAGATGGAGGTTATCCAGGTCCAGACATACTCGGGGTGCATCGGGGTCAGGACGAAGATGTCCCGCATCAGCATCGGGGAGAGGAGGACCGACACCGCGAACTGGATGGCGAAGGTGATCCACATCAGGCCGAGGAACACGTAGGTCGCGTTGCCTTTGAAATAGCGCCGCCAGGCCGTCCGCGCGCGGCTCCTCGCCGTGCGTCCGGTGGATTGCCCGGCCACCCGGCCGGTGGTCGTGTTCGTGTCCGCACTACTCGTCGCGAACACACCCTCGGGGTCGTCCCACTCGTCTAACCCCGGGCAGTCGTGGTTCTCCGGGAGTCGGTGGTCCGAACAGAACGTCTGCCCACAGCGCCGACACTGGTACGGCAAGTTCTCGTACTCGCCGCACTCGTCACAGGTCGCCATTACGGCGACTTAATCGGCCGCGGCTAATAGGTCTGGGGCTCTCGGATGACCGGAGACGGACTGGACGAACGAAAACGGGGGTCGGGCCCGAGAACGCAGTCGGCGTCGTTATTCGTACTCCGTGACCGTCAGCGTGTAGTCGCCCGAGCCGGAGTAAGAGTCGACGCAGATCTGCAGGTCCGTCGAGGTGGCGGGGTCGATGATGCTGACGCTCTCCTGACTGTCCGTGCTGTAGGAGGCGTAGTCGTAGTCGTTCGGGCCGGGACAGTCCGTCTCGGCGGTGCTGACGAAGAGGTCGAAGTCGGCGTCGGCGGGGCCGTCGAGTTCGACGACGACTTTCGAGGGGTTGGTGTAGTTCCAGGACCAGGTCCAGCAGTCGTAATCCGTGTAGTCATACAGCGTGTCGCTGACGGAGCCGGACGTGCTCCCGCCGCCGCCACCGCCGCCTCCCGATGGATCGGTGGTGACCGCGGCGTAGGCGTCGGTCTGGCCGCTGCCCTGTTTGTCGCTGGAGAGGCCGATGTCCTCAGCGGTGTCCTTGAGGTGGCTGCGTAGTTCCTTGTTCGTCAGGCTCCACTGGGTGAGCGTCAGCCCGGCGACACCCGAGGTGACCGGCGTCGCCATGGAGGTGCCCGAGAGATTTTCGTAGGACCCGCGGGTTTCGGTGGTCGTCGAGAGCACCGAGACGCCCGGCGCACAGAGTTCGATTTCGCTCCCGTAGTTCGAGAACGAGGCGAGGTTCTCGTTGCTGTCTACTGCGGAGATGGCCATGCACTCGCTATACGCGGCGGGGTAGCTCACGCTGTTCGTGCCGTCGTTGCCGGCCGCGGCGACCAGCAGCGAGCCGTTGTCGTAGGCGTAGCTCACGGCGTTTTTCATCGTGTCCGAGTAGCCGCCGCCACCGAGGCTGAGGTTGATGACGTCGGCGCCCTGGTCGGCAGCCCACTCGATGGCGTCGGCGATATCGGAGGTCGACCCGGAGCCGTTCTCGTCGAGGGCGCGGCCGTTGATGAGCGAGGAGTTGCCCTGGCCGGCGACGCCGGTGCCGTTGTCCACGACCGCCGCGGCACAGCCAGAGACGTGGGTGCCGTGGTACTCGTCCTGGGGCACGTCCGGGTACGGGTCCGTGTCGTTGTCGACGAAGTCGTAGCCGGGGTCGGACTCGAAGTTCCCCGAGAGGTCCGGGTGGTCGTACTGTGCGCCGGTGTCCACGACGGCGATGGTGACCGCGCTGTCACCGAGCGTTGTGTCCCACGCCTGGTCGGATTTGACCTGCTGGGGCGCGTACTGGTCGCCGAACTTGGGGTCGTTCGGCGTGTACAGGGTTTTGTGGGTGGCGTTGAACTCGGCGTACTTCACGCCCGGTTTCACCTGAACCGACTCGATGAACTGCTCGGCCGCCGAGTCATCAGCGCTCTCCTCGAAGGCGACGGCGGCGTAGCCCAGCGTCTGGTTCTCGTGGACGACAGAAGCGTTCGCCGGGAGGTGCCGACTGGTTACCTCGGCTGGCGTGCCGGCAGCCTGCGAGACGCCGACGAGCACTTCGTCCTCCTTCGGGCCTGGGTTCCGACCCGGCGTCGCACCAACCGTCTGACCGAGCGCGGATGTCGCCCCGGCCGCACCGACTGCCTTGAGTACTGTACGCCGCTCGACGGACCGCGATGAACCATTTTCCGGCATGGTGTGAACTCACAACAATCCACCTGTTACTTATTTTTTGGCTTTCAATCCTGTTGAAAACCGTTCGTTCATTCAATTCAGTTGTGGTTACTACGGGCGGTCGGCGGGACAGCGGCGACGCCTCGTGGCTGCTCGGCCGCTCCCGGAAACGCTATGTCCGGTCGCCCGTTGGCTGACCCATGGAGTTCCTCCGGCGGCTTCTGAGCGACCGGCGCGAGGGGGTCGCGCTGTTCGTGGATGGCCCGAACGTGCTCCGCGAGGAGTTCGACGTGGACCTGGACGACGTCCGCGGGGCCGCGGCCGCTTCCGGGCGGGTGGTGGCGGCACGGCTGTACGTCAACGAGGACGCGCCGCCGGCGCTGGTGCGGGCTGCCGAGGCCCACGGCTACGAGGTGATCACGACGAGCGGCGATGTGGACGTGAAACTCGCCGTGGATATGGCGGAGTTCGTGCTGCGGAACCGGGTGGCAACGGTCGCGGTGGCGTCGCGGGATACCGACTTCAAGCCGAGCCTGGAACTGGCGAGCCGCGAGGGCGTGCGGACGCTGGCGATTGCGCCGGGAAGC
>JBDGQC010000042.1:0-5315 GCA_042219375.1 Halolamina sp. | reverse complement strand
GCTGCGCTCCTCGGCTCGTTCCACTCACCTGCGGTGCTTCCTTCGCGGGGTTCCCGGAGCGGACGGCCCCTTTCAGTCCCGCCCGAACCGCGCCGCCCACGGCCTCCCCAACCGACTCCCTCGGGCTGGCGCCCTCGGTCATCCCTCGCGCTCGCTCGCGCACGGCGGCGCGAGCGCTTCGCGCCACCGCGAATGCTGGGAACTACATCTCTTCGTTCCGACACCCCTTTCTCACACGCCTCCACACTCGTACTCATGACCGAGAGCGCCCAGCGCCGTCTCGCCCGCCGCATCGCCGGCGAGGTGACGCTGTCGGAGGACCCCGGCGCCACGCTCCGCAAGTGGCGCACCGATTTCGACGTCGCCCAGACCGCGCTCGCCGACGAGGTCGGCGTCTCCTCCTCGGTGATTTCGGACTACGAGAGCGGCCGTCGGGAGAACCCGGGTATCGCCGTCGTCCGGCGGTTCGTCGAGGGGCTGCTGGCCATCGACGCCGACCGCGGCGGCGCGCACATCCGCCAGTACGCCCGCGTCGTCTCGGCGGGATTCGAGAGCGACATCGTGCTGGACCTGCGGGAGTACAGCCGAGCGGTGCCGCTCGACCGGTTCCACGAGGCCGCGGGCGCGACCCAACTCGCCGAGGGCGAGGCCGACTACGTCAACGGCCACACCGTTATCGACAGCATCGAGGCCATCACCCGCCTGTCCAGCGAGGAGTTCTACCGGCTCTACGGTGAGAGCACGGACCGCGCGCTGGTGTTCACCGAAGTCACGCGCGGGGAGTCGCCGCTGGTCGCACTACGGGTGTTGACGCCGACGCCCAACGCCGTTGTGCTCCACGGTATCGAGCCGGGGGACGTGTGGGAGCACGCGCCCGCGCTGGCCCGGCGGGACGGCTTCTCGCTCGCCGCCTCAACCAAGGACGTGGACGACCTACTCGCGGACCTCCGGCAACTCCCCTGAGGCGACGCATCGAGCCAGCGCGTGTCACGCAGGAACGCGGAAACGGGGGTTTAAACGCCCGCGCCGGCACTCTTTGTACATGAGCCAGCGTTCCGAGCGCGTGCCGTTGCCGTGTCCCTCCTGCTCCCCGGCGGAGGGGACGGTCCACGAAGTTCTCAAGCCGGGCGGGCAGGCGACCGTCCGCTGTACCGAGTGCGGCCACGTCCACAAGGAGAAAATCGAGACGCCCGACCAGGTAACCGTCGACGTCGTGGTTTCCCAGGACGGCGACTCCTACAAGACGACCCTCGACACCGCGGCGGCGGAGGCCGTCGAAACCGGCGACGAGTTCGTCGTCGAAACCGAGCAGGCCATCCAGCAGGTCCGGGTCACGGGTATCGAACTCGGCCCCGAGCGCCGCGCTGAGAGCGCCGAGATGAGCGAGGTCGAGACGCTCTGGACCCGCGTCGTGGACAACGTCGGTGTCAACATCACAATCCACCCCAAGGAGGGTGACGGCCGCCACGAACAGTCCCGCAGCACCAAGGCGTTCCTCCCCGGGGACTACGAGTTCACCGTCGGCGAGGTCTGTGAGTTCGGCGACGACGAGTTCGAGGTGGACAGTATCCAACTCCGGGACGAGGTCGCCGACGACTACCGGCACGAGAAACTCGACCACGAGGGTGACACCGGCTTCGCCAAGGACATCAAGCGCGTGTTCGGCCGCGACACGACCACCAGCGCGTGGTCTGCCTGGTAAGCGACCGAACCCTTTTCGCTGCCCGTTCGTTCGATGAGTCCCATGAGCGACGACGCCGAGGACCCCGCCAGCAGGTTCGCAGATACCGCTCCGCAGTACGCGGTGTACCGCCCGGAATACGACAACCGGGCCTATGACTACCTCCGCAGACGCTTCGCCCTCGACCGCGAGAGCCGCGTGCTGGACC
This sequence comes from Halolamina sp., assembly GCA_042219375.1. Classification (GTDB taxonomy): domain Archaea; phylum Halobacteriota; class Halobacteria; order Halobacteriales; family Haloferacaceae; genus Halolamina. Next base: position 3,426 of record JBDGQC010000042.1, on the reverse strand, counting down.
TCGGCTGCGGCACCGGTCGAATCGGCGTCGCGCTCGCGCCCGATGTCGGCGACGTCGTCGGCATAGACCCGAACGAGGCGATGATTACGCACGCCCGCGAGCGTGCGTCCGTCGCAGGCGTCGAGAACACCGAGTGGTGGGTTGGGTCTGACGCGGACCTCCCGGACCGGGCACCGGACCTCGACCCGCTTCGGTTGACGACGATGGGACGGTCGTTCCATTGGATGGACCAGGAACGGACTCTCAGGACGCTCCACGACATCACCGAACCCGGTGGCGGCGTCGCCATCTTCGGGGACACGGAGTGGGTCGCCCGCGGAACGGCCGACTGGCAGGACGAGGTATACGGCGTGCTGACGGAGTTCCTCGACGACCCGCCCGAGCGCACCGGCCCCGTCGAGTACGACGATCCGTGGGACGAGAAGCTGGCGACCCACGGGTTCGGTGACGCCGAGAAAGTCGAATTCGAGACGGAACGCGCGTGGGACGCCGACGGTGTCGTCGGCTACCTGCTCTCGCTTTCCTTTTGTTCACCCGCGGTCCTCGGCGAGGAGCGCGCGGCGTTCGAGGAGGCGGTGCGGGAACGGCTGGCGGCGTTCGGCGAGCCACCGTACGAGGAGACGGCGACGGTGAGCGTCATCGCCGGCGAGCGGTAGGTTTCGGTGGTTCACATGCAGTAGGGCCCGATGCTCACCCCCTCATTGCCGACGGTTACTGCCGCCTCGAAACGGCACTTGTTTCCGCCCCAGAAGGAGGGGCTGGCCTCGAACGCGGCCTCGGCCGCGTCGCCGGTGGCCGGCAGCGAGGCGTGGTAATGGACGGTCGCGCCGTACGGAACGTCGACTGAAAGGTCGAGCTCCCGGTTCTCGCCACCTTCGAGCTTGACCAGACGGTTCACCTGCTCGGACCCGTTCACGTCGATTCGCAGCCTGACTTTCACGGCGTCGTCGAGTTCGTTTCGGAGGGAGACGCGGAGGGAGGACCACCCCATAACCCGGGTGAGACAGCCGGATAGGGGCGCAACCGCCGCGAGACCAACTGTTCGAAGCAGGCTCCGTCGGTCCATATTCACCGATGAACGGCTCTCAGGATAGGCTTTGTGCGCAGCTACTCCCGACCCAGCACTTTTCGCACACAGGAGGGCCCGAACGGGCCCAACTCCCCGGCTTCGAACTGGACGAAATGCCCCGTCGAGATGTTCGCGCCGCAGCGCTGGCAGTCGAACTCCCCCTCCTTCTGGACCACTTCGCTCTCGAACCGCACGAACGTCCCGCCGGTACGGGTTCGGAGGCGGCCGTTTTCCCGTTCGACGAGCCCCCGCATCTCGGCGGCGTCGAGGATTTCCCGGGTCAGCGAAGGGCTTGTCGTGACCGCTTCCAGGCGGTCGATAGTCTCGGCGAGGCTCAACTCCTCGTCCTCCAGATGGGCAAGCAGTTCGAGGCCGAGTTCCTTCTTCACCTCGCGGGAGTCAGGCACGCTGCTGGGGTTGGATACGAGCGTGCTTGAGCGTTGCGCGCCCGAAGCAGGTATCACTTTCACCCGATATCGGCGCCATTCACCAGCAATATGGATATGCTAACGGATAACACGATCCCCCGAAGCTTGGTAGCTATTACTTTATAAATAGATGTAGAATTTACACAGGAATAATAGAAAATATAACAAAATCTTCATATAGAACCGTGAACAATGAGCTACTGGACGCGAGGTGACACAGAATGGCGCTGACCAACCCAACCAGTTCGTGGATGCAGGGGCTCGATCTGCCGAGCCGCCTGTTCGAAACTAGTGGTACCGACTACGAACTGTATGAGGAGGACGACGAGTTCGTCCTCAGCGTCGAGATGCCCGGTTTCGACCCCGAGGAGATTACCGTCTCCTGGGACGCGGGCGTTCTGAACGTCGCCGCTGAGCACGAGGACGACCAGCGGAGCCGTCGTCGCACCTACCACCGTCGGTTCCGCTTCCCCAAGGACGTCGAGGAAGACGCTATCGACGCCGAGTACACCAACGGCATCCTCGAAATCCGCCTGCCGGTGCAGGCCGGCGCGACTGTCTCCGGCACGGAGATCGAAGTCAAGGGCTGATTCGGCCGTCCGTTTTTCGGGCACAGACTGCGTGCCGCATTCGCTATTTTATATCTCGACATACGGTTTATAGACGGCCGAGTGGTCGTCGGCCGGTCCTATTCGAAGAATTCGACGAGTCGGTCGGCAGCTTCCGAGACGCGGGGTGTGACCAGCGCGAACCGGAGCCAGTCCTCGTAGGCGGTGCCGAACCCCTCGCCGGGCATACCGGCGACGCCGGCCTCGTCGATGAGGCGCTCGATGTTCTCCATCGTCCCGGGATAGCCGTCGAACTTCGCCATGACGTAGAAGGCGCCGTCCGGGCGGGTGTACTCCGCGCCCGCGGCGTCCAGCGCGTCGGTGAAGGTGTCCACGCGCTCACGGATGAGGTCGCGGGCGGCCTCGTAGTAAGCGGCGTCGGCGTCCTGAAGGCCTCGGAGAACGGCGTACTGTCCCGGCCGGGTGGTGGCGACGTTGACAAGCATGTGGCGGGCCTTCGCCTGTTCGGCGAACCGCTCGGGGAACACCCCGTAACCCACGCGGAACCCCGTAATTGCGAGGGATTTGGAGAACCCGGAGGTGACGATACAGTGTTCGGAGTCGATGGTGAGTGCCGACTCGAACTCCCCGGAGAGGTCGAAGTGGTCGTACACCTCGTCGACCAGCACCAGCGCATCGTTGGCCTCGCAGCGTTCGACAACCTCCCGAACCTTGTCGTGGTCGTAGACGGCGCCGGTGGGGTTGTTCGGCGTCGTCAGCACGACGAGTGCTGTTTCCTCGGATATCGTCTCGCGGTACGCGTCGACGTCGAGGCTGCCGTCGCGGTTCGCCGGGACGAACGTCGGGTCGCCGCCCATCATCCGTGCTTTCCCGGGGTAGTAGGGGTAAACCGGGTCGCTCAACACTACCTCGTCGCCGACGCCGCGTTCGAGCGCGGCACCCATCCCGAGGTAGTTGGCTTCGCCGGTGCCGTTCGTCACGACGACGCGCTCGGGGTCGACGTTCCGGCGCTGCCCGATTTCGGCTTTCAGTTCGGCGGTCCCGTCACTCGGCGGATACTGGAAGCGCCCGCTGTCGAACTCGGCGTACTCCGCGAGGCCGTCACGCAGCGCCTGTGGGGGTTCCCAGTCGGGGTTCCCGCTCACCATGTCCACGACGTCGTGGTCGGCCTCGTCGACGTAGCCCATCACGTGGAAGAACTTCGGCTCCTCGTACTCCATATCCCGAGGTGTGGGCCGGAGTGTATGCCGTTTTCGGGTAGTGGCGTGGTTCGCCGGTGTTCGGGACGGCCGAGAACTAGTTCTTGACGAGGCTCGCGCCGTCGAACTCCGTGCGCGTGAACTCCAACTCCATCAGGTCC
>JBDGQC010000036.1:4038-14096 GCA_042219375.1 Halolamina sp. | reverse complement strand
GAGTACCTGTTTATCGTGCGCGGAGAGGACGAGGACCACGCGCCGGGGACGCTCGGTTTCCCTGGCGGCACGCTGGAGGCCCCGCCCGGTGAATCGGGCGTCCTCGCGGCCACCGCGCGGCGGGAGGTTCGCGAGGAGGTCGGCGTCGACATCGCGGGCATCGACCTCGTCACCAGCACGGTGTTCGAACTCGACACGGGGCGGGCCTGTCTGAACGTCCTCGTCGTCGCCGAACACGCCGCCGGCGAGGCGTACGTCGCGGACCCCGAGGAGGTCGGCGACGTCGCGTGGCGGACTGCCGAGAGCGTCTTCGACGCCGATGAGACGCCGCCGTGGACCGCGGAATTACTGGAGGACGTTGTCGCATATCGGGAAGGGTGAGAACGGGCGGGAGCCGTCGATACGGCCACGACACAGGCTCCGTAGCGACGGCACGGAGGCCGTCGTAGTTCGCACGGTCAGGGATGCGCGAAGTACGCCACCGACTCCCCGTCCTCCACCTGTTCGTCAACCCGGGCGAAGCCGATGCGCTCGAACTGGACCATCTCGTCGGCGTCGTAGTCGGCGTACCCTGGCTCCGCGTACCCCGTCTCGTCACCCTCCATCGTCCGGAGACGAACAGCAACGCTCCCCTCGGCCGGAACCCAATGAATCACGTCCACCTCGCCGCTCCGCACCACGTCGAGGTCGTCGTCGGTGTATTCGAAGCCGTCGGCGGTGAGCCGCACGGGGCCGAACCCTTTCAGCCAGACGCGCTCGCCCTCCGACGGCAGGTCCGCGCCCTCGACGAAGACGGCATCCTCGACGGGGATGTCGCGAGTGCCGCGTTCCTCGTGGTCGGGGTGGATGGGCGGGTTCGCAACCTCGGGACCGCCGCTGACCGTGCGCTCGACGCCGTCGCGCACGAGGAAGCGCCGGTCGGTTTCGTCGTCGATGAGTTCACGGTTGTTCGCGTAGACCGCCGACATCGCGAGGTCCACGTCGGAGGTGGAGAGGCCGAGTTCGAGCATCGCCTCGACCAGCGCCTGGCCGCGGATGCCGCGGCGGCGGACCGAGGCGATGGTGGGTGCGCGGGGGTCGTCCCAACCATCGAGGTCGCCCTCGTTGATGCGCTCGATGATGGTCGAGGTGCTCATCTGCACGTCGTAGGCATCGACCTGGACGTGGCCCCAATGGAGCACCTCGGGGTATTCCCAGTCGAAGTAGTCGTAGACGAACCGCTGTTTCTTCGCGGAGTCCTGCAGGTCGATGCCGCGGATGATGTGCGTGACGCCGGTCAACTGGTCGTCGATGCCTGACTGGAAATCGAGCATCGGCCAGCAGCGGTACTCCGCGGCTTCCTCGCGTGGATGGGGGGTGTCGACCATTCGGAACGCGACGAAGTCACGCAGCGCGGGGTTCTTGTGCTCGATATCGGTTCGGACGCGGAGCACGATGTCGCCGGAACTGTACTCGCCGTCGACCATGGCGTCGAACTCCTCGTGGACGGTTTCCGCGTTCTTGTCGCGATGCGGACACGGTTCAGCGTCGTTTTTCAGTTCGGAGAACGCGCCGGCCTCGCAGGTACAGGTGTAGGCACCGCCGGCGTCGATGAGTTTCCGGGCGTACTCGTAGTACGTCTCCACCCGGTCGGAGGCTTTCAGCACCTGGTCGGGCGTGAAGCCGAGATAGTCGATGTCGTCGAGGATGGCGTCGTAGGCGTCGAGGTCCGGCCGCTTGGTCTCGGGGTCGGTGTCGTCGAACCGGACGATGAAGTGACCGTCGTAGATCTCCTCGGTGTAGGTGCCCATCACCGCCGGCATCCGGGCGTGGCCGAGGTGCCACGGGCCGTTTGGGTTGGGTGCCGCGCGCATCCGTATCTCATCGTATTCGTCGGCGTTGGGAAGGTCCGGCAGTACTTGGTCGTCTTCCTCCTCTTCGGCCATCAGTTCCGCGTAGAGGTCCGCGTCCAGTTCCCGGAGGCGCTCTGCCTGCTCGTCCTCGCTCATCCGGTTGACCTCGGCGACCATCGGGGCGACCACGCCGGCGATTTCGTCGCCGTGCTGGCGGAACGCCGGGTTCTCGCCCATCAGGGGCCCCATGATTGGGCCGACCTCGGCGTCGCTTCCGTGTTCGAGCGCGTTGAACAGGGCGTGTTTCTCCGCCTCCCGCTCGACCCGCTCGCGTAGGTCGTCGTCCATTGGGGGTTGCTACCGGGCGCGATGGCAAAAAGGGCCTGAAACGGCCGGACTCACTCCGCCCGGTGATGCGCCGTCCACTTCGGCACCGCCCGCCGGAACAGCCCGTACCCGACGAGCGCCAGCACGCCGCCGAACGCCGCGAGTCCGGCCAGCAGCGACGCCGGAATCGGCGCGAGCGCGAACGCGACCACCAGCACCGGCACGAGCGGCAGCATCATCGCGACGCCGAACCCCACGAACAGGGAGCTATCGAAGAGGAACTCGTCGGGCGAGAGCCCGGCGAGGTAGACGGTCACGCCGAAGATGTAGCACGCTACGCCCACGAGCAGCAGCGCGCCCGCGAGCGCATCGAGCGGGGGCGCGCCGTGACGGGCGAGCGCGACGCCGTAGAACACCAGGCCGATAAGCGGCCCGAGCAGGAGAAACGTCCGGAGCTTCCCGTGCAGCACGCTTCCGGTGTCCAGCGGATGGGCGAGATACCCCTCTACGTCGTCGACCTGTGTGAGCCAGTTGTAGGTGGTGAAGCCGGTGAGTCCCAGAATCGCGCCGAATGAGACACCCACGGCGGGCGGGACGCCCGTGATTTTTCCGGCGAGGTCGACAAGCGCGGCGGTCACGCCGTACAGCACCGCCGCGGAGACGAGCACCTTCACCAACCCGCCCTCGCTGCGGTGCACGTCGAGCAGCGTCTTCGTCGCCACGGCGTCACCGACGCGGGTGTCCAGCCGGCGGAAGACGGCGGCGACCGACCGCGAACTCCCCCCACCGGTCGGGTCGAACACCAGGCCGCCGACCACGAACGTGATACCGATGAGCGCCAGCGCGCCCGCGGCACGAGGGAGCGTCGGTGCATCGAAGACGCCGTAGGGCGTGTAGTCTACTACTGGGATTCCAGCGACCCACGTCGCGGCGCCCGCGACGGCGAACCCGAGCAGTAGTGCCGGCCCGGCCCGTCCGTGTCCGACGAGGCCGACCGCTGTGAGGGTTAGACCGATGCCGAGCACGAACGTGGCTGTCAGCGTCCCCCAGAGCAGCGCGAGTGCGGGCACCGTGACGGTCCCGCGTATCAGCGCCGCCGGGAGGAATCCGGCCGCCATCGGGAGCATGAACAGCAGCGCGTAGTAGACCACCTCCTTCGTGACGAACGTCGCCAGCAGCCGCTGCCGGGAGAGCGGCAGGGTTCGCCCGGAGAACACGAGCAGCGTCACGCCGCCAAGCAGGTCCTGCATGGCATCCCGGCCGACGAAGCCGATAGACCCGGTGTGGATGCCGAACACCAGCGCGAGCGCGTGGAGCCCCGCAAACACCGTCCCCGGGTCGGTGTCGACGAACGCCAGCAGTTCGACGGCGGCCGCGACCAGCGCCGCGATGACCAGCGGGAAGACGCCGAACCGGTTCCCGCCGAGGAGTCGGCTGTGGAGACGCCACTCCTCGCGCAGCATCTCCACGAACAGCCGGCGGTTATCGACCATCGGCCTCCGGGGCCGAATCGCCGGCGAGTCCATCGCGCCCCGCGGCCGTCTCCTCACCAGAACGGTTGGCCTCCGCGGCCGCCGCGTCGGCCAGTCTGTCGGCCTCCCCGCCGGCCTCGACGTGCTCCATGAACGCGTCGAGCAGGCTCGTTTCCGGCCCCAGGTCGGCCGGCACAACCTCGGCGACGAGGCTACCGGCGCTGACGATACCCACCTGCGAGCAGAGTTCGGCGGCCACCTCGACGTTGTGGGTGGAGACGACCACGGTGTTGCCGGCCTCGCGGTACTCCCGGAGGAACCGCTTGACCCGTTCCTGAACCAGGGGATCGAGGTTCGCCAGCGGTTCGTCGATGAACACTAGGTCGGGTTCGTGGAGGAACGCGCCCGCGATCATGGTCTTCTGCTGCTGACCCCGCGAGAGGTCCGTCGCGAGCGTGTCGAGCTTTCCGGCGAACCCAAGGCGGTCGGCCCACGCGGTCGTCCGGGTATCGACGGTTTCGTCGTCCAGCCCCCGGACGGCGCCGACGAACTGGAGGTACTCCCGCGGAGTGAGGAAACTCGGCGGCGACTCTTTCTCGGGCAGGATACCCACCAGTTCCCGGACCCCGACCGGCTCGACGGCAGGGTCGACGCCGAGCACCGTCGCTTCGCCGGCGTCCGGGACGATTTGGCCGGTGAGTAGCTCCATCGTCGTCGTCTTGCCGGCGCCGTTCGGGCCGAGCAGGCCGTAGAGGGCTCCCGGTTCTACAGACAGCGAGAGGCCGTCGAGCGCGGTCACGTCGCCATAGGCCTTCCGCAGGTCGTCGGTTCGAATCGCGGGCATTGCTGCGGGGGTTAGGTATGGGGGGTGATAGTTCGGGGGGTCGCTGGCGCCAGCCGTTCGTGACGGAGCCAAGAGTTACGCCCCCAGGGGGTGAGAGAGGAACAATGACGCCCGATTGGGGCCTCGCGGATATGCCCGACCAGTCAGGCCGTACAGTCGTCATCACCGGGGCGAACAGCGGCCTGGGCTACGCGGCGACGGAGGCGTTCGCCCGCCGCGGCGCGGACGTCGTGATGGCCTGCCGGAGCGTCGAGCGTGGCCGGGAGGCCGCCGAGGGCATCCGCCTCGGCACCGGCGACGGCTCGCTCACGGTGATGGAACTGGACCTCGCGAATCTCGATTCGGTGCGGACGTTCGCCGACGCGTTCGGGACGGAGTTCGACGCCCTGCACGTCCTCTGTAACAACGCGGGCGTGATGGCGACGCCGCGCCGGGAAACGGCCGACGGGTTCGAACTCCAGTTCGGCGTGAACCACCTCGGCCACTTCGCGCTCACGGGACGGCTACTGGAGGACCTACGGGCGACCGACGGCGAGTCGCGCGTGGTCACCCACAGCAGCGCGATTCACGAGCGCGGCGACATCGACTTCGACGACCTTCACAGCGAAACCGCCTACGACAAATGGGACGCCTACGCGCAGAGCAAACTGGCCAACGCGCTGTTCGGCTTCGAACTCGACCGACGGCTCAGCGCTGCGGGCGCGAGCGTGACGAGCGTCGTCTGTCACCCCGGCTACGCCGACACGAACCTCCAGCGCCGCGGCCCGGAGATGGCCGGGTCGCGGCTCCGTCTGCTGGGCATGCGGGCGGTCAATCTCGTCTTCGGCCAGTCGGCCACACAGGGCGCGCTCCCGCTGCTCTACGCCGCGACGGCGTCGGACATCGAGGGCGGGGAGTACGTCGGGCCCGGCGGACTGTTGAACATGCGCGGCTCACCCGAACGCCAAGAACCGAGTACCCGTGCGCGTGACGAGGCCCTCGCCGACCGGCTCTGGGCGGTTTCCGAGGAGCTAACCGGGTTTTCATACGACGTCCCGAGCGTCGCTACTCGGCAGGACTGAAAAACGGGAAAACCCGCGAGCGAACCTTACTGGAAGGTGCGGGCGACGCCCGTCTCTTCCTGGGTTTCGACCTCGCTTTTCTTGAACCGCTGCTCGATTTCCTCGTACTGCTCGCGGGTTTCGTCGGTGACCGAGGGGGCCACCTCGTCGAGCGCCTGCTCGAAGTGCTGCATCGTCACGCGGACGTTCCCGACGCTCTCGGTGGTCTCCTCGGGGGAGACGGAGTTGATGAACTCCCGCGTGGCGTTCATCGACGCCTCGCGGCAGAGCGCCTCGACGTCGGCGCCGACGTAGCCCTCGGTGCGGCGGGCGATTTCGTCGAGGTCGACGTCGTCGGCCAGCGGCTTGTGCTCGGTGTGGACCCGGAGGATGGCCCGGCGGGCGTCCTCGTCGGGCACCGGCACGTGGACGTGGCGGTCCAGGCGGCCGGGCCGGATGAGCGCGCTGTCGATGAGGTCCGGGCGGTTGGTCGTCGCGACGACGACCACGTCCTCCAGGGTTTCCAGACCGTCGAGTTCGGTCAGTAGCTGACTGACCACCCGCTCGCTGACGCCCGAGTCGCCGGTGTTCTGCCCGCGCTCGGTGGCGATGGCGTCGATCTCGTCGAAGAACACCACCGTCGGGGCGTTCTCGCGGGCCTTGCTGAATATTTCGCGGACGCCCTTCTCGGACTCGCCGACGTACTTGTCGAGCAGTTCGGGCCCCTTCACCGAGATGAAGTTGCTCTCGGCCTCGTTCGCGACGGCCTTGGCGAGCAGCGTCTTTCCGGTGCCGGGCGGGCCGTAGAGCAGGACGCCTTTGGCGCTCTCGACGTCCATCTGTTCGAACACCTCGGGGTAGTCGAGCGGCCACTGGATGGTCTCGCGCAGGCGCTCCTTGGTGCCTTCCAGGCCGCCGACGTCCGCCCAGGTCACGTCGGGGACCTCGACGAACACCTCGCGCAGCGCGCTGGGTTCGATGCCCCGGAGCGCCTCCTTGAAGTCCTTCTCGGTGACGTCGAGGCGTTCGAGCGTCTCCGCGTCGATCTCGTCGGACTCCAGGTCGAGTTCCGGCCGGAACCGCCGGAGGGCGATCATCGCCGACTCCTTGGTTAGCGACGCCAGGTCGGCGCCGACGAAGCCGTGGGTGTTCTCGGCGAGTTCATCCAGGTCCACGCCGTCGGCAAGCGGCATGTTGCGCGTGTGGACCTGCAGGATCTCCTCGCGGCCGTTGGTGTCCGGCACGCCGATTTCGATTTCGCGGTCGAAGCGGCCGCCACGGCGGAGCGCGGGGTCGATGGCGTCCACGCGGTTCGTGGCGCCGATGACGACGACTTCGCCGCGCTCCTCCAGCCCGTCCATCAGGCTGAGAAGCTGCGCGACGACCCGGCGCTCCACGTCGCCGCCGGCCTCGTCGCGCTGGGGCGCGATGGAGTCGATTTCGTCCATGAAGATGATGGCCGGGCTCTCCTCCTGGGCCTCCTCGAAGATCTCGCGAAGCTGTTCCTCGGACTCCCCGTAGTACTTGCTCATGATTTCGGGGCCCGAGACGGTGTGGAACGAGGCGTCGATTTCGTTGGCCACCGCCTTCGCGATGAGCGTCTTCCCGGTGCCGGGCGGGCCGTGCAGCAGCACGCCCTTCGGCGGCTCGATGCCGAGACGGCCGAACAGCTCGGGATGCCGCATCGGGAGTTCGATCATCTCCCGGACCTGTTCGAGTTCGTCGTCCAGGCCACCGATGTCCTCGTAAGCCACGTCGGGCGTCTCGCTGGTGCCCGCCTGCTCGCCCGCCTGCGCGCTCATCTCGTGGAGCTGTTCGGCGGGCTGCTGGCTGATTTCGACCTCGGTGCTGTCGGTGATGACCACCGTGCCGCTCGGCGTGGTGTCAGCGATTTTCAGCGGGACGGCCTGCCCCTGCCCGCCCATGAAGCCGAAGCCGAGCGGGAGCTGGACGTCCTGGCCGGCGGTGACCGGCTGGCCCGAGAGCTCCTTGCGGAGCAGGCCGCCGATGTCACCCCGGATGTTCATGTTCTGGGGCAGCGCGACCGTCACGCGCTCGGCGGGGCTCACGTCGGCGGGTTCGACCTCGACGCGGTCGTCGATGCCGACGTTGGCCTCCTGGCGCAGTCGGCCGTCGATACGGACGACGCCGCTGCCGTCGTCCTCCGGGTAGCCGGGCCAGACCCGCGCGATGGCGGCGCCTTGCTTCCCCTCGATGCGGATGAAATCGCCGCCCGAGAGGTCCATCTCCTCGGCGGCGATCCGGTCGACCGCCGCGAGGCGGCGCCCGGCGTCTTTCTGCTTGAGTGGTTTGACTGTGAGCTTCATTTCGGTACCTCGATGGTCAGCACGCCGTTTGTCACGTTCGTCTCCTCGGCTTCGCCGGGGAGGTCGAACTCGGATTCGGCGTTCCCGCCGTCCGCACCCTCGGCAACGACGATGGCCGTCGTGCCGACCGTATCGACGGTTATCTCGCCCGCCGTGTCACGCAGGTCGAGTGCGAGAACGTAGGCGTCGTCGTACTCGTAGACGCGGCCGAACTGCTTCTCGCCGATATTCCGTTGGTGAGTCTCCATTAGCTAACCCCAAGTAATCGTCCTATCTATATAACTCTATCGCCAGCGAATCGCAAGAAAGCGGCGACCACGTCGAAACTTAGTGGGGTAGCGGTTCGGGAGCGGAAATGGTCGATGGCGGGACGAGCGTAGCCCCGGCACCGGAGAGCGTCCCGCGGATTTATGCCCGCTCCGGGTGAGTTGCCGGTATGAAGCGGGTTTCGCATCAGGGCCGGGAGACGGCCTATCGGCGCTCCGCGCGGACCGACGAAGGGCCGGGGCTGCTCTGTATTCACGGGAGCGGGGGGCGGGCGGGGGTCTGGAAGGCACAGGCCCGGTTGGCCGACCGAACGCCGGTGACGGCGCTGGACCTCAGCGACCACGGGGAGAGCGATAGCTGCGTGGCCGACTCGGGCTACGAGACGCTTTCGGCCTACGCCGACGACGTGATAGCCGTCGCCGAGGAGACGGGTGACCGGGTGCTCGTCGGGAACTCGCTCGGCGGCGCCGTCGCGATGCTCATCGCCCTGGACCGGGAGTTCGACCTGGACGGCCTGGTTCTCGCGGGGACGGGCGCGCGCCTGCCTGTGCTGGATGACCTGCTGGTCTGGCTGAAGACGGATTTCGACCGGGCAATCGAGTTCCTCCACGGTTCGAATCGGCTGTTTCACGACCCCGCCCCCGAGTACACGGAGGTGAGCGAGGCGGCGATGCGGGAGACGGGACAGGCGGTCACCGCCCGGGATTTTCGCACCTGCCACGCGTTCGACGTGCGGGCCCGCCTCGGCGATATCGACGTCCCTGCGCTCGCGGTCGTCGGAGAGTACGACAAACTCACCCCGCCCCACTACCACGAGTCGCTGGCCGAGGAACTCCCCTACTGTGAACTCGCGGTCGTCGAGGAGGCCGCCCACCTCGCGATGCTCGAACAGCCCGAAGCGTTCAACAGCGCCGTCGACTCTTTTCTCGACCGCCTCTGATGCCCGAACACGTCGGCTCCACCGACCCCGAGGGGGTCGATTTCGGCTGGGTGATGCAGACCACCTTCGTGCTCACCATCGTCGTCGGCGCGCCGGTCGTGACGCTGCTCGCGACGCAGGCGACGCTGCCGGACTGGGCCTCGCGGGTGTCATTCGCGGTTCGGGTCGGGGCGGTGGTCTGGGTGCTCACCGGAACCGTCGTGTATCTCTACGCGCGCAGGAAGGAGCGGGACTGATCAGTCCACCCACCGGAACGGCACGCCCGCCCGCCGGGCCGCAACCTCGTCGCGTTCCGAGTCGCCGACGAACTCCGCGCTCGACGGCTCGACACCCATCGCCCGGAGCGTCGCCAGCAACGGTTCCGGGTCGGGTTTGTGTGTTCCGACGGAGTCCCGGCCGACGACGGCGTCCACCCGGTCGGCGAGGCCGTGGGTCTCCAGCGCGACCCGGCAGGCCGCCTCGCAGTTGAGCGAGCAGACGCCGACCGGCCCCCTCGTGTTGGCGAGTTCGTCGGCCAGCGGAAGCCGGGACGACTTTCGTGCGGCCTCGCACTCGTGGGTGCCCACGGCCGTTTCGAAGGCATCGGCGTTCCCCGTCTCTCTGGCCAGTTCGAGCAGGCTCCAGAGGTCCGGCCCGTCGGGGTCGACTCCGGCGTCCCGGAGCGCGGCGGCAGCGTCCTCAGCCGCCGCACCCCAGTCGACCGGGAGGCGGACGAGCGTGCCGTCGAGGTCGTAGACCACGGGGCGAGCGGTGTTCATGCCCGGATGAAAGGGTTCGGCGCTGAAAAGAGGTCGTACTGGGGTCAGTCCAACAGGTCCCGCGCGATGATGGTCTTCTGAATCTCGCTTGTCCCCTCGTAGATGGTTGTGATCTTCGCGTCGCGGTAGAACCGCTCGACGTCGAACTCCGCCATGTAGCCGTAGCCGCCGTGGATCTGGACCGCCTCGTTGGTCACGTCCATCGCCGCCTCGCTGGCGAAGTATTTGGCCATCGACGCGATGACCCGCGA
>JBDGQC010000036.1:0-3938 GCA_042219375.1 Halolamina sp. | reverse complement strand
TCCTTCTTCCCGACCTCGACGCCGTCGTAGTCCGCGGGCACGAGGAACTGGGTGATGGAGCCTCGGTCCTCGGCGTCTGTCTTCGCGAAGACGATGTAGACGCCAGCGCGCTCGCCGTTGGTGATCCACTGCTTCTCGCCGTCGATGACGTAGCCGTCGTCGGTGCGCTCGGCCGTCGTCGTCATCTCCGCGGGGTTGGAGCCGGCACCGGGTTCGGAGAGACAGAACGCGCCGACGGGGCGGCCGTCGACCATCTCGGGTAGCCACTCCTCTTTCACCGCGTCGCTGCCGAACTCCGCGATGCAGGAGGTGGCGAGGCAATGGACCGAGAGCGCCGTCGCCACCGCGAGGTGGCCGTAGGCGACGGCCTCGTTTACGACGGCGTAGGTGCCGCTGTCGGCGTCGAAGCCGCCGTACTCCGTGGGAACGGTGAGTCCGGTGATGTCCAGTTCGGCGAGGCCGTCCCACGCGTCCTCGGGGAAGGACTCCTCGGCGTCGGCTTCCCGTGCCTCGGGGCGGAGTTCTTCGACGGCGAACTCGTGGACCACGTCGCGGATGGCCCGCTGTTCGTCCGTCAGGGCGGAGTCGCTACGGAGTTCCATACTGCGAGCGTAGACCCGCCGGCGCAAAAGCGGTCCGACTCTGGGAGAATCGTCTGCTCCTCCGCAAAAGAATCGCTGAAAAGACTGCCTGGCGTTACGACCGGACGACTGCCGCGGCGACCGAAAGCAGCGCGAGCAGCGCCACGGTCACGCCGAAGCCGGGGGCGGACGTTTCAGTCGTCTCGGTGTTCCGCGACGCCGCGGTCTCGGAGACCGTCTCCTCGACGGTCGCCGTGGTCGTCGCAGTCGCCGTCTCCGTGGCCGTCGTGTCGCGCTGGTCCTCGGGGAGCACGATGAACGCCGTATCGGTCACGGTGTTGTTGTTCTCGTTCGTGTAGCCCGCGTCGGCCGCGGCGCCATCGAACTGCTGGTTGCCGTCGTCGCGGTGGACCTCCGCGACGGTGACTTCGCTGTCGTTAAGCGGCTGGTCGAGCGTCACGGTGACGTTCGGGTGGGTGCCGGCCTCCAGGTAGCTGGAGTGGCCGACCAGTTCGCTGTTCTCGTTGTAGACGAGGACGAACCCGCCGTCGGGCAGCGTGACCGACTGGATGGTGACGCTGTCGCCCTCGGAGTGCTGGTCGTCGTAGGTGATAGCGGCGCTCCCGGCCGCGCCCGCAACCGCGCCGGTGAGCGCGAGCGCTGCGAGTAGGGAGGCGAACAGGACAGTCGTGAGGTGTGGATAGCGAGACATCTCTGTATCCGTCGGCGTGCCGCAGCGAACGCCGAACCGTCGGCGTTCCTGTGGAGGGAACCGAACGCCTCGTCATATCCCGTCACCGGTAAAGGGGTTGTCGGTTTATTGCGTGGATAACCACCATACGGCGTGTTGATACACCCCATGGTTCGGGCGTTCGTCGGCGCCGACCCGGTCGGGGTTGACCCCACCTTTCTTGCGCGCCGCCGCCTACCCACACCTGTGCAACGAGTCTGCTGGGACTGCGGCGCCCGGACCGACGACGACCGGCAGGTGCGCTGTGACTGTGGGGAACCGCTATGGCTCGATATCGACCCCGAGCGCGCACCCGACGCGTGGCCGCCGAGTACTGATTCCATGTGGGACCTCGTTCCCTATCTCGGCCTCGACACACCCGCGCCGCCGTCGGGTATCGCGAGCGCCGCGGGCGGAACACCCCTGGTCCGTACGAAGGGGCTGGAGTCGGATGCCGGCCCGTCGCTCTGGGTCAAACCCGAGGGGCTGAACCCGACGGGGAGTTTCAAGGACCGCGGGACGGCGTTCGGCGTCGCTACCGCCGTCAATCGAGGGGAGGACCGCATCGGAACCGTCTCCCACGGCAACATGGCCGCCAGCGTCGCCGCCCACGCTGCGTCCGTGGATTTAGACTGTACTGTGCTCGTTCCGGCCGACATCGCCGACGCACGGCTGGCGGCCATCGCGGCCTACGACCCGCGCCTGCTCCGAGTCGAGGGGGAGTACGGGAAACTCTACTTCGACTCCCTCGACGCGGGGCGGGAGACGGGTATCCGGTTCCTCAACAGCGACGTGCCGCTGCGGGTCGCCGGGCAGGCGACGACGGCGCTGGAGACCATCGCGCAGTTCGCCCGGGACGAATCCATGCGAGCCGATGTGCCCGATGCCCTGGTGCTTCCGGTCAGTAGCGGCGGGCACGCGAGCGGCACCTGGCAGGCGGTCCGCGCCCTCACCGCGACCGGACGCATCGACGACCCGCCGCGGCTCTACTTCGTCCAGACGGCCGCCTGTGCGCCCATCGCGGAGGCGTTCGCCCGCGGCGACGAGACGGTCACACCCGTCGAGGCGGGAGAGACCATCGCCTACTCCATCGCCAACGCCAACCCGCCGAGCGGCGGCCGGGCGCTGGCGGCGGCTCGGGATACTGACGGCGCCGTGGTCGCCGTCGACGACGACGCCATCGAGCGGGCGGGCCGGCGGTTCGCCGAGGGAGCCGGGCTCACGGTCGAACCCGCCTCCGCGACGACGCTCGCGGCCGTCGAGAACCTGGTTGACCGCGGGGAACTCGTTCCCGACGACGACGTGGCGCTCGTCGCCACCGGTCGCGGCTTCGGTGCGGAGGGCGCTGCGGCGGAGAGCGACCAGGTGGCGCTTTCGGAGCTCCGAGACGCGCTGGCGTGACCGGAGATATAAAAAACCCGGAGTACACAAGCCGAAACCATACCAGGGAGGGAATATATACTAAACTGTCCACCGGCACGTAACTGTCGGATGGGCTGCCTCTGACACCGGAGCGGGACTCCCCCCTTACCCCTCGCTCCGTTTTCCGACCATCAACATACTTACGAGCCACACGTGTAGGCCGTCGTAGTGAGCCTCATCGCCGAACTCCGGCTTTCGGACAACCCGCTGATACTGGTCCCGTCGCTCTCGGCCGCTCCGGGAATGCGCCTCGAACGGGAGCGGAGCATCGCCGACCGGATGTCCGACCCGGTGGTGTTCACGTGGGCGATGGGCGGCGATTTCGAGCAGTTCGAGGCGGCTATTCCCGACGACCCGACGATACAGGAGTTCGAGCGCATCGACCGGGAAAACGAGAAACGGCTCTACCGCCTCGTCGTCGACCGCTCGGTCATCACCAACCCTGCTCCCATCGACAGGGATACGGGTGCCTCGCGCATCTCCATCGAAACCACCGCGGAGGGCGCGGTGCTCGAAGTCCGGTTCCCCGAGAAGGAGGCGCTCCGGGAGTACATCGACCGGCTTCAGGACGAGGGGTTCACGGTCGAACTCCTGCGTGTTCATCCGACGGAAGATACGGAGGAAAACCACGGCCTCTCGGAGAAGCAGGCCGCCGCCCTTCGGGAGGCACGTTCGGCGGGCTACTTCGAAGTGCCCCGGGAGACGGATCTCGCGACGGTAGCCGACCGTCTGGGCATCTCCGAACAGGCCGTCTCCGAGCGCATCCGCCGCGGCCTCTCGTCGGTGCTTGCCGAGGCCATCGACGACGCCGACACGGAACCCGGCACCGGCGACGGGTAATTAAAAAACGGCGCCGACGGCTACAGGAACTCCTCGACGCTATCGGCGACTTCTTCGGGTGTGTCGCCGACAGGGACGCCCGCCTCGTTGAGCGCGCTGATTTTCGACTCCGCCGTCCCGGTGCCGCTCCCGGAGACAATAGCGCCGGCGTGGCCCATGCGCTTACCCGGCGGGGCGGTCCGTCCGGCGATGAAGCCGGCAACGGGGGTGTCCATGTGCTCGTCGATGAATGCGGCGGCCTGCTCCTCGTCCTCGCCGCCGATTTCGCCACACATGACGACCGCCTCGGTCTCGTCGTCCGCCTCGAACAGTTCGAGGGCGTCGACAAACGAGGTGCCGATGATGGGGTCGCCGCCGATGCCGAC
>JBDGQC010000159.1:7138-14404 GCA_042219375.1 Halolamina sp. | reverse complement strand
CCACCCGGCGGACGAGGTTCGCGGCGCGGGGGCCGGCGAAGGCGGCGGCGAACTCACGGAGCGCCGCAAGCAGGCGCAGCGCGTTCTGCCGGATGATCCAGGCGTCCGAGCGGAGTTCACTCGGCGTGCGCCCCGCCATCGCGGCGTGGAGGATGGCGAGCACCTTCCGGTTGCCCTCCGCCAGCCCCGTTTCGACGTCGTTGGCCGACAATACCTGCTCGATTGCGTCGGTTTCGGCTTGGCGGGCCGAGACGGAGTCGAACTCGCCGGCCGCGGCGACCGTTTCCAGCACGCCGTCGTCGGTCACGCGTTCGCGCTCGCCGAGTTCCCGGAACCCGGCGGCGGAGTCGAGTCGCAAGTAGTACTTCGAGGCGAGTCGACCGAGTGTCGTCGGCGCCAGCCCGAGGTCGTCGTCCGTCTCGATGAACCCCGAGTCGACGAGGCTCTCGACGACACCCCGAACCCGTTCGCGCAGGCCCTCAAACTCGTACTCGTCCGGGGCGGACTGCGCGCGGACGTAGTAGAACGTTGTCTCGACCCAGGACATCACCTCCTCCAGGTCGGCGACGGTGCCCATCGCCACCTCGGCGTTGAGATGGGTCCGGAGGTCGCCCTCCAGCATCGATTCGATCTCCTTCCCCTCACGGAGGAGTTTCCGGTACTTGTCGGCGTCCTCGTCGTCACAGATGACCCAGCCGTAGCCCACGTCGTCGTAGCTCGGCCGTCCCGCCCGGCCCAGCATCTGGAGCACGTCAAGCGGCGAGATATCTACCTCGCCCTCCAGCGGGTCGTGGTAGTTCGTGTCCCGAATCACCACACACCGGGCGGGGAGGTTCACCCCCCAGGCGAGCGTCGAGGTGGAGAAGAGCAGCTGAATCCGGCCCTGCTTGAACCACTCCTCCACGAGGTCCTTGTCGTGTTTCGAGAGCCCCGCGTGGTGGAAGGCGACGCCGTCGACGACCGAGTGTCGGAGGGTGTCGTTTTCGACCTCCTTTGCGGCGGTGTGGAAGTCGTACTCGCCGCGGGAGCCCATCTCGATGTCCCACTCGGTCGTCTCGTCGCGGGCCTTCTCGGCCGCGCGCACGGTGTCCTGTCTGGAGGAGACGAACACCAGCGCCTGGCCCGTCTCGCGGATGTGGGGTTTGGCGAGGTCCAGCGCGCGGTAGAGCCGGCGATACTTGTCGGCGAAACTGTTCTCGCCGTGGCGGTAGGTTTTCACGCCCGTCTCCAGGTCGACCGGCCGGTAGCTCTCGTCGAACTGAAAGGTGGCCTCCGGCGGCGCGTCGAGCCACTCGGCCACGTCGCCGATGTTGGGCATCGTCGCCGAGAGCGCGACCACGCGGGGGGCACACAGCCGTCGGAGCCGCGACACCGTCACCTCCAGCACCGACCCGCGCTGTTCGGAGTCGAGCAGGTGGACCTCGTCGATGACACAGCAGTCCACGTCGGTGATGAAGTCGTAGCGCGCGGACTCGTGCTTGCGGGTGGCCGAGTCGGTCTTCTCGGGGGTCATCACCAGGATGTCCGCCCGCTCGGCGCGCCGGGGGTTGAGGTCACGCTCGCCGGTGACGACGTAGACGGAGTAGCCCAGTTCCTCGAAGCGATCCCACTCCGCCTCCTTCTCGTTGGTCAGCGCCCGCATCGGCGCGATGAACAGCGCGGTCCCGCCCGCATCGAGGGTCTTGCAGATAGCCAACTCCGCGAGCGCGGTCTTCCCGGAGGCGGTAGGTGCGCTGGCGACGACGTTCTCGTCGGTCTCCAGCAACACCGGCAACGCCTCGCGCTGCATCGCGTTGAACGTCTCGAACCCGAACGCGTCCGCGAACCCGGGGACGACGTCGGCGACTCGGACCGGATCGTCGGAGCGCTGAGACACGGGCTGACTCGGGAGGGCCACGGAGAAAGGGGTTTCCTTCGCGGGTGATGTCCGCCGCGCGACGGCGGGTGCGCCACACCGGATTCGTCAGCGCGAGAGAAGTCGCGGCCGCGCCTCGACGGCGGTCCCGTCAGTCGGCTGTCGCCACGTCGGCCGCCCGGTCCAGCATCCCGGTGTTGCTCGCGTGCCGGAAGTAGCCGGCGACCACGACGGCCGCGACGATGTTCGACCCGGTTACGGCCCAGAAAATCGCCTCCATCCCGAGCCCCAGTCCCGGGGCGAGCGAGACGCCGAGAACGCTCACCGCGTAGCCCGCCGGGAGCGCCGCTATCGCGATGGGGAAGCGCACCCCCCAGTACTTCCCGAGGTCCACGAACAGGCTGGTCTTGGTGCGCCGTGCGCCGTTGAGCCCCGCCAGCAGCATGTACGTCGCGCCGATGGCCCAGTAGCCGTAGGCCAGCACCTCCAGATACCGAATCGAGAGTTCGAGCCCGCGCGCGGAGATATCGGGGACGAAAACCGCCGTGAGCAGTTCGGGAACCATCCACTGAATCACGCCGACGAGCGTGAGCACGCCCGCGGCGATGGCGACGCCGACCCACGTCGCCCGGGACGCGCGTTCGGGGTGGTCAGCGCCGAGGTTCTGGCCGATAACGCTCTGACCGGCCTGCTGGAGCCCCTGGGCGGGGACGAACGCGATGGTGGCGATGCGGGCGCCAACGGTGTACGCCGCCAGCCCCGGCGCCCCGCCGACGACGGCGACGACGGCGACGACGACCAGCCGAACCGACTGGGCGGCGAGGCGCTGGCCACCGATGGGGGCACCGATGTCCACCATCTCGCGGAACTCGTCGAGGTCCAGGCCCACGTCCGCGAGCGTGAGCGAGAGCGACTCCCGCCCCCCGAGCAGGTAGTAGAACGCGGCCACCATCGCCACGGTGTAGCCCAGTACGTTCGACAGCGCCGCGCCCGCGACGCCGAGTTCGGGGAAGCCGAAGTAGCCGAAGATGAGCAGCGGGTCGAGCACGAGGTTGATGGCGATGGCGAGGAAGTTCAGATACATCGCCGCCTTCGAGTCGCCGGCGCCGATGAACCCCTGCTCGATGGTGTCGCTGACTACCACGAACGGGAACAGCAACATGTACGCCGCGAGGTAGCTCGCGGCCTCGGGCGCCACGCCGGGACCGGCGCCGAGGAACTCCACGAGTGCCCGAGTGTTCGGGCCGATGACCGCCGCGAGAACCAGCCCCGAGACGAACGCGAGCACGATACCGTGGAAGACGGCGCGTCTGGCGCCATCGCCGTTCTCGGCGCCGATACGCTGGGACACCAGCACCTGTGTCCCGACCATCGCCGCCATGATGGGGACGAACAGGAGCGCCTTCACCGGCGCGTTCAGCCCGACAGCACCCACGGCGCCGTCACCGAGGCGGCCGAGCCAGAACACGTCCGCCGCCGCGTTGGCCACCTGGACCAGGTTCTGCGCGACGAGCGGAACCGCGAGGAAGACGAGGGCACGCGGGATGGAGCCCTCGGTTATCTCCTCGGGTTCGAGATCGAACATTGTATATGGTACACACATTATGAGCCGTGAACAAATACGTATCGGTCGGAAACAATCCCCCGAAGCGGCCCGTTTCGAACCGCACGTTTTTCCCCACACGGACCAACTTTCCCGGCATGAGCAGCCGCAGACGGAAGCCCGACTGGCTCAAAACCCGGCCGCCCGCGGGCCAGCGGTTCACCGACATCAAAGAGACACTCCGGGACCACGACCTCCACACCGTCTGTGAAGAGGCCAACTGTCCCAACCTGGGCGAGTGCTGGTCCGGCCGGGACGGCCCCGGGACGGGGCCGGGGACGGCGACGTTCATGCTGATGGGCGAGCGGTGTTCCCGCGGCTGTAACTTCTGTGACGTGGCGACCGGCGGGATGGACCCGCTCGACCCCGAGGAACCCGAGAACGTCGCGAACGCGGTCGGCGAAATCGGGCTGGATTACGTCGTCCTGACCTCGGTCGACCGCGACGACCTCGACGACGGCGGCGCCGCCCACTTCGCGGAAACCATTCGCGCGTGCAAGCGCGAGAACCCCGGCACGCTCGTGGAGGTGCTCATCCCCGACTTCGGCGGCGACGAGGACGCCGTCCAACAGATTATCGACGCCGACCCCGACGTCATCGCGCACAACGTCGAAACCGTCGAGCGCCTCCAGTGGCCGGTTCGGGACCGCCGGGCGGGCTACGAGCAGACACTCGACGTGCTCGAACAGGTCGACCGGGCGTCGGACATCTACACCAAAACCAGCCTGATGCTCGGCCTGGGCGAGTACGACCACGAACTCTATCGCACCCTGACCGACCTCCGGCAGGTCGGCGTCGACGTGGTGACGTTCGGTCAGTACCTCCAGCCCTCTCGCTCGCATCTGGACGTGTTCGAGTACGTCCACCCCGACGCCTTCGAGACGTGGCGCCGGGTCGCCGAGGAGGAACTCGGCTTCCTCTACTGTGCCGCCGGCCCGATGGTGCGTTCCTCGTACAAGGCGGGCGAACTGTTCGTGGACGCGCTCGTCCGGGACGGCAAGAGCGTCGAGCACGCGCGCGAGGAGGCGCGGGCGGCCGCCAGCGACTGACGCCGGAGACGACCGTTCGTTCAGTTCCGCTCCGACAAGGTGATAGTTTCGGGAAGAACCTCACGGGACGGTGGGTTGCAACCACATTGTCCAATTCTGTCCCGCTACGGAGGGAAGAACACAACCAGTACCGCGAATTTCTGCCTATACTCAACCTTTTAGAAAGCACTATAACTGGGGCGACGGCATCAAACCAGTATGAAGAGGAGGGTGCAGCCGTGAGTACGATAGACCGCGACCCCAGTAACCGCGTACAGGTGCTGGACGAGGACGGCAACGTCGTCGGCGACCCACCGGACCTCGACGAGGAGACGCTGGTCGGGATGTACCGGGACATGAAGCTGTCCCGGCATTTCGACCAGCGGGCGGTGAGCCTCCAGCGCCAGGGGCGGATGGGGACGTACCCGCCGCTCTCGGGGCAGGAGGGCGCCCAAATCGGCTCCGCCTACGCCCTGCAGGAGGACGACTGGATGGTGCCGTCCTACCGGGAACACGGCGCCGCCGTCGTTCGGGGGCTGCCGCTGAAGCGGACGCTGCTCTACTGGATGGGCTACGAGGCGGGCAACGACGTGCCGGAGGACGCGAACATCCTCCCCGTCGCCGTCCCCATCGCGAGCCAGGTTCCCCACGCCGCGGGGTTGGCGTGGTCCTGGAAGCTCCAGGGCCAGGACACTGACGCGGCTGACGCCGCCGCGTCTGGCGATACCGACACCGCCGGCATCTGCTACTTCGGCGACGGCGCCACCAGCGAGGGCGACTTCCACGAGGGGATGAACTTCGCCGGCGTCTACGACGTGCCGATGGTGTTTTTCTGTAACAACAACCAGTGGGCCATCTCGGTCCCGCGCGAGAAACAGACCGCCTCCGAGACGCTGGCTCAGAAGGCCGTCGCGTACGGCTTCACCGGCGTCCAGGTCGACGGGATGGACCCGCTCGCGGTGTACAAGGTCACGCAGGACGCGCTGGCGAAGGCCCGCGACCCCGGCGAGGACCAACTCCGGCCCACGATGATTGAGGCGGTGCAGTACCGCTTCGGCGCCCACACCACCGCCGACGACCCGTCAGTCTACCGCGAGGAGGCGGAGGTCGAGAAATGGAAGGCGAAAGACCCCATCCCGCGCCTGGAGACGTATCTCCGGGACCAGGATATCCTCGACGACGACCGCGTCGCCGATATCGAGGACGACATCGAAACACAGGTCGCCGAGGCAATCGAGGCCGCGGAGTCCGAACCGCGGCCCGAACCCGAGGAGATGTTCAACCACGCCTACGCCGACCTCCCCGAGCAGTTGGAACGGCAGCGCGATACGTTCGTGAACACGGTGGAGAAACACGGCAAGGACGCGTTCCTGGAGGAAGAATAGATGACCGATACACAGAACCTCACGCTGGTGCAGGCCGTTCGTGACGGCCTCTACACCGAGATGCAGCGCGACGAAGAGGTCCTGGCGCTGGGCCAGGACATCGGGAAGAACGGCGGCGTCTTCCGCGCAACCCAGGGGCTTCAAGAGGAGTTCGGCGAGGACCGCGTCGTGGACACGCCGTTGGCGGAGTCGGGCATCGTCGGCACCTCGGTCGGGATGGCCCTCAACGGGCTGAAGCCAGTCCCGGAGATTCAGTTCTCCGGGTTCATGTACCCCGGTTTCGACCAGATCGTCTCCCACATGGCCCGCTACCGGACCCGGAGCCGGTCGCGGTTCTCGCTGCCGATGGTGCTGCGTGCGCCGTACGGCGGCGGCATCCGCGCGCCCGAACACCACTCCGACTCCAAGGAGGCGTTCTACGCCCACGAGGCGGGACTCAAGGTGGTCGTCCCCTCGACGCCGTACGACACCAAGGGGCTGCTCACCTCCGCCATCCGCAGCCCGGACCCTATCGTCTTCCTCGAACCCAAACTCATCTACCGGGCGTTCCGCGAGGAGGTGCCCGAGGAAAGCTACGAGGTGCCCATCGGCGAGGCGACGACCCGCCGCGAGGGCGAGGACGTGTCGGTGTTCACCTACGGCGCGATGACCCGACCCACGCTGGAGGCCGCCGAATCGCTAGCCGAGGAGGGCATCGACGCTGAGGTGGTCGACCTGCGGACGGTCTCGCCGCTGGACGTGGACGGCATCGTCGACTCGTTCAAGAAGACGGGCCGCGCCGTCGTCGTCCACGAGGCACCGAAAAGCGGCGGGTTGGCCGGCGAAATCACCGCGCTGATTCAGGAGCACGCGCTCCTCTACCAGGAGGCACCGGTCGAGCGCGTGACGGGGTTCGACGTGCCCGTCCCGCTGTACGCGATGGAGGACTACTACCTGCCAAACGCCGCACGAATCGAGGACGGCATCCGCGAGACGGTGGAGTTCTGATATGAGCCGCAAAGAGTTCAAGCTACCCGACGTCGGCGAAGGCATCGCCGAGGGCGAACTGGTCTCCTGGATGGTCTCCGTCGGCGACACCGTCTCCGAGGGCGACATCGTCGCCGAGGTGGAGACGGACAAGGCGCTGGTGGAGGTGCCCTCCAGCTACGACGGCACCGTCGCCGAACTCCACGTCGAAGAAGGGGAGATGGTGCCGGTCGGCGATGTCATCATCAGTATCGACGAGGAAGGCGGCGACGGCGAGGCGCCGACCGCCGAACCGGACACCGCTGGCGAACCCGGCGACGACGCCGACGAGGACGCCGATACCGAGACGGGCGAGGCCGCCTCGGCCTCCACGACCGATGGCCGGGTGTTCGCACCCCCGTCGGCCCGGAAACTGGCCCGCGAACTCGG
>JBDGQC010000159.1:1183-7038 GCA_042219375.1 Halolamina sp. | reverse complement strand
ATCGACGCGGTACCGACCGACGAAACCCGCGAGGGAGAGGCGTTCGTCACCGAACAGCACGTTCGGGAGTTCGCCGAGGCGGGTGCCGCGGCCGCCGAAACCGGCGTGGAAGCGACGCCCGGGTCCGCGGGCGCCGAGGCAGAACCGGCGCGCGAGGAAACCGTCCCCTACCGCGGGGTCCGGCGGACCATCGGCGAGCAGATGGCGACCTCGAAGTACACCGCGCCCCACGTCACCCATCACGACACCGCGGAGATCGACGCGCTGGTCGAGACTCGCGAGAAGCTGAAGGCGGCGGCCGAGGAGAAGGGGACGAAGCTCACCTACATGGCGTTCGTCCTGAAGGCCGTGGTGGCGGGGCTGAAAGAGTACCCCGTGCTCAACTCCGAACTCGACGAGGAGGAGGGCGTCATCCGGCTGAAGAACTACTACAACATCGGCATCGCCGTCGCGACGGACGCCGGCCTGATGGTGCCCGTCGTGGAGAACGTGGACCAGAAGGGGCTGCTCCAGCTTGCAGACGAGATTCAGGAGCTGGCGGGCAAGGCCCGGGACCGCTCTATCGCCCCGGAGGAGATGCAGGGCGGCACGTTCACCATCACCAACTTCGGGGCGTTCGGCGGCGAGTACGCCACGCCCATCATCAACTACCCGGAAACCGCCATTCTGGGGCTCGGCGCCATCGACCAGCGGCCGGTCGTCAACGACGGCGAGGTCGAGGCGGCACACACGCTGCCGCTCTCGCTGGCCATCGACCACCGGGTCATCGACGGCGCCGAGGCGGCGAAGTTCACCAACACCGTGAAAGAACACCTGGCGGACCCAACCAAACTACTACTCTAATGGTCGTCGGAGACATCGCAACCGGAACGGACGTACTGGTCATCGGCGCCGGACCGGGCGGCTACGTCGCCGCCATCCGCGCCGCACAGAACGGACTCGACACGACGCTGGTGGACCGCGAGGCCTACGGCGGAACGTGCCTGAACCACGGCTGCATCCCGTCGAAGGCGTTCATCAGCGCCACGAACGTCGCCCACGACGCGCGCAACGCCGAGGAGATGGGCATCCACGCCGACCCCGTCGTCGACGTGGCGGGCATGCAGGACTGGAAAGAGGGGGTAGTCGACCAACTCACCGGCGGCGTCGAGAAGCTCTGTAAGGCAAACGGCGTCAACCTGATGCAAGGGGAGGCGACGTTCGCCGACGACTCCACCGCCCGCATCGCCCACGGTGGCGAGGGGCAGGGCTCGGAGTCCGTCGAGTTCGACCACGCCATCATCGCGACCGGGTCCCGGCCCATCCAGGTGCCGGGCTTCGAATTCGAGCACGACCAGGTGTGGTCCTCACGGGACGCGCTCGCGGCCGAGGAGGCGCCGGACGAACTCGTCGTCGTCGGCGCAGGCTACATCGGGATGGAGCTCTCGACGGTGTTCGCCAAGCTCGGCGTGGACGTGACCGTCGTGGAGATGCTCGACGGCGTCCTGCCAGGGTACGAGGACGACATCAGCCGCGTCGTCAAGAGCCGCGCCGAGGAACTGGGCATCGAGTTCAACTTCGGCGAGGCCGCAAGCGAGTGGGAAGAAACAGCCGACGGGATTGTCGTCACCACGGAGGACGAGGACGGCGAGGAGACGACCTACGACGCCGATAAGGTGCTCGTCGCCGTCGGCCGCCAGCCCGTCTCCGAGAGCCTCGACCTCGAACGTGCGGGCGTCGAGGTCGGCGAGAACGGCTTCATCGAGACCGACGACCAGGCCCAGACCAACGTGGACAACATCTTCGCCGTCGGCGACGTGGCCGGCGAGCCGATGCTGGCCCACAAAGCGAGCAAGGAGGGTATCGTCGCGGCGGAGGTCATCGCCGGCGAACCCGCCGCGCTGGACTACCAGGCCGTCCCGGCCGCCGTCTTCACCGACCCCGAAATCGCTACCGTGGGGATGACCGAGGCCGAGGCCGAGGAGGCCGGCTTCACCCCCAAAATCGGCGAGTTCCCGATGCGGGCATCCGGCCGCGCGCTGACAACCGGCGAGTCCGAGGGGTTCGTCCGCCTCGTCGCCGAGGAAGAGGCCGGCTTCATCCTCGGCGCCCAAATCGTCGGCCCGGAGGCCAGCGAACTCATCGCGGAATGCGCGCTCGCGGTGGAGATGGGTGCGACGCTGGAAGACGTGGCGTCCACGATTCACACCCACCCGACGCTGGGTGAGGCGGTGATGGAGGCCGCCGAGAACGCCGACGACCAGGCGATTCACACGCTGAATCGGTAATTCGGAGCGTTTCCCCTCGATGGCTGTCCCAAACTGGCTCCCGGCCGTGCTGCGCTACGTGGCCGTCGGTCTGACTGCGCCGCCGGCCGTCGCGAAGTTCCTGCGGTACACCGGCTCCGTCACACAGTTCACGGCGCTGGGAATACCCTCCCCCGAGGTCGCGGTGCTCGTCGTTGGCGTTGTGGAGGTCGTCGCGGTCGTGTTGCTGCTGCTTAATCGCTATCGCTCGCTCGCCGCCATGAGTCTCCTCCCCGTGATGGCCGTGGCGTTCCTCACCGCGGGCGAGTGGCAAGCCCTCGCCGTCTCCCTCGCGGTGCTGGGTTTGCTGGCCGTCGACGTCGAGGTGATCGACGTCGCGGACCCCGCCGAGCAATAGGGGTCCGGTCCGCGAACCGTACCGGGAATACGGTCCGACAGAGCCACATCTTTCAGGCTGGGACGAGTTTCGAAACGTATGTCCGACGAACACGGGAGCTTCGAGGAGATCCGTCAGTCGGTTGACGGCCGCTCCATGGCGGGGCTCCTGCGCTACTGCGTCCCCTACTGGCCGCGCCTCACGATAGGCATGGTCGCGGCCTTCCTCACGCGGTTCTCGCGGTTGATTCCACCGATTATCGTCGCCGCAGCCATCGACCGGGTCATCGCCGGGCGGGGTGGCAAACAGGGGTTGCTCACCCAGGCGGGGCTGTTGCCGCCCGGCGAAATCAGCGGTGCGGCTGCACGAACCTCGTTTCTCGAACAGCTGGTGATAATCGCGATTCTGGCCTACGTCGTCCGCTCCATCGCGCGGTTCACCTCGCGGTATCTGTTCATGTCCACCGCACAGAAAGTCCAGCGGGACCTGCGCAACGACACGTACGACCACATCCAGCGGCTCTCGCTGGGCTTTTTCGCCTCCCATCAGACCGGCGCGATGATGTCCGTGCTGAACCAGGACATCAACCGGCTGGAGCAGTTCCTCAACACCGAGATCCGGCAGGCCATCCGCGTCGTCGCCACCGTCGGCGGCATCGCGGCGGTGATGTTCTGGTACTCCCCGCGGCTGGCGCTCATCGCGCTCGCGCCGGTGCCGGTCATCGGGCTGGCCTCCGGGAAGTTCCTCACCTGGATCGAACCCAAATACCGCGGCATCCGCGAGACGGTGTCGCGGCTCAACTCCCGGCTGGAGAACAACCTCGGCGGCGCCCGGGTCATCAAGACGTTCAACCGCTACGACTTCGAACTGGACCGCGTCGCGACCCAGAGCGAGAAGTACCACGACGAGAAGGTCGGCGCCATCAAGATCCGCCGGGCGTTTTTCTCCTCGCTCCGGGTCGTCACCGGCGTCGTCTTCGTCGCGCTCCTGTGGGTCGCTGGGACTGACGTCATCACCCACGGCGCCGGCGTCGGCCCCGCGCTGACGGTGGGGACGCTCTCGCTCTTTTTCATGCTGTTGCGCCGGCTCTACGCGCCGATGCGCCGTGTCGGGAAGACCGCCAACAAGTACCAACTCGCCAAATCCTCCTCCGAGCGCGTCTTCGGCATCCTGGGCCACGAACCGGAGGTCACCTCCCCCGAAGACGCCTACGACCCCGACGACGTCGAGGGGAACGTGACGTTCGACGACGTGACGTTCAGCTACGACGGCGACGAGGTCATCCTCGACGGCGTGAACCTCGACGTCGAAGCCGGACAGACTGTCGGCCTCGCGGGCACTACTGGTGCGGGGAAATCGACGCTCCTGAAACTCATCCCGCGGTTCTACGACGTCGATGACGGCGATATCCGCATCGACGGCGTCGACGTCGAGGACTGGGACCTCACGAGCCTGCGCGAGCACGTCGGCATCGTCGAGCAGAACCCCTACATGTTCTCGGGCACCGCCGAGGAGAACATCGCCTACGGCGACCTCTCGGTGCTCTCGGGGGAGGGCCAGGACGTGCGCAGGGAGGTGGTCGAGGCCGCCAAAGCCGCGGAGGCCCACGAGTTCATCACCGAGTTGCCGCAGGGCTACGACACGGAAATCGGCGAGCGCGGGGTGAAGCTCTCGGGCGGCCAGCGCCAGCGGCTGGCCATCGCCCGCGCGCTGCTGAACGACCCCGAAATCGTCATCCTCGACGAGGCCACCTCCGACGTGGACACCGAAACCGAGGAGCGCATCCAGCAGAGTCTCGACCGACTGACCGCCGACCGGACCGCGTTCGTCATCGCCCACCGGCTCTCGACAATCAAGGATGCCGACCGCATCGTCGTGATGGAGGAGGGCCGTATTGCGGAGACGGGGAGCCACGACGAACTGCTCTGTCAAGATGGGGACTACGCCAGCCTCTGGGGGATGCAGGCCGGCTCCGAGGCTGCTGTGGCTGACGATTGAGTAGTCAGAGTTCTTGGTTTTGGGTGATTGGTCGCGTGGGTTGTTTCTGGAGTTGTGGAAGTGTGTTTCGACAGATGAGTTGGTTCCGCGACGGCGACCGCGAACAACACCGCGGAGTGTGCCAGAACTCTTGTGCCGCACCGCTACCGCTCCGCGGCCTCAAGGCCTCCCCAGCCGACTCGCTCGGGATTAACCCTCGCTCGTCCCTCGCGCTTGCTCGCGCCACATCCGCCGCGGGTGCGGGGACCTGCGAACTATGCCAGGCCTCGTGCCCGGCACCTTGCGGTCCAGTTGGTCAGGCCCATTCTGTGGTCGTGTTCGCGGTGCTGTTTGCGGTCGCAACGTGTCAGGCACCGTCCGCGGAGACGGTTGCGGTGCCGCCCGCGGCAATCCAGACAGACTCTGCGGTAGCGGAAGCCGTCGATGTAGCAGCGGCAACCGAGTGAACAGAATACATCTCGCGAATCCATCCGCGATTGCTCACAAAATCAACACCCAACACCAATCGGTTCGGAACGGCTTTTACCCCGGCCACACCACGACCATCCGAATGAAGGTCTTCGGCTCCAGCGGAACCCGCGGGGTCGCCGGGGAGCAGCTGACGGCAGAGTTCGTCCTGCGGGTTGCCAAGGCCGCAGGAACCGTCTGGGGCGCCGACCGCGCGGCCGTCGCGCGCGACACCCGAACCACCGGCGCGATGTTCGCCAACGCCGCCGACGCCGGCCTCACGAGCGTCGGCACGGACGTGGAACGGTTGGGCGTCACCCCGACCTCGTCGGCGGTACGCTACGCCGACGTGGAGGGGGTGCCGGTCGTGGTCATCACCGCCTCCCACAACCCGCCGGAGTACAACGGCGTCAAACTCGTCGGCGCCGACGGGGTGGAACTGCCGGTTTCGGAACTGGAACGCATCGAGGAGCGCCTGCTGGCCGAGGAGTTCGACAGCGCCGGCTGGGCGGACGTTGGCTCGACCACCGACGTGGACGGCGTCAACGAGGCGTACGTCGCGGAGCTACTGCGTTCAGTTGACCGCGAGGCTATCGCCGACGCGGACCTCACCGTCGCGCTCGACCCCGGCCACGGCGCGGCCGCGCTCACCAGCCCCGAGTTCTTCCGCCGGCTCGGCTGTGAGGTCGTCACCGTCAACAGCCAGCCCGACGGCCATTTCCCGGGCCGCGACCCCGAACCGGTCCAGGAGAACCTCGACGACTTGGCTCGGCTGGTCACGGCGACGG
>JBDGQC010000159.1:0-1083 GCA_042219375.1 Halolamina sp. | reverse complement strand
ACGGCGACGGCGACCGCGCCATCTTCTTCGACGAACACGGCGAGTACGTCGAGGGCGACGCCTCGCTCGCGGCGCTGGCCGCCGAGGCGCTGTCACCGGGTGATTCGACCGTCGCCGCGGTCAACGTCTCCCAGCGGCTGGTGGACGTGTGCAACGAGGTGGGTGCCGACCTCGAACTCACGCCCATCGGCGCCACCAACATCATCACGCGGGTACAGGAGCTACAGGCTGAGGGCCAGCGCGTCCCCATCGCGGGCGAGGGCAACGGCGGCGTCTTCTTCCCCGACTTCCGGCTGGTGCGGGACGGCGCGTTCATCGCCGCGAAGTTCCTCGAACTCCTGGCCGAGGCGCCGGTCAGCGAAGTTGTCGCGCCCTACACCGAGTACGTCAACGTCCGCCGGAATCTCGAATACGACGACGAGAGCGAACTCACGGCGATGCTCGACGCCGCCGAGACGTACGCCCGCGAGGCCGACGTGGAGGCCGAAACCGTCGACGGCTACCGGCTCGACTACGGCGACGCGTGGGTGCTGGTCCGGCCCTCGGGGACCGAACCGAAAGTACGCATCTACGCCGAGGCCCGTGAAGAGGCGCGTGCAACGGAACTTGCCGACGCCATCCAGGCCGAGTTGGAAGCCGCCCGCACCGACTGACCCGGCCCGGAGCCTGAAACAGGAAGACAGCCGCTATGTCGTCAGTAGCTGCTCTAACCGGTCCCGCTCGGTACTGAGCCGCTCGTACTCCGCCTCGTACTCGCCGGAGCGCAGCGCCTCGCGCTGGGCCGCGGAGAGTTCGTTCTCGGCGACGGCGGCTTCCCTGAGCCGGTCGTACTCGTCCCGGCGGGCCAGCGACGCCAACTCGCGAGCCAGCACGACGGGTTCCGTCCCCGCGAACCGGCCGACGACCGAAACCAGTTCGGCCGAGCGATAGCGCAGTTCGTCCGCTGGCGGCGGCGGATGTCCGACCGTCAGGGGCTCCGGCCCCAGCCGGTCGAGATAGGTGCGATGGACCGGGACCGTCGTGCGGAACGCGGTGGTGTCCTCGACGTAGTGGTCGAGTTTCGACTGGGAGAAATCCGCGTAG
>JBDGQC010000088.1:0-14418 GCA_042219375.1 Halolamina sp. | reverse complement strand
CACCCGATGTCTATGCGAAAATCGTTCAGAAACTCGATTCCCTCGGAAACTGAACGCGGGCACTTCGGAGATTAACCGAGTCACCCCATCAGATCATCAATCTCAGGCCGGCGTCGGCGCAACACCTCCGGAACCCTACGCGCGAAATACGTCGTGCCAGCGAAGACCGCAACGAAATACACAGGGTCCCTCAGTCAGGTTTTTGTCTCGCGTTCGGAACTCTGGGCGGGGCTGTAGCTCCTGCTATCGACAGCGTTCCACGCCGGCCGTGCCAACAGCGTCGCAAGAACAGACGACTCAAGCAATTGTGTCCGTTCCAGTACACCGGAAGCAGTCCGACGCTCCTCTTTCACACTCGCAACCGAGTCAGACATCCCGTACTCCCCGTTCTGTATCGCGTCCACAGCCGTCGTAATGGGACAATCAGGACGAGGGTCCCCGTCTGCCCGCGGACGTCTGAGGGGAAATTCGGGGTCAGCCCTTCCCAGTGGGCGTAATCCGTCAGGCGCTCGGGTGCGTCATCCCAGACGAGACCGAGAATCTCGGTCCACCGTGCCGCGTCCTCGAAGACGGCCGTCGGGTTCCCGAGACGTTCGAGTCCCGTCCGCTTGAACACGAACGTCACGGCCTGCCCGCCAGCCCCGACCACGTCGGCGTGTTGGTGTGAAGCGGTGAACCCACCCCCCTACTTTTTCAAGGATTGCTTGTGTTTGGTCAACACATAAATGGTCCTGAAAAATGTGGCAGTCGGGTGGCTGCTCATCGTGGGGATGGTGCTGTACGCGGTCGCGCTCACCGCCGTCGCCACCGGCCGCGCCGCCGTCGAGGTTCTGGGCTCGATCGGGCGGACCGACGCGCCCTCGGCGTCCGGCCGATAGCGCGGTCGTGTAGCGTATCTGAATACTCGCCCCAAGTTGCCTATGGGCGAAGCAACTGTTTCGGCGAACGTTCTTGGTTCTCCCCACGCTACAGCGACGTATCTCCGAGGCGACCCTCGACGTGCTCAGAGAGCCGTTCGCCCTGCAACTCGACCTGACGGAGATACGCGATTCCTGAAATCAGTTACGGGGGTTCGGGAACCCGTCTCAGCAAGGCTTAATCCCTGCCGCCGACGCGTGGGAGTATGAGCGAACTCACGGTCATCCTGCCGGACGGGTCCGAACTCTCCCTCCCGGCGGGCGCCACGGTAGAGGACGCCGCCTACGAAATCGGCCCGGGACTCGGGGACGACACCGTCGCGGGCGTCGTCGACGGCGAACTCGTCGCGAAAGAGGCGTCACTCGAAGACGGCGCGCACCTGGAAATCGTCACCGACCAGTCCGAGGAGTACCTGGACGTGCTGCGTCACTCCGCGGCCCACGTGTTCGCGCAGGCGCTCCAGCGGCTCCACCCCGACGCAAAACTCACCATCGGCCCGCCGACGGAGGACGGCTTCTACTACGACGTGGCCGACGTTGACCTCACCGAAAGCGACCTCGACGCTATCGAGGAGGAGATGGAGGCCATCATCGAGGCCGACTACGACATCGAGCGCGAGGAGCGCTCCCGGGAGGAAGCCTTCGAGCAGTTCGCGGACAACCGGTTCAAGCGCGAAATCCTGGAGGAGGAGGCCGCCGGGCAGGACACCGTCTCCTTCTACGTGCAGGACGACTGGGAGGACCTCTGTCAGGGCCCCCACGTCGAGTCCACGGGGGAGATTGGCGCGGTCGAACTGCTCAACATCTCCTCAGCGTACTGGCGCGGCGACGAGGACAACGCAACCCTGACGCGGGTGTACGGCACGGCCTTCGAATCCGAGGACGACCTGGAGGAGTTCCTCCTGATGCGCGAGGAGGCCAAGGAGCGCGACCACCGGAAGATCGGCCAGGAGATGAACCTCTTCTCGGTGCCGGACGTGACGGGGCCGGGGCTGCCGCTCTACCACCCGCCGGGGAAGACGGTGCTGCAGGAACTGGAGAACTACGTCAACGAACTCAACCGCGACGCAGGCTACGAGCGTGTCGAGACGCCCCACCTGTTCCGGACGGAGCTCTGGAAGCAGTCGGGCCACTACGACAACTACCGCGACGACATGTTCCTGCTGGAGGTCAACGACGAGGAGTACGGCCTCAAGCCGATGAACTGCCCGGGCCACGCCACCATCTTCGACCAGTCGTCGTGGTCCTACCGGGACCTCCCGATGCGCTACTTCGAGAACGGGAAGGTCTACCGCAAGGAGCAGCGTGGGGAGCTTTCCGGGCTCTCGCGCACCTGGGCGTTCACCATCGACGACGGCCACCTGTTCGTCAAGCCCGAGGACATCGAACAGGAGGTCCGCTCCATCATGGACCTCATCTTCGAACTCATGAGCCACTTCGACCTGGAGGCGGAGGTCGACCTCGCGACGCGGCCGGAGAAGTCCGTCGGTAGCGACGAGATTTGGGAGACCGCCGAGGAACAGCTCCGGGAGGTGCTGGATTCCGAGGGCTACGACTACGGCATCGAACCCGGCGACGGCGCGTTCTACGGCCCGAAAATCGACTTCTCGTTCACGGACGCGCTCGGGCGCTCCTGGGACGGCCCGACGGTCCAACTCGATTTCAACATGCCCGAGCGGTTCGACCTCACCTACACGGGCGAGGACAACGAGGACCACCGCCCGGTCATCATCCACCGCGCGCTCTATGGCTCCTACGAGCGCATCTTCATGGTGCTCATCGAGCATTTCGACGGGCAGTTCCCGCTCTGGCTGGCGCCCGAGCAGGTGCGCATCCTCCCCGTCTCCGACGA
Organism: Halolamina sp.; assembly: GCA_042219375.1. Lineage (GTDB taxonomy): Archaea > Halobacteriota > Halobacteria > Halobacteriales > Haloferacaceae > Halolamina. The sequence goes on along the minus strand of JBDGQC010000088.1, from coordinate 11,649 downwards.
CGCCCTGGGCTACGCCCACCGCGTGAAGAACGAACTGGGCGACTTCCGCGTCGAGGTGGAGGACCGCGACTGGACGGTCGGCCGGAAAATCCGGCAGGCCCACGACGACCGACTCCCGTACATGCTCATCGTCGGCAGCGACGAGGAGGAATCCGGCACCGTCTCCGTCCGGGACCGCTTCGAGCGCGAGGCCGACGGTGTAGACCCCGACGTGTTCCGCGAGCACCTCGAAGCCGAGCGCGCGGAGAAACGCATCGAACCAGACTTCCTGAAGGAGTAGCGGGCGGATAGTTCTCGACGGTCCAGCCCCGAGGCTATGGCTCGGTCTCGTCCTGCACGAACACCGCGAGATACGGGTCCCCGCTCTCGTCGTCCGGACACCGGCCGGTCCGCTGAACGGGGAACCACTCCCCATCGACGTTCTCGGCGTCGAGAAGAAGCACCGCCGCGTACCGGTGCTCGCCGAAGCCCGGGACGTACTCGCCGTAGTAGCCATCGGCCTGGAGATGGACATCGACCGGCCGGGTTTCACCATTGGCTGTCTCCGGGCGGTAGGCGCTCCAGTTGCCCGCCGGGCAGACGCTGTACCGGGGAATATCGACGCGCTGAGGGAGCGGCCCGGGGTTCGTGACGACGATCTCCCCCAGGAGGGCGACCGGTGCCGTCTCGCTTCCGGCGACGACGTGTATCTCCTGTTCAGTACGGAGTTCGTGGGCGAGGCCACCGCTCACCACGTCAGCGGTGACGACGATAGCCGCGAGCACCGCGAGGACGGCGAACGCCTGCGTTGCCCGCCTCCCCGAAACGACCCGACCGAGCGTGCCGACCCGTTCGCTGAGGTCGAACAGCACCAGCGCAAGCACGAAAAGGACGATTGCCCGACCCGTCAGGCCGACTGCGAGAGTCCCGGTCACCGCCAACAGGAGCGCGACGGTGGAGAGCACGAGGACGACGTAGCCCCAGAGGGTTAGCCGGTCATTTGTCGTCGCCTGCGAGACGGCGAACACGCCAGCGACGTAGGCCACGACGAGGAGCCACCTGGAAACCGGGGAATGGAGAAACCCCAGGTCCGCGAGGAAGACGACGACCGCGACGCCGCTGACGCCCGCGGCCGCGGCGTCGAACAGCGGGTCGAAGTCGGACCACATCCTATCCATTACTCGGTTTCCGGCGGCAAATACGTCCCGCCGACGCGACGACGAGATTACTCCGACCTTCGACGCCGGTCTAACAGCTTCGCAGTTCGCACCAGTCGGTCAGTCCGCGTAGCCGTACGGCCCCTCCTCGCTGCGCTCGAATACCGCGAGATATGGGTCGCCGCTCTCGTCGTCCGGGCAGCGTTCGGTCTGCCGGACGAGGAACCGCTCGCCGTCGATGTTGGTCGCTTCCAGTCGGACAACCGCGTCGTAGGCTCGCTGGCTGAACCCGAAGACGTGGTCGCCGTAGCGGCGTTCGATGCGGAGGTGTGCGTCTACCGGTCTCGACTCCCCGTCGTGTTCCGGCTGGTAGGCGCTCCAGTTACCGGCCGCACAGACCCCGTAGTTGGGCATGTCGATACGTCGGGGGAACGGTCCGGAGTTGGTGACGACGACCTCGCCCAGTTTCGCGCCTACCTCCGGTTCGCCGCTCCCGGAAACCTGTATCTCCTGTTGGGTCTTGAGTTCGTAGCTCAGGCCGGCGGCCACCACGTCGACGGTGAGGACGGCCACGGCGAGGACCACCAGCACCGCAAACGCCTGTTTGGCTCGCTGCCCGGAGACGAACCGGCTCGTCTCGCTGACTGCGGTGCGGAGGCCGAACAGCACTACCGCGACCCCCAGCAGGGCGAGCACCCGCCCCATCGTCGCCACGTTGAACGTCCCGAGGGTGTCGAACACGAGCGCGACGGTCGAAACCACGATGACCGCATAGCCCAGCACCGTTAGCTGGTCGTCCGCCGTGGTCTGCGTGACGGCGAACACGCCCGCGAGGAACGCGACGACCAGCGCAACCTTCGACACCGGGGAGTAGGGGAACCCGTGGTCCACGATGAAGGTGACGACGGCGATGGTGCTGACCGCCGCCGCCGCGGCGTTGAACAGCGTCTCGGAGTCGAATTCCATCCTATCGGTCGTCTCACGGCCCGAGTGTAAATACGTCCTGTTGACACAAACGACGGTTTTAGCCTGTTACTATGACGAACCAGCCGTTTCCACGGTCCCTGTCACCGGTGACCGCACCCTTTTGCCCGTTCACGCGCACACCGAACTATGGCTACCGAACAGACCGGGCACGGGGACGCGCCGCTCCCGACCCACGGGACGGAGGGCGTCGCTGACCCCGACCACGCCGCGCTCGCCGCTGACCTGGAGGCGGCAGTCGGCGGGGACGTGCGCTTCGACGAGTACGCGCAGGTGCTCTACGCGACCGACGGCAGCATCTACGGTGCCCGCCCCGCCGGGGTCGTGATTCCCGAGGACGAGGCCGACGTCGTCGCCGCCGTCGAGGTGGCAGCGGAGCACGGCGCGCCGGTCCTCCCCCGTGGCGCTGGCTCCTCGCTCGCCGGCCAGACAGTAGGACCGGGCTGTGTCGTTCTCGACTGCTCGAAACACCTGAACGACATCCGGGATATCGACGCCGAGGCACAGCGGGCGGTGGTCCAGCCGGGCGTCGTGCAGGACGACCTCGACGCCGCACTAGCACCCCACGGCCTGAAATTCGCGCCGGATCCTGCGTCCTCCAACCGGGCGACGCTCGGCGGCGGCATCGGCAACAACTCCACCGGCGCTCACTCGGTGCGCTACGGCATCACCGTCGATTATGTGGAGTCCGTCCGGGCCGTCCTCGCCGACGGCACAATCGCGGAGTTCGAGGAAACCGTCGTCGGGAGCGACCAGTGGGACGAGATGCTGGCCAACGGCGGCCGAGCGGCCGAACTTCACGAAACAGTTCTCGACATCGTCGAGTCCAACGAGAACGAAATCGCCGACCGCTACCCCGACATCCAGCGCAACGTCTCGGGCTACAGCCTCGACGCCGTCGCGGGAGAAACCGAAGACGGCCGGCGGACCCTCAACCTCGCGAAACTGTTCGTCGGCGCGGAGGGGACGCTGGGCGTCGTCCTGGAGGCCGAGGTGTCGCTGGTGACGGTCCCCGAGGAGACGGCGCTGGTGCTGTATCTCTACGAGGACCTCCTCGACGCGATGCGGGCGGTGCCGGACGCGCTTGCCCACGACGCCAGCGCGGTCGAGCTGATGGACGACGAAGTGTTCCGGCTGGCCCGGGAGTCCGCGGAGTTCGCCGCGTACGCGGAGCCGGTTCCCGAATCCGCCGGCGCCGCGTTGATGCTGGAGTTCGACTCGGAACGCCACGACGACCTCGAAGCCGCCGTCGATGACGCCGACGAGCAGTTCCTGCACGGCGGGACTGGGGACGACGGCGCGGGCGACACCGCGTTCGATTCCCTCCGCGCCTTCGACGCCGACGGCCAGCGGGAGCTCTGGAAACTCCGGAAGGCGGCGATCCCGCTCCTGATGTCGCTTCCGGGCGACGCCAAGCCCTACCCGTTTATCGAGGACGCGAGCGTGCCGCCAGAGACGCTCGCTGAGTACGTCGACCAGTTCGAAGACGTGCTCGCGGACCACGACACCTCGGCGGCGTATTTCGCCCACGCCGGCGCGGGGACGCTCCACATCCGCCCGATACTCTCGCTGAAGGAAGACGAGGGCATCCAGAAGATGGAATCCATCGCCGCGGACGTGACGGACCTCGTCGCCGAACGCGGCGGGTCGTTCTCGGGCGAGCACGGCGACGGCCTCGCGCGCACGCAGTTCAACCCCAAATTGTACGGGCCACAGCTCTGGGAGGCGTTCAAGCGCCTCAAGACCGCGTTCGACCCGGACTGGCGGATGAACCCCGGGAAAGTGGTGTTCCGCGACGACGACCCGACGGCGATGACCGAGTACCTGCGCTACGGCGCTGAGTACGCCAGCCTGGAGCCGACGACGACGCTGGATTTCGACGACGAGGGCGGCTTCTTGCATCTCGTGGAACTCTGTAACGGCTGTGGCACCTGCCGCACCACACAGTCCGACGTGATGTGCCCGACCTACCGCGCCAGCGGCGAGGAACTGGCCACGACGCGCGGCCGGGCAAACCTGCTCCGCGCGGCCATCAGCGGCGACCTGCCTGAAGAGGAGATGCACTCCGACCGCTTCCACGAGTCGGTACTGGACCTCTGTATCGGCTGCAAGGGCTGCCAGTCGGACTGCCCGACCGGCGTGGACCTGGCGAAACTCAAGGCCGAACTCAAACACCAGCGACACGAGCGCGAGGGCGCGAGCCTGCGGGACCGCCTGTTCGCTGACATCGACCGGTTGGCGGCCTGGGGGAGTAAACTCGCGCCCGTCTCGAACTGGTTGGCGTCCCTCCCCGGGTCAGGCGTCGTTTCCGAGCGCGTGCTGGGCATCGCGCCGGAGCGCCCCGTGCCGTCGTTCGCGAACGAATCGTTCGAATCGTGGTTCGCCGAGCGCGGCCCCCGAGTCGACGCCGAGGACGCCGCCGAACGGGTCGCCCTGCTGCCGGACACCTACACCAACTACGTCTACCCGGCAGTAGGGAAAGCAGCGGTACGGGTACTGGAGGCCGCGAACTGTCACGTCGCGGTCCCGGACGACCTGGAGCCACCGGGCCGGGCGGCTGTCTCGGGCGGCTTTCTCGACCTCGCGACCGAGCGCGCACGGGCGAACGTGGACACGCTCGCGCCGCTGGTCGAGGACGGGTGGTCCGTCGTGACCGCCGAGCCCTCCGACGCGGCGGTGGTGCAGGACGAGTACGGGGACTTGCTCGACGGCGAGGCGGTTTCGGCGGTGGCTGCCAGCACCTACGGGCTGTGTGAGTTTATCGACGTGCATCGACCGGAGGCGCTGGACGCCGACGCGGGCGGGGAGCGTCTCGCGTACCACGGCCACTGTAACCAGAAGGCGCTCAACCGTGACCACCACGCTGCAGCAGTCCTCGACAGAGCGGGCTACGAGGTGGAGGCCATCGACGCGACGTGCTGCGGGATGGCTGGGAGCTTCGGCTACGAAACAGAGCATTACGACCTCTCGATGGCCATCGGGGAACGGCTGTTCGAGCAGGTCCGGGAAACTGAGGCGGAGCCGGTGGCGCCGGGTGCGTCGTGTCGAACGCAGCTTTCGGACTGGGAGGAGCAGCACGGGCGAGTAAAACATCCGGCCGAGAAGTTGGCTGAGTCGTTGGAGTGAGTTCGGGAATCGGTGGTGAACAGTTCCACCGCGGCGGCTGGGTGCAGTAGCAGCATCTCGGTGTTTGACCAGTTGTACAGCACCGCATATCGCTCCGCAGACGGATGTCTTCCCCCAACCGGTTCGCTCAAACTAATCCTCGCTTGGCCCTCACGCTGAGTCACACCACAAGGGTGCTCCCGCCACAGCCGCCGCGGTCGCGGTGGAAGCGCGCGCTTGCGACGACGGCGAGCGCGCGGGGTGGTGTGGGGACTCGGCGCTGTGCCGGGCCTCGTGCCCGGCACGCTGCGGTCCTCATTGGTCATGGGAACTCCGCGGTGCTGTTCGCGGTAGCTGTCGCGGAAGCGGTAGCCGTCATAGATACCCAGCCGAAACCCTACCCGGCCATCCATACCCGCTTCCCACGGCTTTTTGCGAACTGGGGTACAACGCCTGTCCATGTCTGAGCCACCGGACGTCGGCGAACTCACGCCACCGAACCGCACCCTCATGGGCCCGGGTCCGAGCGACGTACACCCGCGCGTCCTGCGGGCGATGTCCACGCCCCTCGTCGGCCATCTTGACCCCTCCTTCATCGAGGTGATGGACGAGGTGCAGGACCTGCTGCGCTACACGTTCCGCACCGACAACAAGTGGACCATCCCCGTCTCCGGCACCGGGTCGGCGGCGATGGAGGCCGCCATCGGCAACGTCGTCGAACCCGGCGACACGATGCTCGTCCCGACCAACGGCTACTTCGGCGGGCGGATGGCCTCGATGGCCCGGCGCGCCGGCGGCGACGTAGTGGAGGTCGATGCGCCGTGGGGCGAACCGCTCGACCCCATCGACGTGGCGGCAGCCTTCGAGGAGCACGATATCGACGTGTTCGGCTTCGTCCACGCCGAAACCTCGACCGGCGTGCTTCAGCCCGCGGTCCCGGAACTCACCAACATCGCCCACGAGAACGACGCGCTGGTCATCGCCGATACCGTCACCTCCGTCGGCGGCGTGGAACTCCGCGTCGACGAGTGGGGCATCGACGTGGCCTACGCCGGCCCGCAGAAATGCCTCTCCTGTCCGCCGGGCGCCTCGCCGCTCACGCTCAACGACGACGCGATGGACAAGGTTCTCAACCGCGAGGCGGACGCTCGCTCCTGGTACCTGGACCTCTCGCTGCTGGAGGGGTACTGGGGCGAAGAGCGCGCGTACCACCACACCGCGCCCATCACCAACGTCTACGCCATCCGCGAGGCGCTCCGCCTGGTCGCCGAGGAAGGCATCGAAGAGCGGTGGGCGCGCCACCGTCGCGTCGCTGGCGCGCTGAAGGCCGGCCTCGAAGCGATGGGCCTGGAGATGAACGCCCCCGACGAGTACTGGCTGCCGAGCCTCAACGCCGTGCGTGTGCCCGCGGGCGTCGATGACGGCGAGGTCATCAGCTACCTGCTCGACGCCTACGACCTCGAAATCGCCTCCGGGCTGGGCGACCTGGAGGGCGACATCTGGCGCATCGGCTGCATGGGCCACTCCGCGAACCCGAAGAACGTCGCCTACGTGCTCTCGGCGCTCGGCGACGCGCTGGACCGCCAGGGCGCCGATATCGACTCCGACGCCGCGATTCCGGCGATGCACGACGCGCTCGGCGACGACTGAGCCCGGGTTTCGGAGTTCCTACTCGTTTTCCTTGATGGCGGTGTAATCGACCGGGGTTTTGTGTTCTTCTCGGATGAGAATCTCGTCGTTGATCTCCAAGTTGAGCCCGTCGATGCGTTCGGCGATAGTGGTTATCTCCTGGTCGTCAGTCCCCACCGCCTTGATGTGGAGGTTCCGCTGCCCCGTCATCAGTTCGGTCACCTCGATTACGCGGGGTAACTCGCGGATGTTCTCGGCGACGCTCCTGCGGTCGCTGATACGGGCTGTACAGACGAACATGAAACAGAGCTCGAAATCCGTCTTCCGATAGTCGGTTTCGGCGGTGTAGCCGATGATGACCCCCGCGTCCTCCAGTTGGTGCATCCGGTTCCTGACCGTGTTGTCCGACACTTCCAGACGCTCGGCTAACTCGACTGCCGACATCCGACCGTCCCGCTGCAGGTGGTGCAGCAACTGCTTATCGATATCGTCGACCGAAGCATCGCTCATACATCACCATCCGCCGCCATCCCCATTACCTTGTCGGTTGTTCACAAGAAATCCCGTAATTTCGCTCTTCTCGAATTTCGAAGAAGTCAAAGGTAGATATTCGAAATTTCTATCCAGAAGTATATATACCACACCACTTTATCTCGTTTTCCAATGTATTATACGTTTATAATGGGGTAAATACTGATTTTCTTTCTAAAATCAAGAAAATAGAGAAAAAGTCGGAATATATTTAGGTATCGCTCACAAGGTAACTCGTAGAGAACTAAACCGACGACGGGCCACCGCGACGACGGCGGGGACGGTTGTACACCGTCCGGGTCGTCGTAACACCGGTCCATTCCCATCGCGAAGGGGGAAGCCTCGTCGGAACGCGCCCATGACCCGATCCATAACCACCGACGGCCGAACCATCGACTCCGACCAGATTACCGTTCTTCACGTGGACGACAACCCCGGGTTCACGGAGATGACCCAGAAGTTGCTCGAACGGGAGAACGACAGCATCGAGCCCATTACCGCACAGAAGCCGTCCGCCGGCCTGGACATCCTCTCGGAGACAGACGTCGACTGTGTCGTCACCGATTACGAGATGCCGGGGATGAACGGAATCGAGTTCCTCGAAGCGATCCGTGAGGAGTATCCTGACCTGCCGGTCATCCTGTTTACCGGGAAGGGAAGCGAGGACGTCGCGGCCAAGGCCATCGACGCCGGGGTTACGTCCTACCTCCAGAAGGAGTCCGGCGCCGCCCAGTACTGTCAATTGGCCCATCGTGTCCGGAGTCACGTGGAGGCGGCTCGGGAGAAACGTCGCGCCGAACGGCTCGAACGGGAGCACGAACTCGTGGCCGAAACCGCCTCCGACGCGTTCTGGACCCGGGACGTCGCGACCGGCGCGGTGTCGTTCAGCGACGGCCTCAGACGGTTCGGCTACGACCCCGCGGCAATCGACGCGGACGTGGAGTGGTGGTTCGAGCGCGTCCACCCCGACGACCGGGAGGAGCAGGAACGGATTATGCGGGCCCTCCTCCAGCGCGAGGACTGGGTGTTCGATGAACTGCGTGACTCCCGAGGTCGGTTCTCGAAGGAATACCGGTGGGAGCGGGCCGACGGATCGTACGCCACCGTCGCCTCACGCGGGTCGGTGCTGTACGACGGGACGGAGGCCGTCCAGGTGGTCGGGACGATGACCGACATCACCGCCGAGCGCGAGCGCGAGCGCGAACTGGAAGCGGTGCGTGAACGGTTGGAACTCGCCCTGGAGACGACGGACGCGGTCGTCTGGGAGGTGGAGTCCGAGAGCGGCGAGATAACGTTCAATCCGTCCTCGGAGACCCTCTGTGGGTCGTTAATCGAGACGATGGACGACCTCCTGGAAACCGTCCACCCCGACGACAGAGAGCGTGTGGAGGAAGCCATCCACACAGCCCACGAGACGGGAACGTACGACGTGAACTTCCGGGTTACGAGCGAGGGCGAAACCCGCTGGATCACCTCTATGGGCCGCTTCAACTTCGACGCCGACGGCGACCCGGTTCGGGGTATCGGAATCGCTCGCGACATCACCGCGCGCAAGGAACACGAGCGGGAGTTGGCCCGACAGAACGAACGCCTCGAAGAGTTCGCGAGCATCGTCAGCCACGACCTCCGGGCCCCACTAAGCGTCGTCCGGGGGAACCTCGAACTCGTCGCACAGGACCACGACTCGGAGGAACTCGATGCGGCCCTCGACAGGCTTGCGCACGCGGAACAGATTCTCGAAGACACCTTACGGCTGGCTCGCGAGGGGCAGGTCGTCGGGGAGACGGAGGAGGTAGAACTACGGGAACTCGCCGCCGAGAGCCGCCGGAACGTCGAGACGAGTGACATCGAAATCACGGCCGACATTTCCCTCCGTGCCGACCGCCGGCGGCTGAAGCGCCTCCTGGAGAACCTCTTTCAGAACGCGGTCGACCACGCCGGCGACGACGCCACCGTACGGGTTGGACACCTCACGGACGGCTTTTACGTCGAGGACGACGGCTCGGGCGTCCCCGACGCCGACCGCGAAAAGATACTGGAGCGGGGCCACAGCACCGATGGCGGAACCGGCTTCGGGATGAACATCGTCGAACAGATAGCCGACGCTCACGGGTGGGACACCCGGATCACCGAATCCGCCGCCGGCGGTTTGCGGGTCGAGTTCACCGGCGTGGACCTCGTCCGGTAGCTGCGGGGATTGACTCAGTTCTCAGGCGCCAGCGCCGCGAGCGTCGCGTGAATCGCCTCGGCGTCGGCGCCGCGCGGGAACGAGACGGCGACGGCATCGACGCCGTCGATGGCCCCGAACGCGCGGAGACGCTCGCGGGCGGTCTCTGGCGACCCCGCCGCGGCGAGGTCGTCGACCAGCGGGTCGATGGCGGCCGTCGCCGCCGCGCGTTCTCCGTCCTGCCAGGCGTCGTGGACGCGTTCGGCAATCTCGCCGTGTCCCTGCCGTGCGAGCGCGTCGCGGTAGAACGTCCCCATGCCGCCGACGTAGAACGCGAGATGCTGGCGGGCGAGGCTCCGTGCCTGCTCCGCATCGTCGAGCGCACAGCAGGGGAGCGAGAGCGTCACCCGCACGTCCTCGGGGTCGCGACCGGCCAACTCCGCGCCGTGACGGAGGTCATCCAGCCGGTCCCGGAGGCCGTCGGGCGTGAAGGTCAGCGCGTGCCAGCCGTCGGCGAAGCGGCCGGCCAGTTCGACTGCCTTCGGTCCCATCCCCGCGGCATCGACCGGCGGTGCCGGCTCCGGGGCGGGACAGCGCAGTCGGAACCCCGAGAGGTCGAAGAAGTCGCCGTCGTACGCGACGGGTTCGCCCGTAAGCACCTGTTTGACCACCTCGACCGTCTCCCGGGTCCGGCGGAGCGGCCGCTCGAAGGACTCCCCGTGCCAGTTCTCGATGACCGCGGGCCCGGACGGGCCGATACCGAGGCGGAACCGACCGTCGCTGGCCTCCTGCAGCGTCGCGGCCGTCTGACCGAGCAGCGCGGGCGAACGGGAGAAGACGTTGACGATGCTGGTGCCGAGTTCGACCGAGTCGGTTCGTTCGGCGGCGAGCGAGAGCGTCGTGACGGCGTCCCGGCCCCACGTTTCTGGAAGCCAGACGCGTTCGTAGCCCGCGTCCTCGGCATCGACGGCGAGCGACACCGTCGCGTCGAGCGATGGCTGGGCAGCCACGGGGAGCGAGAGTTCGGTTGCGGCGTCCATGGCTCCGGGTGACGCGGCACGCGGAAAAGGGTTGTCGGCTGCGCGATGGATCGGCGGCGATTGTCGGACTGCCGGGCGGCGAACAGACCACGTCCGCACCCCCGCGACCGGCAGTTTCAGGGGGTCGCCACCACATCTGAACCCATGCAGCTGTTCTGGCACCGGCGGGACCTGCGCGCGAGCGACAACCGGGGCCTCGCCGCGGCCGCCGACAGTCCAGGGCCGACGGTTCCGGTGTTCGTCTTCGACGACGACGTGCTCGACCACGGGAGCGACCCGCGGGTGCGGTTCATGCTCGACTCGCTGGCGGAACTCCAGGAGCGGTATCGCGAATCGGGGAGCAATCTCGTCGTCGCCCGCGGCGACCCCGCGGCGGTGCTCCCCGTGCTCGCGCAGGCGCTGGATGCCGAGACGGTCTGCTGGAACGAGGACTACTCGGGGCTCGCTCAGGAACGCGACGGGCGGGTCCGTGACGCACTCGACCGCGTAGGGGTTGCTCGGGAGACCCATCACGACGGTCAGCTTCACGAACCCGGGACCATCCGCACCAACGACGGGGACCCCTATCAGGTGTACACGTACTTCTGGAAGAAGTGGCGCGACCGGGAGAAGCCAGCGCCGTTCGCGGCCCCCGAGGCCGAGGCACTCGCCGATGCCGAGACGCTGGCTGTAGAGAAACTCGCCCGAGAGAGCGATGAACTCGCCGACGCCCTCCGCGCCGACCTCCCGACCATCGACGCCCTCGGCTTCGCGGACCCCGAGGCCGACGTGCAGGCGGCGGGGACCGACGCGGCCCGCGAGCGCCTGGAAACGTTCTGTGACGAGCGGATATTCCGGTACGAAGACGACCGGGAGTACCCCGCCAAGGACGGGAGTTCCCGGCTGTCGCCGCATCTCCGCTTCGGAACCATCGGTCTCCGGGAGGTGTACGCCGCGACCGAGGCGGCGATGGCCGAGGCAGCGGAGCGCGACGAGGGCGAAGACGGGACTGCGGCCCAGGACAGCGTCGAGACGTTCCAGTCCCAACTCGCGTGGCGGGAGTTCTACACGCAGGTGC
>JBDGQC010000012.1:7941-14455 GCA_042219375.1 Halolamina sp. | reverse complement strand
TTCGGCTGAGAGAGGCGCGTGCCGGCGTGATATCGGCGATACGCCTTAGTAGCCAACACCAATACTGATTGTAAATGTCTCACATGGATACCCAACCCGTTTCCGTGCTTCACGACGGGCCGGTGTTCTCCGACGAACTCGCCGGCTACCCCCAGGAGATTCAGCAGTTCCGGGAGGAGCACGACCTGGAGAGTCTCCGGCTCGTCCCGACGAAATCCGCCGCAAGCGGGGTCCACACCGTCTACTTCCGGCCCGAACACCGGCAATGGGCGCTCGTCAGGCTCGCCCGGCGCTACCGCTGGGCCATCGAAATTCAGCTGCTGCGGGGGATGTCCGGGGAGCGGCAACTGCTGAGCGGCGGGTTCACCGTCGACGACCTCGGCTTTCTCTACGACATCGTCCCGGAGCCGCCGGCCGACTACAGCCCGGTCGTCTACGACATGCTCTGGCTCGCGGCGACCTACGACGAGTATCTGCGGCTCTCGCGGGCGATTCGGGACCGCGAACAGTTCACCCCCCGAGAGGTGCTGGCCGAGACCGACGGCGTCGACCTCGACGATGCCGGCTTCTTCACCCGATTCCTCCGCAGCCACCTCATCCGGGAGTCCATGGAGCGCTCGGAGTACACCACCCGAGGCTCGAACCCCGAGTCGGGGGAGCTATCCATCGACATCGACGCCGAGTACGAGGTGACCGACGACGGGCGCGAATCGCTCCGCGGCGTCGTCGCGGAGTACGAGCGCATCCTGGGACGCGGGGAGTTCGACCCGCTGCTGGTGGACCCGGAGCAGGACCCGGTCGGCCATCTTCGAGGCGAGGGGTCGGGAGCGCCCCGCCCCGCCGGCGGCAACGCGGTCGCGACTCTCGCCGAGTCGTTCGGGCCGTCGATGGCGGCCGACGAACAGCCGACCGAGCGACCGGCCAGCGACGCCGTCGGCGACGGTGGCGCGACGGACGAGCGGATCGTGGATGAGCGTCACGAGTCCGACGACACCGCTCCCGACGGCGACGACTCCGCCTATTCCGACGCCGAAATCCGCGCCGGGGTCGAGGCGGCCTGTCGGCTGGTCCAGCAGCAGAACATCGCACGGGCGACGGAGGTGAAACGGGCCGTCTGGGACGCCGTCGACAGAGGCAACCGGAGCAAGGCGGCGCTCTGGGAGGCCGTCGTCGCTGTCCTGCTCGAAACCGACGCCGTCAACGGCCGGCCCGGCGGCCGGGTGTGGACGGCCCGGTCGTTCAGCAAGCAGGAGTAGCCGGGCCGACACCCGGACGGTGTTCGCCGCCGACTTTACGCGGACGCGCCGACGTACTCGTAGTCGTCTCCGAAGCCCAGCAACGGCAGGAAGACGAAGGGCAGAACCCAGATGCCGAGGCCGAACCCGATTCCCTGGTCGAACGCCTTCGCGAGGTCGACGAATATCTTCACGTTGACGAGGATGTTGACCAGCGGGACGAACAGCAACAGCAGGTACCACCACGCGTTCCCGCCGATTTTGATGACGACGTAGAAGTTGTAGAGGGGGACAATCGCCGCCCAGCCCGGTTCGCCGGCCTTCTCGAACGTCTTCCACATCCCGGCGATAGTCGCGACCATCACGACGAACCAGACGACCAGCATCACGGCACCACCGGCGCCGCCACCGGGGTTCTGAAGCGGGACCGTCAACGCAGTACTCGGAAGCATACCCTGGACGTGGCCCGAGGGGGTCATAAACGTTGACGATGACTGACCATTCGCCGGCAGGATGCCCACCGGCCGCGGAACCGACCCTATTCTACGGTTCGAAAAACGCGTCACCGTGGTCGTCCCGCCACGCGAACGCGAACAGGCGCCGCGCGGGAAGCCGTTCCAGCGGTTCCCGATTGGCGGCGACGTGGGTCGCGGGGTTGTCCAGGGGTTCCCCCGTCGCGGCGTCCCACATCACGCCGTCGGCACGAAACCCCCCGCGGGTCGAACTCCAGTCGTAGCCGGGGTCGCGGTAGGTATGAAGACCATCGGCTGTCGCGAAAACGACGACGGACTCGCCGCCCACCGTCGCGGTGACGACGCCGCCCGCTTCCTCGACCCGCGAGCGCGGGAACCCGAGCGCGTCGTCGCCACGTTCCAGGCCGAGCACCTGTTCCTTGGCGGCGATATCCTCACGGTCCCACTCCCGGCCGGACCCTTCGCCGCGGTGGGCGTCGAGGCCGAACCCCTCACCCTCGAAATACTCCCGGTAGGGGTCGTCCTCGTAGTCGATGTCATCAGGCTCCGCGGAGGCGCTGGCTGCCTCGCTCTCCCCGCCAGGTTCGACCATGACGACGGCGCCCTCGTGGGCGTCGCTGAATCGCTCCCAGGTCGTCATCGTCGCCGGCAAGACGCGCAGTTCTGCTCCCTCAAGCGGGCCGGCGATGGCCTCGCCGAGGGACTGCTTCCACTCGGAGTCGGTCTCGCGGTCGTACATCACCAGGTCGTCGTCCGCAAGCTTACCGCTCACGCCGAACTGCAGCGTCCCGGGGTCCTCGGCGCTCTCAGGAAGCACGCCCTCCCCGGGCCGGCGGTCGTAGACCACGGCGCTTCCACAGAGGGGGCACCACGTCGTCGCAACGGGAACGCCGCCGACAGTATCGTTGACGATTTCGTGATAGTGCAGGTAGCGGACCGGATACGCCCGCGCTTCGCCGCCGAGTTCGAGGCCGATGACCTCGTCCTCCGGGAACGGGTGGGCCTCGCGGAACTCGGGGTCATCAACGCTCGGAATCGCGTCTTTCGGGATGACTTGTCTGACGTTCATGCGAGTTCGAACCGGATGCGCTCCTCCCCGCTGCCCTTCGTCTCGCGTCCGGTAATAGTCACCTCCCCGATTTCCTCGGTGTTCGAGACATGGGTGCCGGCACAGGCGGTCCGGTCGAACGGCTCCTCCTCGCCCTCGGCGTCACCGATTTCCACGATACGGATTTCCGTAATCGAATCCGGTAGCAGCGAGAGGCGCGTGCGTTCGGGGTCGAGCGTCTCCTCGGCCTCCTCACGGTCGAGGACGTACCACTCGACGGGCCGAGCCTGGGTAACGAGTTCGTTCAGCCGGGTTTCGATGTGTTCGAGTTCGTCGGTGTGGAACCGCTCGTAGGCACAGTCGAGGCTGGCGCGGTCCGCGCGCACCTGGTTGCCGGTGGTCTCGGCGTCGTACTCGTTCAGCAGGAGCGCCGAGAGCAGGTGCTGGGCCGTGTGGTAGCGCATGTGGCTGTACCGGCGCTCCCAGTCGAGTTCGCCGGTCACGGTGGTACCGGCGTCGGGGAAATCGGCGTCGGTGCCCTCGGCGGGTTCGAGGTAATGGTGGATGCCGTCGTGTTTCTGCACGTCGACGACGTTCCACGCGTCGTCCTCGGTTCGGATGGTGCCGGTGTCGTTCGGCTGACCCCCGCCCTCGGGGTAGAAGTGGGTCCGGTTAAGCACGACCCGGTCGTCGCTCACGGTTCGCTCGACGGTGGCGGTAAACTCCCGGACGGTGGCGTCCTCCAGATAGCGTTGCTCGGTCACGCACGGGGTGAGGAGGGGGAGCCACCTAACGGTTCTGTCGGCGGCGCGCGCTGCTTTCCGCTTCCCGTAACGCCTAAGAGCGAAACGAGCGTCCCTTATGATAATGAAACACGAACGGAGTACGACCGCGACGGGAGGAGGGCTGTGGGCGTCGAGATAAGGGGGTCGCCCGTCACCGCCGAGGAGTTCGCCGACATGGAGGAGTTCGTCCACGACTACCTCGCCGCGAGCGTCGAGGCCGAGGACGACGGCGGACGGATGCGCTGGTACCCCTGGCACTCCGCGGACTACCGGTTCAACCACATCCGCAACGTCGTCGACATCGCCGGCCGCATCGCGGAGGAGGAGGGGGCGAACGTCCCGGTGGTCCGGGTCGCCGCCGTCTTCCACGACGTGGCAAAACTCGAAGCGGACCAAGACGTGCACGCGGAGGCAGGCGCCCGCGTCGCTCGCGAGTACCTCACCAGCCGCGGCGACTACCCGGAATCGTTCATCGACGAGGTCTGTGGGGTCGTCGAGGCCCACTCCTACCAGGGACCGCTCTCGGACGTCTCCCTGGAGACCCAGTGCCTGATCGAGGGTGACGTGCTCGACAAGGTCGGCGCTAACGGCACCGTACTGATGCTGCTGCGGATGGGCTACGAGGCCCGCAGCCACATGGCTGCCCCGGAGATGGTCGACCGCGTGCTCGAACGCGGCCGGGAGCACGCCGACCGGGTCGAAAGCGACATCGCCGAGTCCATCGCCCATCAGCGACTCAAGCGCGTGAAGTGGTTCCGGGAGTGGCTGGAGGAGGAAGTCGTCGGCGTCGATGAGGACGGCCGCACCGTGGAGTTCTGAGGATAAGCCGGCGACCGTCAGCCGCCGGGTTCTAATGACCAGGCGGCGACTGTCAGCCGCTGAGGTCTGAGGACGAGGCGGCGGCCGCCAGCCGCTGAGGTCTGAGGACGAGGCGGCGACTGACAGCCGCCGTGGTCTGCGGAGGCCGTTGACCGCCACCCCCTGGCCAGCGGCGCCGATACCCTTCACAGCGTATCCAGCACGTCGAGCACCGCCTCCTCGTTTTCGCGGCCGGGGTCGTGCTCGCTGCCGTCCCGCTCCGAGAAGCGGTGTTCCTCGACGGTCCGGGCCATCGCCTCGGCAGGCGACGTCGACTCCCAGCCCAGGTCGGCCAGTTTGCAGGTGTCGAGCAGGTGTGGGTACTCCCGGTAGAGGATGAAGTCGTCGGGCGCGAGGCCGGCCGCAGCGAGTTCACGCTCGCCGGCGTGAACCACCTCGACGTCCGTGTCCATCGCGTCGGCCATCAGGCCGAGCATCTCTTCGAGCGTCACGGCGCGCTGGTCACCGACGTTGTAGAACTCGCCCGGGTCGCCCGCCTCGGCGACGACCCGCAGTGCGCTGGCCACGTCCTTCACGTACGCGCGGTGCCAGAGGTTCTGGCCGTCGCCCGGCACGACCACCCGGTCGTGGGTGTCCACGCGGTCCAGCCAGTAATCCATTCGCTCGGTGTAGTCGTAGGGTCCGTAGACGATACAGGGACGAACCGACATCGCGTTGACCCCCTCTTCGGCGGCCTGCTGGACGATTCGGTCACCCTCGGCCTTCCGATTGCCGTAAGTTTCGCCCGACTCGTCGACGGCTTGCTCCGCGGTGCAGGCGCGCATCGGGGTTTCGTCCTCCCGCTTGGGAATCTGTTCCTCGGCGTACGCGTCACCCGAGGAGATGTAGACGTAGCCGTCCACGTCCGCGAAGAGGTCGACGGCGACTTCCACGTCCTCCGGGTAGTAGGCGACACAGTCGATGACGATGTCGGGGCGGGCCGAGAGCGCGGCCGCCCGGAGGTCTTGGTCCTCCCGTCGGTCCCCTTCGACGTGTTCGACCCCCTCCCGGTCGGCGAAGGGGTTCTCGTGGTTGCCACGGTTGAAGATGGTGACGTGGTAGTCGTGCGCCAGTAACTCCTCGACGGTGTGTCGGCCGATGAACCGTGTGCCGCCGATGACGAGTGCGCTGTCTGCCATACCCCCGCTTCGGCGGGCCGGTAGGAAAGGCCCGTGGAAGCCGGTAGCGGGTGCCGGCAGTCCGCGCCGCGGGTGAACCTCCGTCGTCAGCCGAACCCGACCCCGGTCGGCGGTTCGGCCATCGTCTTCTTACGCCATCCAGTCGAAGCCGAGGGTATGACGATGGATACCTACACCCTCGTCGTCCGGGAAACGCCGACGCACGACGGTATCGACGCCGACGTCCTCGGCGAGGACGGACTCGTCGAGGAAACCACGCAGGTGGCGTACGAGGATTACGACCTGATGGCCGAGCGCGAGAACGGCGGCCCCGTCCCCATCGAGACGGAGTTCACCGTCGATACGCAGACGCTCGAACTCCAACTCCACCGCGACGAGCGCACCTTCCGGTTCCACGTCATCGCTGACGACGAACAGGTCGCCGAAGCCACCGTCACCGACACGGACTGGAACCTCGTCCACACCGAGTAGTCTCTACGCGGGCAATCGCTTCTATATACCCTGCCCCATCAAGTGACTCCGCAGCACGTCCGGCGTCTTCGTCGCCGTCTCCGAGTTGACGACCACGACCTCGTCGCTGTCGTCGAGGGTCCCCGCCTCCGCGAGTGCCCAGAGCCCCGCCGCGGCGACGCCGCCAGCCAGCCCCATCTCGATGGTCTCCGTCGAGGCGACGGCAACGGCGCTCTCCATCGCCTCGTCGTCCTCGACTGTTAGTGCGCCACCGCCGGTTTTCGCGAGCGCGTCGAGTGCGAGTCCACCGCCCGGCGGGTCGGCCACCTCCAGTTCACCGACGATGGTGTCTGGGGTTTCCCAGAGCTCAGTCTCGTCGCGACCAGCATCCCAAGCCGCAGCGATGGGCGCACAACCCTCGGGCTGAACGGCGTAGACGGCCGGAGCCTTCTCAATGAGTCCAAGCTCCCGGCACTCCTCAAGCCCGGTCACGGCGCCGACGACGAGCTCCCCCGTGCTCGCAGGG
>JBDGQC010000012.1:1620-7841 GCA_042219375.1 Halolamina sp. | reverse complement strand
GCACTCCTCAAGCCCGGTCACGGCGCCGACGACGAGCTCCCCCGTGCTCGCAGGGAGGACGACGGCGTCGGGCGCGTTCCAGTCCCGGTCGGCCAGTAGCTCGTAGGCCAGCGTTTTCAGCCCGTCGTGGCGGTAGGGCGTGGCGAACGCGCCGAGGTCGAGATACGCCGACTGCAGTTGCTCGTCCAGCGCGGTGACGGCGTCGCCGAGACGGCCGGGACACACCTTCATCTCGCCGCCGTGGACGTTCACCAGCGCCTTGTTCGAGAACGGGGCACGCGTGGGCACGAACGCGTACGAGCGCAGGTCCACGCGGCCCGCGTAGGCGGCCATCGACTGCCCCGCGTTGCCCGGCGAGGCGCAGGCGACCAACTTGGCGTCGGCGTGTTCAGCGGCGGTAACGGCAACGGAGAGCCCGCGGTCGAGCACCGAACCGGTCGGGTTCCGGCCCTCGTCCTTGATCGCAACGCCGGCAATCCCGAGTTCCGCGGCGAGGTGCGGCGCGTCGACGCTCGGGGTGCCGCCCTCCGCCGCGGAGAGCGCGGAACCGGCCGTGAACGGCAGGACCGCGTCGCGCTCCCAGACGGTTCGACCGTCGCGCACGTCGGCGGCATCGACGGCGTCGAGGTCGTATTCGGGGCTCCGGGGCGCGCCGCAGTCCGGGCAGGGGCCGGCGGCAGCGAGAGTACTGGCGCCGGTGTCGGCGGCATCGACCGTGGCGTCACAGCCGGTACAGGCGAGTCCGACGAACGCGTCGGTGAACATACCTCCGCTTGGACGGGGGGCGGCAAGGGCCTGCCGAAAGCGGGCGCAGCCGCGTGGCCGGTGTTGCTGACTCCGGCAGGCCTTTAGCCCGAGACTCCACAACTACCGGATACATGACTGGCGTGCGCGTCGCCGGAGTGGGGCTCACCCATTTCGGCTCGCACCCCGAACGGACGGGCCGTGACCTCTTCGCCGAGGCAGCGCTCTCGGCGCGACGGGACGCCGGCGTCCCCAGTGAGGACATCGAGGAACTGAACGTCGGCAACTTCGTGGGGTCGCTCGCGGAGGGTCAGAGCCATCAGGCGCCCCTCCTGGCTGAGGCCGCTGGCCTCTCGTGCCCGGCGACCCGCTACGAGGACGCCTGCGCCTCGGCCGGCGTTGCGGTCCGAGAGGCGGTCAGGACGGTCCGCTCGGGCGAGGCCGACGTGGTGCTCGCCGGCGGGATGGAGCGGATGACCCACATGGGGACCGACGGCGCGACTCGCGCGCTGGCCATCGCCGCCGACGAACTGTTCGAGGTCCGCTCGGGCGTCACGTTCCCGGGCGCCTACGCGCTGATGGCGACGGCCTACGGCGAGCGCTTCGGCGTCGCCGAGGAGGACCTCCGCCGCGACCTCGCGAACGTCGCCTCGAAGAACCACGACCACGCAATCGACAACGAGTACGCCCAGTACCAGCGCGAACTCACCGTCGAACAGGCGCTGGAGGCCCCGCCGGTGGCTGAACCGCTGGGCCTCTTCGACTGCTGTCCCATCACCGACGGCGCGTCTGCCGTCGTCTTCGTCAGCGAGGAGTACGCCGCCGAGAACGACGTGAACGCCGCAGTCGCCGTCATCGGCACCGGTCAGGGCACCGACCGAATGGCGCTCCAGGACCGCGAGACGCTGGCGCGAACGCCCGCGGCCGACGATGCCGCAGCAATGGCGTACGACGACGCCGGCGTCGATGCCGACGACGTTGACCTCGCGGAGGTCCACGACTGCTTCACCATCGCGGAAGTGCTGGCTATCGAGTCGCTGGGCTTGTTTGAACCTGGCGAGGGGCTGAGCGCCGCGCGGCGCGGCGAGACGGCGGCGGACGGCGACCTCCCGGTGAACCTCTCGGGCGGGCTGAAGGCGAAAGGCCACCCCGTCGGCGCAACTGGTGGCTCACAAATCGCGGAGCTGACCAGACTGCTCCGGGGCGACCATCCCAACAGCGACGCGGTGGCTGACGCCGAACTCGGCGTGACCCACAACGCGGGCGGGACGGTCGCCTCCGCAGTCGTCCATGTACTGGAGGTGGCAGAATGACCGACGGACGCACCGACGCCGGCTTCGACGAATGGCTGCGCGCGTTCGTCGCCGACGACGGCTACTACCTGGCGTGTGCGAACGGCCACGGCTCGCTCCCGCCCCGCCGGGTCTGCCCGGAGTGTGGAACCCCCGACCTGACGGAGAACGACCTCCCGGAGACCGGAACCGTCGAGTCGGTTACGACCATCCACGTTCCGGCACCGGCGTTCACCGACGACGCGCCGTACAACACGGCCGTGGTCGAGTTCGGCCCCGTGCGGCTGACGGGCGTCGTCGTCGACGTCGAACCCGGGTCCGTCGAGGTCGGCGACGAACTCAAACCGGACGTCGGTGCGAGCGAAACGACCGGCGACGAACTGTTGGTGTTCCGGCCGGCGTAAACTACCCCACCCTACTCGCTCACGACTTCGCCGTTCGCTTCGTTGAGGGTTCCGTCAGACTGCGTCTGACGACGTGCAGACTGTGGGTCTGCACTAGGGCTTTCGCGTGGACTCCCGCTCTGGCCGGAATCCCCGGCAGGAGATTCATACTCTCCGTTCGCGTTCAGCGTCCCGCGATTCAAGCGCACGCCTACGGGTGCGCCTCCGCCGTCCCCAGTTTGGTTCCGACGGAGATACCGCAAGCCGATGTTCTTCGCGGCGTTGTAGTCGGCGTGGTTCTCGTAGCCACATTTCAGGCACGCGAACGCCTCGCCCTCGCGGTTGTCCGGGTGCGTGAATCCACACGTAGAGCAACGGCGTGACGTGTTCTCCGGCTCCACCTGCTCTACGTCGATGCCGTGAAGTTCGGCCTTGTAATCGACATACTCGTACAATCGCTCGAAGGCCCACTTGTGCCCCCACGACGCTCCGGGGAGCCGGTCGCGGATGCCCGTCAACGCCTCGAAGGCGATGACCGTACAGCCGTTCTCGACGGCTTCTTCGATGATGCCGTTCGCAATCCGATGGAGCATCATCTTGAACCGACCTCTCTCCGTCCTCCCGACCGACTGGATGTTCTCGTGGGCGTGGCGCGACCCACACCGCTGGAGTGACGCCCGCCGTTTCTCGTACTCGCGCCGCCAGTGGTCGAACTCATGGCCGCTCCAGAACGTCCCTGTCGAAGTAACGGCGAGTTGGTTCACGTTGAGGTCAACGCCGAGGACTGTGTTGTGCCCGGTCGTTGCCTGTTCCACCGTGTCGGACTCCATCTCCGCCTTTGTGCGGAGATGAAGGAGCCACTCACCGTCTCTGTGGTGCAGTTCTGCGCTCGTCACCTCGTAGTCGTCGTTGTCGAGATACCGGCTGTGGGGTGTGTCGCGGTCGCTGTCAGGCAGGACGAACTCGACTTCGATACGTCCATCTACGGTTGCCAGCGATACGTACTCGTCGTGGAAGGTCGCACACCGCTTGTCGTAGACGACAGTCGGCTTCGAGAAGTGTGGTTTGCCAGCGTATTGACCTTGCTTCCAGCGGGCGACGACACCCTGTACGGCGTCTGCGGCTTTGTTACGGGCGTTCTGGACGAGGTTCGCGTGCAATCGAGTCTGCTCTCGCACGTGGTCGTAGGTTTCTTCCTGCAACTGCGCCTTACTCGTAGTCTTGTATTCGCCCTGCCAAGCATGGTCAACGACGTAGTTGGCGGCCCACAGAAACTCATCGACTGTTTCGCGGAGAAGTGCGTCGTCGTCGCTGTCAACGTCGAGTTTGACCGGGACAGTACGCCGCACCTCCATACGTCAGATGTATGGTTAATAGTTTATTAGTGTTGGGGAGAAAAGGCGGCAGCAGTTCGTGGAATGTGGTGGGGTTGTCGGCTTCCTCTCCGGCCTACTCGCTCGCTTCGCTCGCTCCTTGAGGCCGGAGGCTCCGCCTTGAAACCGCTGAGCGACGACAGCCGCTTACGCCTCTTCCGGTTCGTCCCTTCCTTCGCGCTCCCCGTCGGCAGCGACGGCTTCCCCTGCCGCCCCTTCGCTCGGGTCGTGCTCTCGAATCACCGAGTAGTCGTCGGGCAGGTCACCGTCGAGGACGTAGTCGAGGAACGCGTCGGCCCGCTCGACGTGCGGGAGCAGTTTCGCGCGGTCGAACACGAGCAGTTCTGCGTCGACGGCCTCGGCTAACGTCCGCCCCTCGGAGACGGGCGTGAGTTCGGTTTCCCGTCCCCAGACGAGCGTGGTCGGGATGTCGAGGTCGGCGAGCGTCCCCGCGAGGTCGATATCGCTGTCGAGGTCACCCGCGACGAAGGCGGCGGGCGCGAAGCGGGCGTTCTCCTGGTGGGCGGTCAGCCACTCGTACTCCAGCCACTCCTCGTCGGGGGCGGCCGGGTCGGCGTAGCCGTGGTCGGCGTTGAAGTACTCGATGGCGGGTTTGGAGACGACGAGGTTGAACAACGCCTCGCCCGCCAGCGGCAGGCGGAGCAGTTCACGCACCCACGTCGTCTGTCCGCCGGGGCCGGCGTGCGTCGTCGGGCAGACGAGGACGAACCGGCTCACGTCCACGGTTTCGGCGGCCGCGACGGCGTAGGACGCGGTAAGCGAGGAAGCGATGACCGTGAGGTCACCGTCGTCCGCGGCGACCTCTGCGAGGAAGTCGGTCACGAACTCCTCGTAGAACGCCGCGGAGTAGCGCACCGGCGGCCGGTCCGAGCGGCCGAAGCCCGGCAGGTCCGGGGCGACGACGTGGTACGCCTCGCTCAGCCGGTCGAACAGTTCCCGCCACTCGCCGGCGGAGCCCGCGGCGTTGAGGCCGTGGAGCAGGACGAGGTCCGGGTCGTCTGCGTCCCCGGCCTCGGTGTACGCCACGTCCATGCCGCGCCAGCGGTAGGTGCGCTGCATGCCATCGAGCGCGGGTGGAAGGTCGCCTGCCTCGTTTTTCAGTACCGCGTTCGTCACCGCGGCGGCGCCGATGCCGAGGCTCGCGTAGCTCAGCGCGCGTCGGAGGTTCATCGTGCTGACGTACGCGGGCTGGGGGCTTAACTTCACAGTTCCCGCCCGGGCACCGGGATTCTTTTGACGCACCGAAACCAACGATTCGGTATGCTGAGTGACGCGATGGAGGACTACCTGAAAGCCATCTACGTCCTCCAGAGCGAGGAGGGGCCGCCGGTGGCCACCTCGGCGGTCGCGGAGTATCTCGGGAAGACGCCGCCGACGGTGACCAGTATGATGGAGAAACTGGCCGACCGCGGGCTTATCGAGCGCGAGAAGTACAGCGGCGTCGAACTCACCGAGGAGGGCCGCACCGTCGCGCTGGAGGTCGTCCGGCACCACCGGCTGGTCGAGGCGTATCTCGCCGAGCACCTCGATTACGACTGGGCCGACGTACACGAGGAAGCCGACACGCTCGAACACCACATCAGCGAGGAGTTAGAGCGCCGGATGGCCGACGTGCTCGACGACCCGGAGGTGGACCCACATGGCGACCCCATTCCGCGGGAGACGCTCGAACCCGTCGAGGAGGACGGCGCTGACCGTCTCGCGGAGTTCGATGTGGGCGACCAGGTCGTCGTCTCGCGGGTTCCCCACCGGAACCAGGAGGAACTCGACTACCTCTCGGAGGCCGGAATCACCCCCGGAACCACGCTCGAACTGGTCGACATCGCACCGTTCGGGATGGTCACGGTCCGCGTCGTCGAGGACGAGAGTGAACAGAGCCTGCCGGAAGAGATTGCCGAGACCATCAGGGTTCGGAACGCCGTGGAGGAAGTGGCCTGACCCGTGCCGGTCGCCGCTGCCGACGCCGGCCACGTAGTCGCGTCGCTACGTGCCGCCCTGGCTGTCCTGCCGCTCCAGTCCGGTCTGGACACCGTGGTCCAGCGCTACGCCGGCCACGGCCCGCTGATAACGGCGTTCCTGGCCAACCTCCTGGCGACGTTCGGTGACAAGGGCCAACTGGTCATCGTCACGCTCGCCTCTCGCTACGACGCGAAGAAGGTGTTCGTCGGCGGCATGGGTGCGTTCACGGTCTGGTCTGCCGTCGAGGTGGTGCTGGGCCAGTACGTCGTCACGGTACTGCCTGATAGTCTGGTCACGCTGGTGACCGGCGGACTGTTCATCCTGTTCGGCCTCTGGACGCTCTACGGCGCCGCCTCCGCGTTCCGGGGCGGCGAAACCTCCATCACCTCCCCCTTCCTGCGGACCGACCTCGGCGTCGGCGTTTCGGGCTGGCTGATTCCCGACTCGGT
>JBDGQC010000012.1:0-1520 GCA_042219375.1 Halolamina sp. | reverse complement strand
CTGGGGCTGGCGCCCGAGCGGTTCCTCCTCGGCGTGCTCGGGGCGCTGGTGGTGCTCGTCGTCGTCGGCCTGGCCCGGACGTGGCGTCGGTAGAACCGAGCGACTTTTCAGGTTTCTCCCGGGAGTACGGCCGTGTTCGAGTCGCTCCCGACGCTCGCGGCCGGCGCGGTGTTCGGCCTCGCGCTGGCGGCGCCGCCCGGGCCGATGAACGCGGTCATCGCGGAGGAGAGCGTGCTCCGGGGGTGGCTGGCCGGCTTCACGGCCGGCCTCGGCGCCGGCGTCGCGGATTTCGCCTTCTTCGTGCTCGCCGCGCTGGGCGTCGTCGGCTTCGTCCAGCAGTACCCCACCGTGCAGGGCGTGCTGTTCGGAGTCGGCGGGCTGTTGATGCTCTATTTTGCCTACGGCGCCGCCGGTGGCGCACGCTCTACGTTCGCCCCCGAATCCGTCGATAGCGAGACCGGAACGGCGGCCGACCCGGCCGCTCACGAGGCGACGGGGTTCCAGCGCGCGTTCGTGCTGGCGCTCACCAACCCGTATCAAATCCTGTTCTGGCTCACCGTCGGCGTCGGCCTGCTCGACCCCGGCAGCCTCGACGTGCTCGCGATGACCCCCTACGTCGGCGGCGCGCTGGCCGGGACGCTGGTGGTTCAGACGGGGAGCGCGATGCTGGTTGTCGGTTTCTTCGGCGGCATCCTGCTCTGGCTGGTCTGTTTCCCCGCCGCGCTCGTGACGGCGGGGCGGCGCGTGGAGTCGTTCGCGCCCGCCGTCGCGGCTGCGAGCGCGCTCGTGCTCGGCGGGTTCGGCGTTGTCTACCTGCTCGAAGCGTGGCGGATGCTCGGGTAGGACTCACGAACGCCTTTAGGGGCCGGGTCCGACCACGCGACCATGTTCGAGAAATCCACGTGGATTCGCCTGCCCCGCAACGTGCTGGTCGGCCACGGCGTCCTCGGCCAGTTGGGCGACGCCGTCGAGGAACTCTACCTCTCGGGGAACCCGCTGGTCGTCACCAGTCCCACACCGGACGACCTGGTCGGCGACGACGTTCGGGCACAGCTTCCCAACCCCGAAACGGTCGTTGTCGCCGAGGCCGGCTTCGGCGCGGTCCAGCGGGTCATCGACGCCGCCGAGGAGATGGAAGCGGGCTATCTGGTCGGTCTCGGCGGCGGCAAACCCATCGACACCGCGAAGATGGCCAGCGACGAACTCGGCGTGGGCTTCGTTTCCGTGCCGACCGCTGCCAGCCACGATGGCATCGTCTCGGGCCGGGGCTCGATTCCGGAGGGCGACACCCGCCACTCCGTGGCCGCGGAGCCACCGCTGGCTGTCGTCGCTGACACGGAGGTGCTCGCCGAGGCGCCGTGGGGGTTGACCACCGCCGGCTGTGCGGACATCATCTCGAACTACACCGCCGTCGCGGACTGGCAGTTGGCGAACCGGCTCAAGAGCGTGGAGTACTCGGAGTACGCCGGGTCGCTGGCCCAGATGACCGCCGAGATGCTGGTGGACAACGCGGAACTCAT
>JBDGQC010000135.1:0-14541 GCA_042219375.1 Halolamina sp. | reverse complement strand
CCTGTGGGTACAAGACGCTGCGGGTGCTGCCGCCGATGGACGTGACCGAGCGCGAAATCGAACTCGGTGCGGACCTGCTGACCGAGGCCGTCGAGGCGGCTAACTGAGACGGCAGAGTTCGGTCTAACATATACCGTCGCTTACATCTGATAGCGACGCTCGTCGTCGCGGTCAGGGTACTGGCCGGCGCCGGTCATCTCCTCGTAGGTCGCCCCCGCGAGATACTCGTCGTAGGTCACGTCGTAGCCGCTGCGCAGGTGGAAATCCAGGTCGCCGCTCCTGACCACCTCCTGGAACAGCGCGTGGACCCCGCGCCGGAGCAGTTCGTCGGTGTCCCCGCCGAACGCCGACAGCAGCATCGCGAGTTCGTTTTTCGTCTCGCGGTCCAGGTCCACCGTGGCCTCGTCGCCGAGGTCGCTGTAGGTGTCCATCACGTCGTCGTCGAGGTCATCGAGGCTCATGACTCGGGAATCCAGCGGCAGGGGAATACGGCTTTCGGAGTCAGAGTTGTGCGCCACAGTCGTCACAGACCGCGTTCCCGGCGGCGTTGTGCTCGCCACAGCGTAGACACCGTTGCTTGTCGTCGTCGGCTGGCTGACGTAGCCCGACGACGAGTGTGACGACCGCGGCCAGCACGAGTACTCCGGCCAGGACGCCGCCCACGAGCAGGGCGCCGGCGACGATGGGGAGAAGCAGGATACCGGCGACGACGCCGCCGACGATTGCGCGGTCACTCATCACCGGAACGCGACGATGGCCAGTTGTAAGCTTTCTGTTGCCGGGGCGGCGACGGTCCGGACCGTCACCGCTAACCGGACGCCTCCCTCAGCGTCGTGTATGACCGACGGCAACGCCCAGCGGGACGGCCCGCCGGACGACCCGTTCCCCGCGGACATCGACCTCGAAGCCGTTCGCGACGCGCTCGTTTCGTGGTACGAGGCCGACCACCGGCCGTTCCCGTGGCGCCGCACCGACGACCCGTACGAAATCCTCGTGAGCGAGGTGATGAGCCAGCAGACCCAACTCGACCGCGTGGTGAACGCGTGGGAGGCGTTCGTCGACCGCTGGCCCACCGTCGAGGACCTCGCCGACGCGGACCGCGCGACGGTGGTGGCGTTCTGGACCGACCACTCGCTGGGCTACAACAACCGCGCGAAATACCTCCACGAGGCGGCGAATCAGGTGGTCGACGACTACGGCGGCGAGTTCCCACAGTCGCCGGACGAACTCTCGGAACTGATGGGCGTCGGCCCCTACACCGCCAACGCGGTGGCCTCTTTCGCGTTCAACAACGGCAACGCGGTGGTGGACACCAACGTCAAACGGGTCTGCTATCGCGCGTTCGACGTGCCGGACGACGACGACCGGTTCGAGCACGCGGCGACCGAACTGATGCCCGACGGGGAGTCCCGTGTCTGGAACAACGCCATCATGGAACTGGGTGGGGTGGCCTGCGGGAAGAAGCCCCGCTGTGACGAGGCCGGGTGTCCCTGGCGCACGTGGTGTCACGCCTACGAGACGGGTGATTTCACCGCGCCGGACGTGCCCGAACAGCCGGAGTTCGAGGGGAGCCGTCGGCAGTTCCGGGGTCGTGTCGTCCGGGCGCTCTCGGAATTCGACGAACTCGCCCTGTCGGAACTCGGCCCCAGAGTCCGGGTGGATTACGGCGGCGACCACGGCGAGGAATGGCTCCGCGAACTGGTGGCGGACCTCGCTGACGACGGTCTTGTCGGCGTCGCGGACGGCGGCGGGGAGACGGTCGTTCGGCTCAAGCGGTAGCGTCGACGTCGGGCGCGCATTCGCCGGCTCTCCTACCGCTCGCTTGCGTCCTGAACGAGCATATCCACGTACTCCTCCCCGTTCTCAACCGCCAACCGGCCGGTCACCGTCACCGGAATCGTCTCGTCGGTCAGCGTGCGGAGTTCGAGTTCGTGGCTCTCGACGGTTCCGGTCTGTTGGACCTGCTCAAGGAACGCTCGCCCCGCAGACGGCTCCTCCCAGAACCCCGTCGTCTCCCGTTCGAGCACCTCCGCTTCGGCGTCTCCCTCCATCATGGTGACGAACACCGGGTTCGCCGTGAGACACTCGCCGTCGACCGTCGCGCGGACGTAGCCGATGGGAAGCGTCTCGATGAGCGCCTCGTACTCCGCCAGTTTCTCCTCGTAGGACTGCCGCTCGAACATGTGGTTCAGCCACCGGGCCACGAGGTCGACGAACGTCCGTTCGGCCTCCGAGAACGGCTGCTCACGGGGCTGCTGGTTGACGAAACACACCGTTCCGTAGAGCTCGCCGTCGATTTCGATTTTTCCGCCGATGTAGCAGCCGATACCCCACCGTTCGAAGGCGGCGTCGTCCTCCCAGCCCTGCTCGGACGCGTCGAACACCGTCAGGATGTCATCCGCGGAGATGGTCCGCCGGCAGTACGTCTGGTCCAGGTCGGTGACGGTGTCGGGTTGGACGAACTCCGACCCGGCGGCGGTTCTGATCGTGTGTCTCCCCGTATCCTGCTCGATGCGCACGACGTGACCGTTCTCGACGCCGAGGCGTTCACAGCCGAGTTCGAGCAGGCGCTCGACTTTCTCCTCGATGCTCAGCATCGTATCCGCCGTGATGCCGTAGAGCTTCCGTCGGTACTCTTCGCTCTCCTCGCGTTTCTGCCTGTTCCAGTACTGCTCGGCGGCGTTCTGGATACGGTTGGCGAGCAGTTGGTACTGTTCGGTGCCGCCCTGTTTCTGGAGGTAGTCCGTCGCCCCGTTCATCAGCGCCTCGCTCGCGACCGACTCGCTCCCCCGGCCGGTAAAGAATATAAAGGGGAGATGCGGGAACTCCGTCCGAACGGTTTTCAGGAAATCGATACCGTCCGTTCCGGGCAGCGCGTAGTCGCTGACGATACAGTCGAAGCCGGCTGTTTCACCGGTCAGGTGTTCGAGCGCGGCATCCACCGTCGTTTCGGTGACGACATCGAACTGACCGCTCTCCTTCCGGAGGAGCTCCCGTGTCATCTCCGTGAAATTGGCGTCGTCGTCGACGTGGAGGACCCTGATCCGACCGCTCATGTCCGTCTATTAGCGGGTGGTGTGTTAATGCTTGCCGGACGTATCGGGGGATTACTCGTTGTAGGTCGGGACCGAGAACCGCACCGTCGTCCCTTCCGTGTCGGCTTCGGACACCGAGAACTCGCCGCCGGCCCGGCTGACGACCCAGTACATCAGCCAGATGCCCAGGCGGTTCGCGTGCCGGAGCGGCGTCTCCCCCTTCCGGAGCACGTCGAGTTCCTCCGGGGGGATTCCGGGGCCGTTGTCCGTGATTTCGATATCGACCCAGTTCTCCGAGCGGCGGTCGGCCGTGATATCGACGACGGGTGTCTCGCTATCGTTGTGGACGACGGCGTTCTCGATGGCCTCCTCGATGGCGGTGACGAGGCCGACGACAGCGACTTCACACGACTCCGCCTCGGGCGTCGTGAGGTCGAACGTCGCGTCGGGGAACCGGTCCTGGAACGCGCTCACCAACTGCTCCAGCCGGCGGTCCAACCTGATGACCGGCGGCGCGGACTCGGAGCCGTCGAGGGTTCGTTCGACCTTCTGGACCGCGTCGGCGAGCCCCATGAGGTCGGCCGCCGCCGTCTCTATCTGTGCGACGGCGTCGGGTGGCTCCCCGTCGTACTCGTCGCGGAGGAGGGTGAGATACCCTTCGACCACGTTCATCCGGTTGCGAAGGTTGTGGTTGAGAACCCGGTTCAGTACCTGCAGGCGCCGCTCCTTGATCTTCCGGTCGGTGATGTCGGTCTGGAACCCGACATACTGCGTGACCTCGCCGTGCTCGTCGTGAAGCGGGGCGATATCCAGTTTGTTCCAGAACCGCTGGCCGTTCTTCCGGTAGTTCAGGATATCGACCGAGACTGGTTCGTTGGCGTTGATGGCCTCTCGAATCGTTGTCACGGCATCGGGGTCCGTCTCGGGTCCCTGGAGGAAGCGACAGTCCTCCCCGAGCAGGTTCGACTCGTACCCGGTGAGCCGCTTGAACTGCTCGTTAACGTAAATGAGGGGGTTGTCCTCCCCGCCCGCCTCGGTGATGGTGATGCCGATGGGGGCCTCGTCCATCGCCCGCTCTTTCAGTCTGAGGTCCTCGACGGTCTGTTCGAGTTGCTGCTCCCGCTTTTCGAGTTCGACGGCGGTCCGCCGGCGCTCGACCAGGTTCCCGATGCGGGCGAGTAGCTCCGCTTTCTTCACCGGGAGTTCGATGACGTCGTCAGTATACTCCCACACCTCCGGGTTCGTGGTGCCGGCCGAATCGGATGCGACCAACAGCACGAACGGGAGGAAGCCGGGCGTAGCGGTGTCCCGACGGGACTGGATGGTTCCGGCGACCCTGTTGAACTCGTGGGCGTCGAGCACACAGCAGTCGAACTCGGTTTCGAGCGTCGCCACGTCGGTCGTCGTCTCGATGCGGTAGCGGTCGCCGAGCGTCTCCACCAATAGCTCGCGGTCACGCCCGGGACTCATGAACAGCACCACCCGCGGCGCTTGCGTTTGGTTGTGGCCTTCGCTGTCACCGGTCGGGAGGCCTTCAGACGGCGAGTGCTCCGGTGACATCCCGGTACTACTCGTATACCACCCGCCGAAGCTTATTATGGTACTGGCTTTAATGTCAAGGAATTTTAATTTATAACGTGGTCGATGGCTCGATTGAACACGCCTTTCACACACCGCCGGCAATCCTCCGGCGATGAGTAGCCTCGCCGCCGCGCTCCTGCTCGCCGTCATCGCCACCGCGGTCATCTGGAAGGGAAGCGAACTCCTGGAGGGGGCCGCCGAACACCTGAGCAAGCACTACGGCCTGCCCGTCGCCGTCCACGGCGCCGTCGTCGTCGCCGTCGGGTCGAGTTTCCCGGAACTCAGCTCTATCGTCATCAGCACGGTGCTACACGGGGAGTTCTCGCTGGGCGTCGGCGCCATCGTCGGCAGCGCCATCTTCAACCTGCTTGTCATCCCCGCGCTCTCCGCGCTGGCCAGCGAACGGCTGGAATCCACCCGCGACATCGTCCACAAGGACGCCCAGTTCTACATCATCAGCGTCCTGGTGCTGTTCATCGTGTTCGCTCTCGGCGCGACGTACGTCCCCGGCGGGACCAACAGCGCCGCGGTTCTCACCCCGACGCTGGCGGTGCTGCCGCTGGCGACGTACGGTATCTACGTCTTTCTCCACCAGCAGGACGTCAGCGAGCACGTCTCCGAGGAAGACATCACGGTGACTCCCGCCCGCGAATGGGCGACACTCGCCGTCGCGCTGGTGCTCATCGGCGTCGGCGTCGAGGGCATCGTCCGCGCCGCTCTCACGCTCGGGGTCATCTTCGATACGCCGAGTTTCCTCTGGGGGCTGACAATCATCGCCGCCGGGACGAGCCTCCCCGACGCGTTCGTCAGCGTTCGTGCGGCACAGAACGACGAGAGCGTCACCAGTCTCACGAACGTGCTCGGCAGCAACACGTTCAACCTCCTCGTCGCCATCCCCATCGGCGTCCTGCTTTCGGGGTCGGCGACCGTCAACTTCCTCGCGGCGATTCCGACGATGGGGTTTCTGGCGTTCGCGACGCTGGTGTTCATCGTCTTCACCCGGACTGAGCTCGAACTCACGAACGGCGAGGCCTACGGGTTCCTCGGGCTCTACGCGGCGTTTCTGCTCTGGATGGGACTGGAATCGGCCGGCCTCATCGAGACGGTGCAGGGTATCTGATGGCGCTCGGCGACGATGAGGTTCGCGAGGCTAACCCCGAGGGACGACTGGACCGGCAGTATCGCGCCGGTCACTCGGGGGGAGCCGGCAGCGTGAACGAGAACGTGGAGCCCTCCCCCGGTTCGGATTCGACGCGGATGTCGCCGCCGTGGCGCTCGACGATGCGCTGGGCGAGCGCGAGGCCGATGCCCGTGCCGTCGTGTTCGTCGTCGGGGTGGAGGCTCTGGAAGATGTCGAACACCCTGTCGGTGTCGGCCGGGTCGATGCCGACCCCGTTGTCGTGCACCGAAACCCGCCAGTCGTCCCCGTCCGGCTCGGCCGAAACCCGAATCCGCGGCGGCTCGTCGCCGCTGTACTCCAGCGCGTTGTTGACGATGTTCTGTAACAGCTGGTAGAGCTGTCCGCGGTCGCCGTACACCTCCGGCAGCGGCTCGACGGTGATGCCGGCGTCGTACTCCTCGATTTTCACGTCGAGGTCGCGCCGAACGTCCGCCAGCACGTCCGCGAGGTCTACTGGTTCGAACGCGCCCCCTCTGGTGTCGATACGGGAGTAATCGAGCAGGCCGTCGATCATGTCGCGCATGCGCTCGGCGCCGTCGACAGCGAACTCCAGGAACTCCTCGCCGTCCTCGTCGAGCTGGTCGCCGTACCGGTCCTCGATGAGCTGGAGGTAGCTCGACACCATCCGCAACGGTTCCTGCAGGTCGTGGGACGCGGCGTAGGCGAACTGTTCGAGGCGCTCGTTCGACTCCTCGAGTTTGCGCTGGTACTCCTTGCGCTCGGTGATGTCCGTGAGGGTGACGACGGCACGGGTCACCTCGCCGTCGGCGTTCCGGACCGGCATCCCGTGGTTGAGGACGGTCCGGCGCTTGCCGTCGAACCCCTCGATTTCGATGACGTCGGGGTCGGTCACCTCCTCGCCGTCGAGCGCGCGGGCGAGCGCCCACTCGTCGGGCTCGATGCGCTCGCCGGTGTCGGCCCACCAACCGGTGTACTGGTCGTACTCGGTAACGGAGCCGGATTCGACGACCTCGCCGCCCCAGATGTCCCGGGCGGCCTCGTTCCACTCGACGATGCGGCCGTCGGCTTCGGCAACGAACACCGCGACCGGAAGCACGTCGATGAGCGCCTGGAGCTGGTTCTTGCTCTCCCGGAGTTCCCGCTCGCGTTCGACCTGCTCGGTGACGTCCTGGGCCGCTCCGCGGAACGAGGTCACCTCGCCGTCGGTGGTTTCCGGAACCCCCTGGAGCCGGAGCCATCGCATCTCGTCGTTCTCGGTCCGAACACGCGCCTCGGTTTCGAAAGGTTCGCCGGCGTCGATTCCTTTCTGGATGGACTCCTCGACGCGGGCGCGGTCCTCCTCGTGGTACATCTCCAGGGTCTCCTCCAGCGGCGGCTCCTCGTCGGCGTCGATATCCAGCAGGTCGAAGATGTGTTCGGTCCAGAACACGTCCTTCGTCTCCACGTCGATCTCCCAGCCGCCGACGTCCGCGATGCGCTCGGTCCGTTCGAGCAGGTCCCGTGCGCGTTCGAGTTCGGCTTCCCGCTCGACCTGCTCGGTGATGTCCTGGGCGAAACTGAGCCCAGCGAATATCTCGCCATCCGGGTCCCGGAGCGGGGTTGCCCAGACCCGAAGCGTCCGCCCGACGAACTCCGTCGTCACGCTGTCGGTCTCGCCCGACTCCACGGCGGCCCGGAATATCGGTTCGATGTCCGCGACGATATCCTCGTCGAACACCTCGTAGATGGTGTTTCCGATGAGGTCAGCGGCATCGGGTTCCATGGAGTCCCACATGGCACCCTCGACGAGGTCGTATCGGAGGTCCTCGTCGTAGACGCCGACGGCGCCGTCCGGGAAGTTCTGGGCCAGCGTCCGGTAGAGTCGTTCGGACTCTTCGAGTCGGCGCTCGCGCTCGACCTGCTCGGTGATGTCCTGGGACATCCCCATCGCGGCGAACACCTCGCCGTCGTCGTCCCTGACAGGGAACGTGTGGAACCTGGCGTGCCGGTCGCGGTCCTCGAAGGTGTATTCGAACGTGCTCGACTCGCCATCGAGTGCGGCCTCGTACCGCGGGACGATACGCTCGGCGAGGTCATCCGACAGCACCGCCTCGACCTCGCGTCCTTCCAGTTCCTCGGCGGTCCAACCGCCTTCCGTGAGTGGGGTGCCGCCGATTGTCACGTACCGCAGGTCGTCGTCGACGAGGCCGACGGCGCCGTTCGGGAAGTTCTCGACGAGCGTCCGATAGCGCTGCTCCGACTTCTGGAGGGCGCGTTCCCGTTCCAAACGGTCGCTGACGTCCCGGACGATACAGATGAGTTCGTCGTCGTCGGTGTTGGTGAGCGAGTGCTCGGCCTGGAACTGGCTGTCGTCGCGACGGACACAGGTCGTCGTCCCGGTCCATTGCCCCTCCTCAGCGATGTGTGGCAGCACCTCGTCGTAGAACTGGTCGGGGTTGGCCTCGATGCCGAGCGCGTCCCAGTGTTCGCCGACCATCTGCTCGGGGTCGTAGCCGAACGTCTCCGCGTAGGCGTCGTTTACGTAGCTGAACACGCCGTTCTCGTCGAGTAGGGCGATGCCTTCGCGGCTGGCTTCGAGCGCCTGCATGACGCGGTCGTGCTCCCGTTCGCGGCGCTTGCGCTCGGTGATGTCGCGGGCGATGCCGATGGTTCCCTGTAGCTCGCCGTCCTCCAGAACGCGGCTCACCCGGAGTTCCCAGACGACTCGCTCCCCCGAGGCGGTTTCGACGGCGAGTTCGAGCGATTCGCTCCGTTCGGATGCGCTCGCCTGGAGCCGCTCGATTTCCCGCTCGACGAGCGAGGCGTCCTCGACGAGCACGGAGATGTGGCTCCCGAGGAGTTCCTCCCGATCGTACCCCGTCATCTCGACGATGACATCGTTGACCGCGACGAACCGGGCGTCCGGGTCGAGTTGGTAGATGCCGTCGTCGATGGTGTTCACGAGCGTCCGGTAGCGTTGGAGGGCTTTCGCGCCGGTTGCGTCTCCCCAGAACGCCGCGTCGGACGACTCGGCCCGTTCAGTCATATGCCTCGGATTGAGCGGCAGGAAGGGATAAATTCCCTGCTTACATCCGCCAGATAAACCTCCGCCCTCACGACCGGTTCGCGGCGCCGCCACTACGCCGGGGCCTCGTCACCCAACACACCGTGTTCCTCGAACAGCCGTTTCCCGCTCTCGTAGGCGCCGAACCCGTAGAGCCGCGACGGACAGAGCAGATACCGGTGTTTCACGCCCCCCTCCGAGCGGTAGCGGACGACGAACCGCGGGCGGGTGACGAGCGGAATCCCGGCGCGGGCTTCGACACTCTCGACCTTCGAAAGCGGTATCACGACCGATTTCTCGGCCGCGCTGCGCCGCCGGGACGCCGACCACACGCCGACGGCGAGCAGCAGGCCGAGGGCGGCACCCGACAGCCACACCGGCGCGAGTCTGGCGACGAGGAGGACGCCGGCCAGGAGCGTGACGTAGAACAACGCTACCCCGAGGCGGCGCCACGGCGGGATGTCCTCGCTGGTCAGCGCCTCCCGCAGCGTCGCCAGCCAGCCTCGCCCGCGGTCCTCGATGCGGATGTGCCCCTCCTCGACGACACAGCGCCCACCGTTCGTGCGGAAGGAGTCGCTCACGGCGAGTGCGACGGGGTTGGGGGGAATAGCGTTTTTGGGTCCGGTTCAGGACACGTCGAACGAATGACACCGTTGGACCCACTCCTGCTGGTGCGTCTCGGCGCTGACAACCCGGCCCACGAGGTCTGCCGGCCGGCGAACGTCCGCGTCGACGCACCAGCTGACACACTCCCGGTAGAGGCCCATGGAGAGGTCCTCCAGGTCGGGGTCCCGAACGACCGGGAGCGTCTCTGTGCCAGACAGCACGGCCGCCAACGCGCGAGTGTGCCCATCCGCGAGCACGACCCGACCGCTCTCCACAGTTCCGGGGGATAGCCCGATGTCCTCAACCGGTCGTAGGTACGGCAGCGGCTCCGGGGCAGGGTCGTCGGCGTCCCACCAGTCCAATACGGCCCGGAATTTTTCGGCGCTCACGAGCAGTTGGCTCGGGTGGAGGGAAGCGACCGGCCGTTGTTCGACACGCGTCCCCGTCACGACGCGGTGGAGACGATTTTGATAACGTCGCCCTCTGCGAGTTCGTGGTCCTCGCCGATGCGGCGGTTCGCCCGCGCGTCGACCGCGTGGAGGTAGCCCTCGCCGATGTCGGTGTGGACGGCGTAGGCCAAGTCCTTCGGTGTCGAGCCAGCGGGTAGTAGGAACGCGTCGGGAAGGACGTTTCCGCTCCCGTCGGTCCACCTCGTGTCGTTCTGGACGGGATAGGCGGTGATGTGGTCGAGCAGGTCGTACACCGCCTCGTTCAGCGACGCCTGCACGCCCGTGCCGCCGTGGGCCGCCATCACCTCGCGCACCTGTTCGAGGCCCTGTCTCTGTTTCTCGCTCACGTCGCCGACCAACTCGAAATCCTCGTCGCCCGGGTCGTAGTCCACGACGCCGGCCTCCGCGCCGTTGCGCAGCGCGAGTTCGCCGTTTGCGGTGCAGGGGACGACGGGTTTGTCCACCTCCCGTAGCGCCTCGATGTTCTCCGCGGGGGCGATATCCACCTTATTGGCCACGAGGACGATGGGTTTCGTGCGGGCGCGCAGGTCACGTGCGAGCGCCTCCCGGGTTTCGTCGTCCCAGTCTCGGGGGTTCTCGGGGTACTCGATTTCCCGGAGCGTCGCGGTCACGTCGTACTCGTCGGCGCCGAAGCCCGTGAGCATCTCCGTCAGTGCGTCGTCGATGTCGAAGTCGGGCGACCGGGACTTGCGCTCGACGCTCTCCCAGTTGCGCTCGACGATGCCCGCAAGCCAGCGGTCCATCTCCTCCTCGATGAACGTGGCCTCCTCCAGCGGGTCGTACGTCCCCACCTCCACGGGTTCGCCCTCGGCGTTCGTCGCACCGGCGGCGTCGACGACGTTGAGAATCACGTCGGCGTCCGTCAGGGCGTCGAGGAACTGGTTGCCCAGGCCGCGGCCTTCGTGGGCGCCGGGGACGAGGCCGGCCACGTCAAGCAGTTCGACGGGGACGTAGCGTTTCCCGTCGTGGCAGTTGTCGTTGCCACAGCGCTCCTCCAGGTCGAGACAGGGACAGCGCGTGCGGACGTGTGACACGCCGCGGTTGGGGTCGATAGTGGTGAAGGGGTAGTTCCCCACGTCCACGTCGGCCATCGTGGCCGCCTTGTAGAAGGTTGATTTGCCGGCGTTGGGCTTGCCGGCGAGGGCGACAGAGAGCATTGTTCGTCAGTTCCGGGGTCGGGTGGAACTGTTTTTCGGTCGCTTACTGATTAATTGGTTGGCGTACTCGTTTTTCGTGCTTTGACGATACGGCCACCTACGGGTCTACCAACACCGGGAAAGCCCCGTGCTCTCCGGTCGGTGTCGTTCGGGAGAGCGAAGCTCTCCTGTGATGAGGAAAGACGCTCTGCGTCTTTCGAACCACGCTCGCTGCGGTCCTCGGCCTTCGGCCTGCGGTCCTTACGTCGCGCGCCTTCCCGCAGAGGGCGGCCCCTTTCAGTCCCACCCACAGCAGCCGCAACCTCCCCAGCCGATTCGGCTCGCAGGTGCGCGGCCCGACGGCCGCGCTGGCTCGCCGTCATCCCTCGCGCGTGCTGGGCAGCCGACAGAGCGGCTGCCCCGCACGCCGCCGCAGTAGGGGTTGCTCCATTTGGCATTGTGCGGTTGGCGCGGAGCGGTAGGCGTGCGGTACAAGTGTTCCGGGGAACTCCGCGGTGGTGTTTGCGGTGCTGTTGCTGTCGACTCTTTCAGCGCACCTGCCGCGAACGTCCCTCCAGCCGCCAAGCAGTATCCCGGGACTCACACACATCACCGAAACATTACCACCGCTCCACCCCAATCGTCCGATAATGCCCTTCGACTCCGACCGCGTCGAGACAGTCACGTTCGACTCCTACAGCACCATCGTCGATGTCGAGGCAGCCGAGAAGGCGCTGGAGGCCCGAGTAGCGGAGCCCCGTCCCGTCTCACAGCTCTGGCGCTCGCGCTCGCTGGCCTACACGTTCATCGCCAACCACATCGACGCCTACCAGCCGTTCTACGAGATGAACCGCGACGCGCTCCAGTACGCGCTGGACGTCCACGGCGCCGACGTGACACCGGAGGAGCGCGACGAAATCCTGGCCGTCTACCACGAACTCGACGTGTTCGCCGACGTGCGCGAGGGGATGGCACAGCTACGGGACGCGGGCTACCCGCTCTACGTCGTCTCGAACGGTAACCCCGAAATGCTCGATTCGATGGTCGCCCACGCCGATATCGGTGACCTCATCGAGGACACCGTGAGCGCCGACGAGGTGGAGACGTTCAAGCCCGACGCCGAACTCTACCGTCACGCTGCCGCCCGCACGGGCACCCCCATCGACCGGATGGCGCACGTCACCGCCGGACTGTTCGACGTGCAGGGCGCGAAACACGCCGGCATGCAGGGTGTCTGGGTCAACCGCGACGACGGCCCGGTCGAAGGGTTCGGGCCGGACCCGGACCTGACAGTCGCGGACTTCTTCGACCTCGTCGAGACCCTGTCGTAACCCGTCAGTAGTCCGGCGTCTGCTGCTGTGCTTCCCGGCGGTCGCTGGGTCCGTTCGTTCCATCGTCGGTGGCTTTCTGGACCAGCCGAACCTCGCCGTCGGCGCGCATCGTTCCCTCGACGTTCGAGCGCTCGTGAACCTGCAGGTCCACCGAGGAGATATCCCCGAGCACGTTCGCGCCGGCTTCGACGACCACTTCGCCGTCGCGCGTGGTCACGTCGCCGTGGATGACGCTGCCCGACCCCACGCGCACGTCGCCGCGGGCGCGGATGCTGCCGAACAGTTCCGAGCGCTCGTTGATAGTGACCTCGGTCGCGCGTATGTTCCCGTGGAGCCGGCAGTTCGAGCCGACGCGCGCAGGTGTGGACACCCGCCAGGCGTCGTCGGAGACGGATGCGCCGCGGGGGATGACCAGCGGTTCGTGCTCGACTTCA
This sequence comes from Halolamina sp., assembly GCA_042219375.1. Classification (GTDB taxonomy): domain Archaea; phylum Halobacteriota; class Halobacteria; order Halobacteriales; family Haloferacaceae; genus Halolamina. The sequence continues at coordinate 1,764 of JBDGQC010000135.1, read as the reverse complement.
CCGCCGTCCGCGAGCGCGTACGCGAGGTCGTCTGCGGCTTCCTCCTCGCCGAGTTGGAGGAGTTGCGAGAGCACAATGAAGTAGAACACCAGCGTCGGCATGGGGTTGCGGATGGTGATCCAACCGTTGGCCTCGAACCCCTCTTCGATTTCCACGTCGTCGCCGATGTCGAGGTCGCCCGAAACCATCAGCCGGCCGCCGATACGGGTGCGCTCGCCGAGGTAGGCGTTTTCGCCGACCAGCACGTCGCCGTCGACATCGGCCCACATGTCCAGCCGACAGTCGTTCTCGGCCTCGATGTGGCCGCCGAAGGAGCTCCGTTCGCCGGCCGCGACCGAGCGGCCGCGGACGCCGAACTCGACGGTCGACTGGCCACCGACCAGCACGTCGCCGTCGGTCACCAGGTCGTGTTCCTCCACGACGGTGCCGCTGGGGATGGACAGCTCGTCGAGCGGGTCCTGTCGGAGCGACATTGAACGTGGATTCGACCGCGCTCCCTAAAACTCCACGTCAGACACACGTCAGACGTCGGGTAATTTCGCGGGGTCGAGGCCGTGTTGTTAACTATACTGCCCGAGTACGACCGGTATGACCGTACTTTCCTTCGACGACGAGGGAGTGGACGTGGTGTATCAGGGGACGGAGTTCCGTCTGGACAAAGCGCTCATCGAGGACGCCACCGAGAAGTCGTACCCCGACGTGACCGACCACGAGGTGCTGCAAATCGTCGCGGAGGACCCCTCGATCTCCGGCGAGCCGCGACGTATCGGCGATATCGTCGGGTGAGCGCCGCGGCCGTGATGAGGGTCAGCTGAGACCGTACTCGTCGTGGTCCTCCTCCAGTTCGTCGATTTCTGTGACCAGATACTGCATTAGCTCCCGGGCGGATTCCTCGACGGCGTCGAGGTCGTCGTCGGAGCGGCCGGTGACCGACACCGAGAGCTCCTGTAGCGCGAGTTCGACCCGCGGGACCGTCTTATCGACGCCCGGTGGACTCGGCGGCCCGCGTCGAGGGTCTGCCCCGGATTCGGCGTCGTCGTCGTTGCTCATGGGGGGACCTTCTGTTCATCCGTACTAAATCCCGGGGGCGCTATCGGTTTCTTGCGTTCAACGGTTGCTGAACAGTTCGGCGTCGAGTCGCGTGGTCGCCTCGTCGGCCAGCGTCCGCAGATTGACGGCGTCCTCGCGGTTGTAGGAAACCAGCGTCTCCAGCGACCCGTCCTCGCCGGCCTCGTGTTCGCGCCAGAGCCGAACCGCGTCGCGCCCGGAGATGTCGGGTCGGTCGCGCTCGATACCGATTTCCCGTTCGATGGGTTTCAGCCCGCCCGAGAGGCCGAGTTTCTTGCAGGTGTACATCAGGTCGAGGTGGGGCGTCGACACGTCGAGGCCGAACGAGGTTTCCAGAAACGGCACGTCGAAGCGTTTCCCGTTGAACGTGACCAGGAGGTCGGCGTCGGCGAACTGCGCGCGGACGTTCTCGGCGGTCAGGTCGTCGCCGCGAACGAGCGTCGTCGTCTCGCCGTCGCGATGAAAGGAGACGGTGGTGACGACGTTCCGGTCGTGGTCCAGGCCGGTGGTCTCGATGTCGAAGAAGCAGGCGTTCTCCCGGAAGTTCTCGTAGAGCCGCCAGCGTTCGCCGCTCGGGAAGGCCTGGTCGAAGAAGGCGGCGTCGTTGGCGTCGAGGCGGGGTCTGGCCTCGTCGATGAACGCCTCGATGCGGTCGCCGGTTTTGGCGCCGACGGCGGCGGGGTGGAACTCGTCCCA
>JBDGQC010000024.1:0-14702 GCA_042219375.1 Halolamina sp. | reverse complement strand
GCTCAGACGTTCACTTCCGTCTCCGTGCCGCAGTTGAGACAGACCATGCTGTTCTGCCCCCGGCCGAAGTCGAGTTTCAGCACCTCGGCACCGCAGTCGCCACAGGGACCGGGAACCCTGACCTCGCTGCTCGCCCGCGGCGCGCCGAACGCCAGCGCCTCAACCGGCCGGTCGCCCTCGTTGGCGCCGGTCTGATACTCGCCGGGCGCGAACCGCACGGCTTCGCCCGGGCCGACTTCGATGGTCTCGGTTTCCCCCAACGGCTCCGACCGCGTCTGGAACGTCGCGGTGCCGGCAATCACGTAGAACGCTTCCTCCTGGTCGAGGTGGGTGTGGAGTCCACCCGAGAACCGGTCGCCGGGGTCGAGCCTGTAGTGGTTGATGGCGAAATCGGTCGTCGCAAGCGCCGTCGAAAGCACTCGACGGCTGGGGTTCCCACCATCGCCCTGTGTCTCGACATCGTCGACGGATACGTGCTCCATGTAGTGGGATCAGGGCTCTCAGGTCAAGAACGTTCGCCGCCTCAGGGCTCGAAAACCCTCGCGTGCTCGTCCGTCACGAGGCCGTGTTCCGCTCTCTCGACGCTCCGGGCGAACCCCCGGTCGGGGTAGCGCGCGACCAGCGCCGCGCTCACCGCTTCCCGAACGCACGCGCGGGCCGCAGCGCCCACCTCCGTCGCGCTACCGGAGTACTGCACCTCCTCACCCGTCGGGTCGGTTGCGGCTACAACCGCGTCGCTGGTCGTCCCCGGAACGCCGACCAGTTCGGTGAGCGTCGCCGCCTTCGCCTCCACGGCGACGGTGAGAAAATTCGCCAGCGCTGCCTCGCCGAGCGCACGCCGGGTGCCGACGACGACGTTGACCGTTCCAGGGTCCGGGGGGTCGTTCCCGCCCGCTCTGCCTGCGGTCGTCGATGCGGTCTCGGGTTCGGATACCTCCCACGGGTCCGAAACCGGAAGCGCCGCCGGGTTACTCACCCCGGCCGTCGCGACCGCTTCGACCGGTCCGAGTTCCGCGCCGCGTGCGTTGCTGGCGGCGACCCCGGTCAGGAGAACCGGGCCCTCGCGCTCGAACCCCGCGGCTGCGAGGCGTTCGTCCACATCGGCGCTGAGGTCGGGCGGCTCCCAGCCTTTCGGGACGGTCAGGCTGTGGAGGGCATCGGCCCGGGAGCGCCCGCCCCGCCACCCGGTCGAGAGCCACTCGGTATCGGAGCGTCTGAGTTCGAGTGCGTCCTCGCGGCAGGTGGTTTCGAACATTATTCGCCCCCAGTATCGCCCTCGACGGCGCTGGAGAGACCGAGCGCCGCGAGCAGTTGGTCGTTCGCCGCTCGGTCCTTCACGGCCACTCTGATGTGGTTATCCAGCCCCCGGAAGGTCCGCGCGTCCCGGAGCACGACGCCGGCGTCGCGTGCAGTCGTGAGCAGGTCCTCGACCGATTCGTCGCCGGCGTCGAACAGCAGGAACGGCGCGTCGGAATCGAACACCTCGAACCGCGTCGAGAGCGCGTCGCGGAGGCGCTCACGCTCGACGCGCACTCGGACGCGCGTCCGGGCGACGAACGCCTCGTCGCGGAGGCAATGGCTGCCGACGGCGGCGGCGGGCGTCGAGAGGTTCCACGCCCGCCGGGCCGTCTTGAGGTCCGCCAGCCGATCCCCCGACGCGACGGCGAACCCGACGCGGATGCCGGGAAGACCGTACATCTTCGTCAGCGAACGGGCGACGACGACGCCCGGGTGGCCGGCCAGCGAGCCGAGGTCGGTGAAATCGAGGAACGCCTCGTCCACCAGCAGTTCCGTTCCCGCCTCGCGGCAGCGGTCCGCGAACCCCCGGAGCGCCGCAGGATCGACCGCCTCCCCGGTCGGGTTGTTGGGCTGGCAGACAACGGCCATCTCGTGGGGTTCGGGGTCGGCGTCGAGCACCTCGTCGTTGGGGACGAACACCGGGTCACCACCCTGGAGGGATACCTCGCGAGCGTACTCCGAGAACGAGGGCGATGGGACGAGAACGGTATCGCCGGCTTCCACCCGGGTCGCAATGGCGAGCCGAATCGCCGCCAACCCACCGGGAGCAGGGACGACCTGTGCGGGCTCACAGCCGACTGTGTCGGCTGCCGCGTCGCGGAACTCGGGGTAGCTGTCGTCCGGGTAGCGTCTGGCCGTCTCGAACGCCGCCTGGTAGACCTCCCGGGCGCCGTCCGGGACTCGGGTGGTCGTGTTGGCGCTGAAATCCAGCAGGTCGGCGTCGTCGCTGCCGCCGTGGGGGACGCGCTCCCCCGTCCGAACCCGCTCGGGGTTCATCGCTCCATCACCCCCGCCAGCGCCTCGGCGACGGCCCGGTCGCGCTCGTAGTTGACGTTCACCGCGAGGCGGGCGTCCCACGTTCGGCGGGTCCGCTCGCTCGCTGTCCCGACCACGTTCAGCCCGGTCGGAAGCCAGTCGTCGTCCGTCGCTCCCTCGTCGGCACTCACCCCGAGTTGCTGCTTGAGCCGTGCTGGAACCTGCACGGCGACTGAATCGACCGCCTCGCTTTCTCCTCCACCCCCGGTCGCGGCCGCGATTGCTCGGTCAACCGGCTGTCCTGCCAACAGCGGCAGGTCCGCGGCGACGGTGACGGCTACGGGACCTGCCACGTCGAGCGCGGTCCCGAGGTCCGCGACGTAGCCCTCACCGGGCGTCTCCACTACCTGAACCCGGGGCTCGTCGGTTAGATACGTCGCCGTCTCCGGCGTGTTCGACGAAACGGCGGCGAAGATGTCATCCACGCTCGCAGCAGCGGCCAGGCCATCGAGCACGCGGTCCACCATCGGGGTCCCGGCAACTTCGGAGAGTGGTTTCTCCGTTTCGGTGTCGAGGCGGGTGCCACGGCCGCCACACATCACAAGCGCGTTCATCCAGTCACCTCCAGCAGGGCGATGGCCGGCCCGTCGACCAGCCATCCGAGCAGCCGGAACGTTACAAACCCGCCGTAGAGTCCGGCGATTCGGCTCGCGACATCGACGGCACCGAACACGTCCCCGTTAACGCCGTCGAGCAGGCTATTGGCCCAGCGCGCGACGAGCGTGCCGGCCAGGAGCCCGCCCGCGAGTGCTCCGACCGTGACAGCTGTGGCCGCCGGCGCGATGACCAGCACGGCCAGAGTGATGACGAGGACGACCAGCGCGACAGCGCCGAGTTCCCGCCGCCCGTTCCAGTCGGTGAACTGCGAGCCCAGCCCCTCGTGGCGCGCCTCGCCGAGACAGGCCACGCCGGCCATCGTGGCCTTGGCACCCAGTTCGGCGGCGACGACGACGGCAACGACGCCAGCGGCCGGCAGCGCGAGCACGGCGACTGCGCCCGACGCGATCCCGCCCATCGCCAACACGAGGGCGACGACGGCACCGACGCCAGCGTCGCTGTCTTTCAGCACCCCGACCCGCGTCTCCGCGTCGCCGTGGACCACGGCAGCGTCCCCAAGGTCCGCGACGCCGTCGAAGTGGGTGATACCCAGTAGTGCGACGAGTGCGGCGAGGAAGACAGCGCCCGCAGCCACGCCGAAATCCAGCGACTGCAACAGGACCAGGACGACACCGAACACCAGTCCCACACCGGCGCCGACGACCGGGAAAGCCCACGGCGCATCCGTGAACGCCCGCCAGTCTGCGGCGTCACCGCCGACCGGAACCCGTGTGAGAAAGCCGACTGCGCCACGGAGCGGGCTCAGAACCATCCGTCACCTCCACGGAGAGTGGACGGACCCTGCGGCGGCCACCCTCCCCCCAGTATGCCAGCAAATAGCCCGGCCACGATGGCTGTCAGGAGAAATCCGGCGACACCTGCCCGCCTGACCACAGCGATGCCGGAGCCGGCGGTGGCCGCGCTGGGAAGCGAGCGTTCGGGGAACAGGTCGTACGTCCCGGGTTTCCGGAGCCGGCAGCCGAGCACCGCCGCGAGCGTCGCCATCGGCCACCCGGAGTTCGGCGACGACGGGACCCGGGCGAATCGCCGCGCATCGAGCAGCGCACCCGGTTTCCCGGCCGCCAGCGCGAGCAGCAGAGCGGTCAGCCGGGCGGGTACGAACATCACCGCGTCGTCCAGCCGAGCGGACGCCCACCCGACAGGTTTCGAGCGGTAGCCGAGCATGGAGTCCATCGTGTTTACTGCCTTCACCCAGGCCGCCGCACCTGCGGCGATGGGCAGCGAGACGACGGCGCCGAGCGCGAACGCCAGCAGCGGGGCGAACAGGCCGTCCGCGAGGTTCTCGCCGGCGCTCTCCACCGCGGCGCTGCGTAGCTCCGCCGCGGAAAGCTCCTCGGCGTCCCGGCCCGCCAGCGACAGCAGGCGCTCCCGGGCCGCGGGGACGTCTTGGTCGCTCAGCTTCACGACTGCTGCGACCTCCGAGAGCAGCATCTCCAGACTGACACAGGCGAACAGCGCGGCCCCCGCCAACATGCCACCGACGACGGGGCTCAGAAGCGCACCCGCGGAAACGACGGCTGCGACGGCCGCGCCCGCACCGGCCGGAAGCAGGAGCGCGGCGAGGACCCCCACCAGCCGCGGCATAGGCCACTCCCGGTCAACGGTGCCGACGAGGGTCCCGAACCATGCGACGGGGTGGAACGCGGTCGGCGGTTCGCTGAACAGGCCATCCGCGAACCGTGCGAGGATGACCGCGCCGGCGACGACGGCCGCGGAGTTCAGCCCGAGGTCGGCGAGTGAACTCATCGCACCGCCACCCCCGTGTCGGCCAGCCGTTCGGCCAGGCCGGTCAGGTCATCGTCGACCGGTAGATACGTCCCGCCCAGCGCCTCGATGCCACCATCCGCCTCGTCGTTGTCGCCGACGTGGACTAACTGTGCCATTTCGACCCCGAGCGGCTCGGCGACGGCCTCGAACGCCCGGCGGTCGGGTTTGCGCCACCCGCAGTCCACGCTGGTTTCGACGGTATCCACCGTGTCGCGTAGCGCCGCGCGCTCCAGCGTCTCGGTCACCATTCCCGGCACCGAACAGTTCGAGAGTACCCCGACTGGCGCATCGATTCTCGCCAGCGCTTCCGCGGCACCGGGCAGCGGTGTCACCTCCCGGTCAAACGCCGCGAGCACCGCCTCGGTAACGACCGTCTCGTCGGCCACGACGCCCCGACTCGCCAGCGCTTTCCGAGCGTGGACCGGGAGCGATAGCTCGCCGCCGTCGGGAACGTCGACGTGGGCTTCCAGATACGCGGTCTGCCAGTCCTCCGGGAGTGCAACGCCGCGCTCCCTGAGAGCGTCGCCGACCGCCGCAGCCGGGTCTTCGGGTCGTGGGACGGAAACCAGGGTTCCGAAGCAGTCGAAGGAGACAGCCTTGCTCATCGTTGCCCACCCCTGTCGGCGACCGATGCAGCAGCGTCCGCCGTACCGGAGCCCCCGGCCAGCCCGAGCGGCGCGAGGTCCAAATTTTCCCGAAGCAGGTCGGCCGCAGCGTCGTAGGGGTTCGGCTGTTCGGCATCGGCTTCGGGACGCCCGGTGTCAGCGGCCGCGAACACCCGGTCCACGAACGTCTCCCGGGCCTCGGGGTTCTCGAACAGGCCGTGGAGATACGTCCCGAGCGTGTCGCCGAGGGCGATGCTGCTGGGACCGAGGGGGCGTGCAACGTCGGCATCCGCGTTGGGCGTCTCGCTCGTGTCACCCATGTGGATTTCGTAGCCCGCTACGACACCGTCCCCGCCGGCGAGCGGTCCGGCGCCGTCCAGTTTTCGTTCGGTGGCGACGACTCGCTTCTCCGCCGAGAACTCCGTCTCGACCGGCAGGCGGCCGAACGCTTCGACGGTCTCCAGTTCGCCAGTTCCCTCCACGTCAGCGTTCAGGATGCGTTCGCCGAGCATCTGGTAGCCCCCACAGAGGCCGACCACCGGGCCGTCGAAGGCCGCGAGTGCTTCGTCGAACCCGGCCTCGCGGCAGGCCAGCAGGTCGTCGACGGTGTTTTTGGTGCCGGGAAGCACGACAGCGTCGGCGTCGTCGAGCGAGGCGGTCAGCGGAACCCAGACCACGCGCACCCCCGGAACACGGGCCAACGGTTCGAGGTCCGTCGCGTTCGACACACGGGGGAACCGCGGGACTGCGACTGATACCGCAGACTCGGCCGATACGCCGTCGTCGTCGCCGATGACCCGGCGCTCGTCCGCTGCGGGGAGCGCGACGCTGTCCTCCTCCGGGAGGCCGGGGTCGTCGTAGGGGAGGACACCGAGGACGGGAACACCTGTTCGGTCGGTCAGCCACGCCAGTCCGTCATCCAGGATTTCGGAATCGCCGCGGAACTTGGTGATGACCACGCCCGCGACCTGCTCGCGTACGTCGGCGGGGAGCAGTTCGAGCGTGCCGACGATGCTCGCGAACACGCCGCCGCGCTCGATGTCCGCGACGAGTACCAGGTCGGCGTCGGCGAAGCGCGCGGTTTCGATGTTCGCGAGGTCGCGGTGGCTGAGGTTCGGTTCGATGGCTGCACCGGCGCCTTCGGCCACGACCAGGTCGTGCTCGACTGCGAGGCGGTGGTGGGAGTCGACCGCCGCTGTGCGGGCTTCCTCCCAGTAATCGTCGTAGTATTCGCTGGCGGCGTAGTGACCTCGGGGGTCGCCTCCAATCACGACCTGGCTTTCGCCGTCGCCCCGGGGTTTGAGCAGCACGGGGTTCATGTCGGTCGTCGCGGGGGTTCGCGCGGCGCGGGCCTGGACGTACTGGGAGACGCCGATTTCGCCCCAGCCGTCGCCCGTCGCCCTGGCCGCCGCGCGGGCGTTGTTGCTCATGTTCTGTGCCTTGTACGGCGCGACGGAAACCCCGCGGTCCGCCAGCAGGCGACAGAACCCCGCCGCGACGGTGGATTTCCCGACGTGGCTGGCGGTCCCGACGACGAGGAGGGTGCGGGCCTCTCGGTCGGTCGTTGGCTCGTCACCGCCCATCAGTACTCGGTCCCCTTGCGTGCGCGCTGACCCTCGTCTATCGGGTGTTTGACCTTTCCTACCTCGCTCACGAGGTCGGCCTCGTCGTAGAGATACTCCGGCGCCTCGTGGCCGCCCGTCACCACGAGTTCGAGGTTGTCCGGGCGGTTTTCCGCGAGTTCCACCACCTCCTCGGGGGGAAGCAGTCCGCGGTTGGCGGCGTATATCACTTCGTCCAGAATCAGCATGTGGACGCCGTCCCCGGGGTCGCCGTCCAGCGGGAGCGGGGACGTGAGGTCGGTGTCAGCGGCGGCGTCGATGACTTCGCGGGTGCGTTCGAGTGCGGCCTGTGCGCGCGCTGCGTGCTCCTCGTCCTCGCTTCCGTCCAGAAAGCCGTGCCAGCCGAACTCTCCAGTGGTTTCGTAGGTGAACCCCGGCATCGCCGCGATGGCGTTGTACTCGCCGCGGACCGCCTCGACGCTGGCGGCGCCGCCCTTCATGAACTGCAGCAGGTGGACGCGGAAGCCGTGGCCCGCGGCACGGAACCCCATGCCGAGTGCCGATGTCGTCTTTCCTTTCCCGTCGCCCCACCAGACCTGGAGCAGGCCGAACTCGTCGGGCGCGGATGGTTCGATGCGTTCAGCTTCCGGGGTACGCCCCTCGCCGGGCGTGGCTTCGAGGGTTCCGGCTTCGGGGTCGGACGCGTCAGTCATACTCGGTGGTTGCCCCCCGACTCGCTAAGGGTTTTGGCTCGGTGCCCGGCCGTCACCGCCGCGAAGCAACGCGCGACCATCCTCAGCCGCGGCGGCTCGACGGAACAACCCGAGCACGCTGAGTCTGGCTCCGACGCCCGCGGCGATTGCTTGCTCTCCGTGGCGAGGGCAGCAGTCATCGCGCCGTCCCCTGCTCATCGTGAACTCTGTATAGCGGCTCACGATTTATGCAGCGGCAGTACCGCGAGAACGCGGGTTCGCGCTACCGAACGGGACGCATAGCGCGGTCTCCGTCCCGCTACCGACGAAGCACCTATGCCGGAGCGGCTTGAGCCCCAACCGTGAAACTCGCCGTCCTCGGCGTCGGCGGTGCGGGCTGTCGGCTGGCCGACCGGCTGGCGGCGGCCGAACCTGACGACCGGCCGTATCTCGCCGCGACCGCCGCGTTCGACACCGACCTCGCCAGTCTCGACCGCCTGGCGCTCGACCAGGCGAACCGCCACGCGTTCGGCACGACAGCGGGCGCGACGGGCGACGCCGTCGCGGTCCGGGAAGCCGCGGAGGCGAACGCGCTCGAACTCCGACGGGCCGCCAGCGACGCCGTCCCGAGCGGGGCCGCGGGCGTGCTCGTCACCCTCGGCGTCGGCGGTGCGGCCGGCGCCGGCGCAGCCCCCGTACTCATCGACGCCCTCCGAGAGATTATCGACCTGCCAGTCTACACGCTGAGCGTCCTGCCGGCCGACGCCGAGGAAACCGTCGCCAGGAACGCCCGGGTCGGCCTGCGCGGCCTGGAGGCGACCGCCGATGCGCAGATTCTGTTCGACAACGAGGTGCTCGACGCGCCCGCCGAACGCCCGCCCGACGACGAGGCCGCCGAGGCGTACGCGGGTGCCAACGGAACCATCGCTGACTGGGTGACGGTGCTGTTCAGCGCCAGCGAGGCGACCACCGCCTCCGCGGTCGGCGAGAGCGTTGTGGACGCCAGCGAACTCATGGCGACGTTCGGCGACGCCGGCTACGCGACGCTCGGCCACGAACGGATGCAGGTGCGCGAACCGGCGTCCTTCCTGGATAAACTGCTCTCCAGGAGTTCTGAACCGGACAGCATCGAGAGCTACAGCACCATCGAAACCGCGGTGCAACGCGCGCTGTTCAGACACCGCTCGCTCGACGGCGAACTGGAGCGCGCCAGCCGGTCGCTGCTTCTGACGGCCGGCCCGCCTGTCTGGCTCAACCGCGAAGCGATTGCCGACGCCAGGACGACCGTTGCGGAAGCCACCGGCGGGAGCCGGGTTCGCGGCGGTGACACGCCTATCGAGGACGGAACACATCTCACCGTCCAGGTGCTCTGTGCGGGAATGGACCGGCCCGAGCGCGTCGCATCGCTGCTCGCTGCCGGCTCAGGTTCCTGAAGGCATTTACCCGAGAGCACGAAACGGCGGGTATGGCCCGCTCCCGCCGCAGCCTCCTCGCCGCGCTCTCGGCTGCCGTCGCCGGCTGTGGCTCCAGGCCCGGCTCACCGACGCCGGGGAGCACCGCCGACGCCAGTAGCTCACCGGCGAACTCGGCAGACGCCACAACGGGAACAGCCGAACCAGGGCCCGAACGCGTCCAACTCGATGACGACCGGGTACGATGGCGGGTCGATTTCCCGGCGGACGACTTCGCGGGAACGGCCGTCGCCGATAATCGACTGTTCGTCGGGACGCGGGAGGGAGCATCGACGCCGACGCCCGGCGAATCAGGCGCAGGCGGGCAGGTTGCTGCGCTCTCACTCCCCGCCGGGGAACCGGTTTGGCATCGGTCGCTCGACGTGCCAGTACACGGGGGGGTCCAAACCCACGACGGCGACCTGTACGCGGTTCTCGGCTATTCAACCGGGTTCGACGGCCGTGAGCAGCGTATTGCACGGTTCGGTCCCGACGGTGCGCCGCGCTGGGAATCGAAGCCACGCGACGCGTGGCTCTCGGTCTACGGCTTCGACGCAACCACCGCTTACCTCGGAACGGGCGATGACGCGCTCGGAATAAGCGGTGAAACGACGTTCGCCGTGGACCTCGAAACCGGCGCCGAACGCTGGGCTGTGACGGGTGGGGACCCCTACGGCGGCCGGGTAACCGACGACACGCTCTACGCGGATTACGGTGGCAGGGCCATCGCCTCGCTCGCGACCGACGACGGCGCGGAGCGCTGGAGGCGGGTAGTCGAGGCGCTCCACACGTACGGCCGAGCGTTTCCGCGCGCCGGCGGCCGGTTGTTCGCGGCCATCGACCAGGAGGACAGCCGTGGCATCGCCGGCATCGACGCCGAAGACGGCTCGACGGTATGGACCCACGGCCTCGACGCCGACGAACCGTTCGTGGTAACGAGCGCGACGCCGGTGGGCGAGACTGTCATCGGAACCGAGTTCGCCGGTCTGCTGTTCGCTCGTGACGCCGCGACGGGCGAGGCCCGCTGGGAGCAGTCATTTGCCGACCGCGTCCCGGCGCCGCTCGCCGCAGATGGCACACTCTACTGTTCTGTGTTGGACGGCCCCGTCGCCGCCGTCGACGCCGAGGACGGTCGGGAACTGTGGCGAGCGGACGGTGGCGAGGGGTACGACAGGTTCACGCTGATGGAGGAGACGGTACTGGCCGTTCGCCCCCGCAACGGCGAAACCGTGGTCGAGGCTCGCCGTACCGGCAACGGGAGCCTACGGTGGCGCCGGACGGTCCCGGGCGGCCTCCAGGGGTTCGAGCAGGTCGGACGGACGCTCGTACTCGTCACGGAGAACCAGTCGGTCTACGGACTCGCGATATAGGGAACCACGATGGCGCCACCGGTGGCTGAGAGACGTTTCCGCCTCCCACGCGTTCGCCGGGAGCCGAGTAGCTATACGCCCTCGGTCGTACCCGCAACCATGTCCACGGAGCCAATCCACGAACGGCCGGCCGACCTGCTTGCGGAACTCATCCAGTTCGAGACGGTCAACCCGCCGGGCGACGAACGCGCCTGTATCGAGTACATCGACGGGTTGCTGACCGAAGCAGGACTGGAGACCGAACTCCTCGTCGACGAACCGGAGCGCCCGAACCTGCTGGCGCGCCTCCCCGGTCGGAACGAGGCGCCGCCGCTGTTGCTTCAGGGCCACGTCGACGTCGTGCCGACCGAGGGCCAGGACTGGACAGAGCCACCGTTCGAGGGGGTTCAGCGGGACGGCGAGGTCTGGGGTCGCGGCGCCCTGGATATGAAAGACGGCGTCGCGATGATGGTCACGGCGCTCCTGCGGATGGCCGAGAGCGACGAGCGCCCGGCCGGTGATATCCTGTTTCTCGCGCTCTCCGACGAGGAGGCCGGCGGCGGCGTCGGCGCGGGCTACGTCGTGGAGAACTACCCGGAGAAGTTCGCGGACGTGGAGTACGCGCTCGGCGAGTTCGGCGGCTTCCCCATGCGCATCGACGGGACGCAGTTCTACCCGATTCAGGTGGCCGAGAAGCGGGTCTGCTGGCTGGAGTGTACCATCACGGGCGAGGGCGGCCACGCTTCGCGCACGAAACGCGACGGCACGATGAACACGCTCGGAACGGTCCTGACGCGGCTGACCGAGAACCGCCTTCCCGTTCGAATCACGCCCCCGGCCCGGGAGTTCATCGAGGCGCTCGCCGCGGAATCCGAGCCGGAGCGGGCCGAACAGCTCCGCGGGCTGCTCGACCCGGACCGGACGGACGAGATTCTCGACGAACTGGGGCCGGCGGCCGAGCGCCTCGACCCGATGCTCCACAACACCGCGAGCCCGACAGTCGTGGACGGCGGCGGGAAGGTCAACGTTCACCCGAGCGAGATTACCCTCCAACTGGACGGACGCATCCTCCCCGGGGTATCGGCCGAGGAGTTCATCGCGGAGGTGGAGGACATCGTCGGCGACCTGGAGGGAGTGTCGTTCGACGTGACGAGTTACAGCGAGCGAGACGCCGGTGACATCGACATGGGCCTGTTCGACCTGCTCGCCGACGCCATCGAGCAGCGCCACCCCGACGCCGTGCCGGTGCCGTTCATGCTGACCGGTGCGACCGACGGGCGGTTCTTCGAGGATCTCGGCATCCAGCCGTACGGCTACACGCCGTTGAAACTGCCCGAGTCGTTCGAGTTCATGTCGCTGGTTCACGCCGCCGACGAACGGGTCCCCGAGGAGGCCGTCGAGTTCGGGGCGGCGACGTTAACTGATGTCCTGCGACGGTACGGCGAGTAGATTTACAGGAGAGCCCCGTCATACTCGACCTGGGTAACCAAGTGCCCGCGGCACAGCACCCGCACGGACTGAAGGTAGCGACCCGCAAACCGATTCAGACTCAACCACACAAATGGACTACAGCGAATTCCTCGGCGAAGTGCAGCACCGTATCGACGAAGACGACCTCGGCACCGCCGTCAAAAACACGCGTGCCGTGCTCACGACCATCGGCGAACGCATCCAGGCCGACGAGGCGAAGGACCTCGCGGGCCCGCTGCCGATGGAAATCGACCGGTTCCTGACCGAGGCGGAGTCGGGACAGCGCTTCGACTTCACCGAGTTCATCGAGCGCGTCGCCGAACGCGCCGACGTGGAGATGGCCGAGGCCAACATCCGCGCGCAGGCCATCACGGCGCTCGTCGCCGATGTCGTCCCGCCGGGCGAGGTGAGCGACCTCGAAGACGACCTCCCGGCCGACTACGCCGACCTCTTCGAGTTCGTCGGCGCGCCGGACGAGGAAACCCCTTGGTAGTCCCGGCAGCCAGCTGGCCACTCGGCTTTTCGGGTAGCCGGACGGAGTAGGCAGCATGGACATCGGCGTCTTCGCGTCGCACGAACAGCACGCGCCGACCGACCTTCTCGACTACGCCGAACGGGCCGAAACAGCCGGCTTCGATAGCGTCTGGACGAGCGACCATTTTCACCCGTGGTGGCACACGGGGGCCCATTGCGGGGCCGCGTGGCCGTGGCTGGGCGCGGCGCTCGAACGCACGGAGCGCGTCCGCATGGGCACCGGCGTGACTGCCCCCATCGCACGCTATCACCCCGGCCTCATCGCACAGACCTTCGCGACGCTGGCGGCAATGAACCCAGGCCGGGTGCATCTCGCGCTTGCCACCGGAGAAGCGATGAACGAGCGACCATTGGGGTTCGACTGGCCTGACTACCCCGAGCGGAACCGGCGGCTTCGGGACGCCTGCGAAATCGTGACTCGGCTCTGGGACGGCGACCGCGTCAGCTACGACGGACACTACTGGGACCTCGACGACGCGAAACTCTACACCGTTCCCGACGAGCGCCCCCCGCTGTACGTCGCCGCCAACGGCTCCGACACCGCCCGGGTCGCCGGCGAGTACGCCGACGGCCTGCTCACGCTGGTCGACCCCGAGACGTACGAGGAAGAACTGGTGCCCGCGCTCGAAGCGGGCGCCGAGAAGGCCGGCCGGAACCCCGAAGCGATTGACCGCATCAGGCAGATGGGCGTCTCCTACGCGCAGGACCCCGAGGCCGCCCTCGACGCGGTGGAGTTCTGGACCGGCACGCTCGCTGTCGGCTTCGACGAGGCGGTGGCCGACCCGCGGGAAATCGAGCGCCGCGGCCGGGAAATCCCCCGTGAGGAGTGGACCGACTGGGGGTTGGTCACCGACGACCCCGTCGACATCCGAGAAGCCGTCGAGCGCCACCGCGAAGCGGGATTCGACGAAATCGAGTTCCTGTCGAGCAGCCCCGACCAGGAGCGGTTCCTGAGGGACGCGAGCGACGAACTCGGCCTCGGCTGAGAAATCAGTCCTCGCTGCGGGCGTCGAGAATCTGGTCGACGACGTCCTCGACGTGGGCTTCGAGCACGCGGACCGCGGCGTCGTGGAACTCCCGACCGGTCACGTCGCGGAGGCCGTGCTCGCGACGCAGGAGCATCTCCACCTCGAACTCGGTGTCCTCCAGCAGTTCGAGTGTTTCGGGCCGGACGTAGATGCTCTTGGCCGTCGTCTCGTCGAACTCGAAGGCCGGGCCGGCCTCGTCGGAGTCATCGGGCTCTTCCTCGTCGGTCGGGTCCGGTTCTTCCGGCCCTTCCTCGGCGTCCGAGAGGCCGGCGAATCTGTTCTCGTCAGGCATCTTCTTTCACGATGTCGGCGAGTTGGTCGAGTCTGTCGAGCATGTCGTTATCGGGGTCGTACTCCCGTAAGGTCTGGCCCTCGCGCCAGGCGCGGCTGAACGCGATGCGGTGGCGGATGCCCGGCCCCGGGGAGTCGGGGTCGTCGAAGTGGTCCGAACGGGCGAACGCGGGGAGGTACTCGTCGAACGGGGAGTTCTCCAGGTCCTCGATGATGCGCCGTTCCTCGTTGTTCCCCGAGAGGTCGTTGGGGACGATGGCCAGCAGTTCGAGGTCCACCTCGTTGCGGATGGGGAGTATCTGCTGGTCCCACATGCGCTCGAAGCCGCTGACGCTGGGTTCGCTCATCAGCAGCGGGACGATTGCGTGGCCGGCGCCGATGAGCGCGGCGTCCGAGAGCGGGCCCAGGCTCGGCGGCGAGTCGATGACCACGTAGTCGTACTCGTCGTCGAGCAGCGGTTCCACGATGCGCCGGCGCACCCAGAGCATCCCGAACGTGGAGTTGCGGATGCGGTCGGCTATCTCGTCCAGGTCGACGTGGGCGGGAATCATGTCGAACCGGTCGCGGGCGACGATGATTTCCGTAACAGCCACCTCGTCGTCGTCAGTCAGCACGTCGCCGATGTGTGGGCTATCAGCCTCGTACTCCGCTTTGAGACCGACGCCTTCGGTGGCGTTACCCTGCTGGTCCAGGTCCACTAACAGCACGTCCTCCCCGTCGGCGGCCAGCGCGTCGGCGAGATTGATGGCGATGGTGGTCTTGCCGACCCCGCCTTTCTGCAGCGAGACGCTTACCGCGCGGCTCATCAGACGACCACCTCAGCTGACGGGAGACGGCCGCCTGGCGGCGACGGGCGCGTGCACTCCCCCGAAGCCGCTGCGTCCGGAATCATACGACTGTGGGAACTGTTGCTGGACACTTAAGATTTCTCACGAAGTGCGAACTACGGGTACTTCGCGGAGAGTGTACACATTGTGCAATTTCTACCCGTGCCGCGCAAG
>JBDGQC010000145.1:0-15491 GCA_042219375.1 Halolamina sp. | reverse complement strand
TCGTCGCCCACGTAGACGACGTCGTTCATCCGGGCGTCGAGGTCGACGGCGGTCACGACGGGACCGCTCACGCTCTCGATCTGGCCGCGGTTCTCCGCGGCGACGTCTGTTGCCTGACTCATTGTGTTAATCCTCCTCCATCAGGTCGATCCCGATGGCTCGTTTGATCTGGTCGCGCAGCCCGCCGCTGCCCGCGCCGCCTCCCAGCGTGACGAGCGTCGGCTCGATGCTCGTCTCCACCGCCTCGCGGGTCCCCCGCGAGAGGTGGTCCATGTCCTCGTCGTGCATCACGACGATGCCGACGTCGTCGTCGGAGAGCGTCGCCTCGACGGCCTCGTCGAGGCGCTCCGCTTTCTCCTCGTCGGGAACGTTCTGGAACTTCCGAACGCCCGCGAGGCGGAAGCCGGTGGTGAACTCCGGGCTGCCGACGACGGCGATTTCCTGACTCATAGTACCACCAGTTCGTCTTGGATCTCCTCGGGGGTAAGTCCAGCCTCGGTGCCGCGCGCGATGGCGCGGATGTTCTGGACCTCGCGTTCCTTCGCCAACACGAACGCGATGACGGGGACGACCGACTGCGGGTAGATGTGTCCCGCGCTCCGGGAGTAGTCCAGCAGGGCCGCCTCCAGCGCGCGCTCGAACCCCATGAGGCTCTCCGCCTGTTCGAGTTCGTCGAGCGACGCCGAGAGGTCGCCACCGTACTCGCTTTCGCGGATACGGGCGACCAGTTCGTCGGTGTTTCGCGAGAGCGCCGCGAGTTCGTCGGCGTCGAACAGCGAACCGCCCTCGATGTAGTATTCGCCGGGGTCGACGTCGGCGCCGCTGCGTGCAAGCCGGAGCGCGTTCCGGGCGTTCCGGAAGTCGATTTCGGCCTGCAGGAACTCGGCGTACACCGATTCGGGCCCGCCCTCGGCCTCGGTGATGCCCTCGAAGAGGTTCTCGTAGTAGGCACGGTCGATGGCGTTCTCCAGCGGCACGAGCACGCCCGAATCCTCGAAGTCGGTGTAGGCGTCGGCGAGCGCGTCGCCGAACAGCGTCCCGTCGAGCAGTTCGACGACCGCTTCGATGGAGTCGGCGGCGACCAACTGGTCGAGCAGTTCGTCGTCGAACTCCCCGGCGCGGATGAGGTCGTCGCCGATGTCCTCGGCGTCGGCGCCGGCGTACTTGCCGCGCACGACGGTCTTGACGTTCCACGCGTCGAACTTCCGCAGGTAGCGGGCGACCTGCTCGTAGAGCCGCCCCTCGGCCCACGAGAGCAGGTCGTCGAACGTGGACGCCAGCGTCTCGTTGAGCGCGTACTCGATGAGGTCGACGCCGGAGAACCGCGAGCCGAGGCGGTTGACCGCCGCCTCGTAGTTCGACTCCTCCATGAACCGCGCGATTTCGGAGGGGCCCATGCGGACCAGCTTCCGGTAATCCTCGTCGTCGAACAGCGCCGCACGCCGGGCGCTCACGCGGGCGGTGACGTACTCCGGGTTCGAACTGCCGGTGGCGCTCATTCTTCGAAGAGGCGTTCGCTGATTCGTTTGAGTTCCTCGTCCCAGACTTCCGCAAGCACCGAGTCGAAGGTGTTGTTCACCCGGACGCGGGACTCCTCGCTCTCGACGACGACGCCACCGAGACAGTCCTCGGTGCCGGCGACGGTCCAGCCCTCGTACTCCGAGAGCAGGTCCGAGAGCAGTTCCTCGTCGTCCTCGCGGCCGTACACCCGCACGTCCTCGTCGCCGAACTCCTCGGCGGCGTCTTCGAGCAGCACGCGGGTCAGCTCCTCGCGGCGCTCGCCCTCGATGTCGGCGATGGCCGCCTCCAACTGCTCGCGGACCTGCTCCAGCACGTCCCGGCGTGCCTCCAGGCGCTCCTGCTTGGCCGAGAGCTTCGCGCTGGAGAGCGCCTGTTCGCGCTCCTCGGCGACCTGTTCCTCGACCGCCTCCTCGCGCGTCTCCTTGATCTCCTCGGCGTCGGCTTCGGCTTCGGAGATAATCTCCGCCGCCCGGCGCTCGCCCTCCTGACGGATCTCCTCCGCACGCGCGCGGGCCTCGTCTCGAACGTCCTCAACGACAGTTTCCAAGCTCATAAGCGGGAAAGGTGCTTATACCAGGAAGATGGTCACGAGCGCGAAGATGACGAGCGTCTCCGGCAGCACCGTGAAAATGAGTGCCTGCACGAAGAGGTCCTCGTCCTCGGCGACCGCGCCGACGGCGGCGGCGCCGATGCCACGCTCCGCGTAGCCGGCACCGAACGCGGCGAGGCCGACCGCCAGCGCGGCGGCCGCCGAGCCGGAGATGGCCGGACCGTTGTTCGAGGCCTGCAGTACGACTTCCGAAAGGGTGGATGCGATGTCGATCATTGGTGGGATGGTCGGATGACCGTAGTCGTCTCCGAACATCCATAGTTCCCCCCAGGACCGGCTTAAACCTTCTCAAAACAAACCGGTAGCAGGCGGTGAGACAGCCTCACACAGCGGCGTCTGTCGGGGCTGAAAAGCGACTGTAGTCGGGAGCGGAAAACGGCGAGGGTCTACTCGGCGCGGCTGTGTTTCCGCTCGTAACCGAACGGGGTGTAGGGCGCGCCGCCGCCGTCGTAGAACTTCGAGAAGAACTCGTAGTACTCCAGACGCACCGACTGCAGGCCGGCGCTGGTCACGCCCAGCGCGAGCACCAGCAGGTGGCCGAAGACGAGCACCAGCAGGCCCACGAGCACCGTCGCGACGCTGCCGTGGAGCAGGCCGCCGAACATGACTTCCGTCACCATGTATCCATGGTACTCGGTGCCAGCATCAGGCATCGATCCGAGTGCGTAATGCCAGCCACCCTTGCTGTCGACCCAGACGCCGAAGAACAGCAGGTTGACGACGAACGCCATCCCCGCCTTCGCCAGCAGCACGGCGCTGAGACGCGCGTAGGAGAGCACGTTCACGAGCATGTCGAACACCTCGACGACTTCGCCGATGCCGACGAAAAACAGCATCCCGAAGCCGACGAGGAACATCGCCAGGCCGGCGTAGCCGACCGGCTCGCTGAATCCGGCGAATCCGAGTTCGAACGCCGCCTTCTTCCCGGTGTTGAACGCGGTGTAGAGGAAGTCGGGCTTGGTGTCGGTGCCCACCCGGCTGAAGATGAAAATCCAGAGCCCGTTCATCCCGATGAGGAACGAGCCTTTCTCCAGCAGCGCGGTCTTGAACCCGTGGAACTCCAGTTCTTCGAGGAAGCCGACGACGTAGGCCATGTTGAGGTGGACCAGCGCGGCGATGGCGCTGACGAGCACCCACGCGGTCGCCCAGTAGCTGTACGTCGGCTGGAGCCCCTTGTGCAGCGGCGGGTTGCCGCCGAACAGCGCGTCCCCGAGCACGTGCAGACCGAAGACCTCGCCGTAGAGCACACCGAACACCATCGTCGACAGCCCGGCCGTGATGGTCACGCCGCCCATGCTCTTCAGGCCCACACTATCGAAGTTGGTGTAGAGATACCACCCGATGAGGGTGTAGAGAATCCCGTACCCGAAGTCCCCGATCATGAACCCGAACATGGTGGGGAACGTCAGGAACACGAGCGCGGTCGGGTCGAACTCCTTGTACGACGGGCGGGAGACCGCCTGCACCAGCAGTTCGTACGGCTTGACCACGCCGGGGTTGTCCTGCACCACCGGCGGGTCCTCCGTGCTCACGGTGCCGCCATCCGTCGCGGCCTCGTGGTGGGCGTCGCCGTCAGTCGTGAAGGCGGCCCGTTCCACTTCCTCCACGTCGACGCTGTCGCCCAGTTCGTCGTTCAGCGCGGCCTTGAACGCCGTGTACTCGTCGGTCGGAATCCAGCCTTCGGCGATGAACGCGTTCTCCGTCGTCGCGAAGGAGAGCGGCGCCTCCGCTTTCTGCACGTCGATAGAGAGGCTCTCCTCGGCGGCGAGCAGGAACTCCGCGTGGCGCTCTCTGAGTTCCGCGAGTTCGTCCTCGACGGTGTCGAGTTCCGAGTGGACCTGCTGGCGCTGGCTCTCCAGTTCCCGCAGGTAGGACTCGGGCGCGCCCTCGGCGTCGGGCACCTCGTACTCGGTGAACCCCGTCCCCACCAGCGCCTCTTCGAGCACGTCGTCGGCGGCGTGCTCGCTCGGATAGACGAACGCCGCGGTCGGGCCGCCCTCGGTCGACTCGATATCGTACTGGTTGACGCCGTCGGCGTCGAGCAGCGCGCGCTCGACGGCCGCCTCGTCGCCCTCGCCGACAGCGACTTCGAGGCTGTCGTAGTCCGAGAGCAGATGGAGGTCGATACCGAGTTCGACGAACGGTTCGACGGTATCGATGCGTTCCTCGATGTCCCGGAGTTCGTCCCGGAGTTCGTCGCGCCGGTCGTCGAGGCGGTTGGCCTCCGCCTGAATCTCGGGGAGTTCCTCCTCGATGGCCTCGTCGGTGACGACCCGCGGGCCGTCGACGTCGGCCGCCTTGACGCCGAGGATGCTCTCGATGGAGCGCACGGTCACGAGCTTCTCGGAGGCCCATTCGGCCTCCGCCTCGGGGCTACCCTGCTCGAACCCCTCCCACGAGCCGTCGTACTCGGAGACGTGCAGCAGGTTCTGCTCGTGGACCGTCTCGATGACCGACCCCATCACCCGCTTGGAGCCGGTCACCGAGATTTTGCTCATCTGTTCAGGTCTGAGCATGTACCGCCTCCTCGAACCGTTCGACCGCGTATTCGACGGCCTCCTCGACGTTCTCCTCGGCCTCCTCGACGAGTTGCTCGCGCTCGCGCTCCCCCTCGCGGAGGATCTCCTCGCGCTCGCTCTCGATCTCCTCGCGAGCCTCGGCGAGCCGTTCGCTCGCGAACTCGTCGGCCTCCTGCTCGGCCTCGCTCCGGATCTCGTCGGCTCGCTCGCGGGCCTCCGCGACGGTTTCCTCTTTCTCCCGGCGAGCTTCCTCGACGATCTCGTCGGCGTCGGCCTCCGCCTCCTTGATCCGATCAAGAACTTCCGGTCTGGGCATTAGCTGATCAGTTCGTGATTTTCCGGGAGGCTATAAGGTGCTTGCGAAACCGAGCGGCGTCGTTCGGGGCGTCGGGGAGTTGAGATGAGGGTGGTTCGGGCTGGTTGCGCCGCCCCGCAGCGCAAAAGGTGCTATTCGAACTCCGCAGTCAGCGCCGGCACCACGTCGAACAGGTCGTCGACGATGCCGTAGTCGGCGATATCGAAGATGGGCGCGTTGGGGTCGGTGTTGATGGCGATAATCGTCTCGGAGCCCTTCATCCCGGCGACGTGCTGGACGGCGCCGGAGATGCCGATGGCGAGATACACCGTCGGCGTCACCTGCTTGCCCGACTGGCCGACCTGGCGGTTCTTCGGCAGCCAGCCGTTGTCCACGATGGGCCGCGAGGAGGAGAGCGTCGCCCCCGTCACATCCACCAGGTCACGGATGAGGTCGAGGTTGTCCTCCTCCTCGATGCCCCGGCCGATGGAGACGAGGAACTCCGCCTCGCCGATGTCCACGTCGCCGCCGCCGACCTCCTCGAACCCGGTGACCCGGGCGCCGTCGTCGACCGACTCTGCGTCGAACTCGAAGGGGGAAACCTCGGCGTCGCCGGCGCCGCTGGCGGCGTTCCACTCGCCGCCGCGGATGCTGACGACGAACTGGTCGGCGTCCACGTCGACCGTGGTCTCAACCTTCGAGCCGTACATCTCGCGGGTGGCGGTGAGGCCGCCGTCGTATTCGAGGTCGACGGTGTCCGTGACGTAGGGCAGGCCGAGCGCGTCGGCGACCGCCGGCGCGTAGTCGAGCCCGTTGACGGAGTTCGGGAGCACCAGCGCAGTCGGGTCGAGGTTGGCATGGAGCGCCTCGGTCGCGCCGGCGTACACGTCGTGGTCGAACTCCGCACCCGCGTCCACGGTGTGGATGGCGTCGACCTCGGGCGTATTCAACGACTCGGCGAACGTCTCGACGTTGCCCGCGATGACCGCGACGTGGAGGTCGCCGCCGAGCGCGTCGGCGAGTTCGCGGCCCGCCGTGACGCCCTCGTAGCTCACGTCGCGCAGGTCGCCGCGGCGGTGCTCAGCGACGAACAGAACGTCAGTCATCGGCTCTCACCTCCGTCGGCAACGGCGCGCGCCTCGCGCGCAAAGATGGTCATTCGCCGACCACCCCCTTCTCCCGCAGCACGTCGGCCAACTCCGCGGCCGTCTCCTCGGCGTCGCCGTCGAAGATGGTCGCGTCGGACTCGCTCTCGGGTTCGTACATGTCAGTAAGCTCCAGCGCGCCGTCCACGTCCTCGGCGGTCAGGCCGAGGTCGTCGAGGTCCCGCGGCGCGATCTCCTTCTCCTGGGCCTGCCGAATCCCGCGCAGGCTGGCGTATCGGGGCTCGTTGATGCCGGTCTGGATGGTAAACACCGCCGGCAGGTCCACTTCGGTCAGTTCCTCGACGCCGCCCTCCAGTTCGCGGCGGACGTCGGCCGTCGCCTCGCCCGCCTCGTAGTCGAGGCTGTTGACGACCGCCGCCCACTGGTAGCCCACGCGGTTGGCGAGCGCGACGCCGGTGGCGCCGAAGGAGTCATCGGCTGCCTGGACCCCCGACAGCACGAGGTCGGGGTCCTCCTCAGCGATCAGTTGCTCGAAGACGGACACCTTCGCGTCCACGTCGAGCAGCGTCTGGTCGGCGATGGCGTCGTCCCAGACGCGGAGCCCCCGGTCGGCGCCTTTCGCCAGCGCCATGCGGATTGTTTCCTCGCTGCGCTCGGGGCCGATGGTCGCGGTGACGACCTCGACCTCCTCGTCAGCGTTCTCGGCGATGCGGACGGCCGCCTCGACGGCGTAGTCGTCCCACTCGTTGAGGTCGTACTCGAGGTAGCGCTCGTCGATGGAGAGTCCGTCTATCTCGAACTCGTCCTCGACGGCTGCCACCTCCTTGACGGTGACGAGAACCTTCATCAGCCCACAGTTTCCTTGGCCGGTGGTAAATCCTTTCGCTATGCCCGTCGGCAGCGGCGTTTGCGCACGCAACAGGACAACGGGCCGACGGGGTGAACAGGGTCGGGGTTAGGTCTCCTCCTGCTCGCCGTCGGGCAGCGAGATGACGTTCTCGCGGCCGAGCCGGAGTTTCTCGACGCTCCCCTCCTCGGCCATCCGGGAGAGCAGTTGGGACACCTTCGCGTCCGACCAGTCGGTCTCGGAGACGATGTCCGCCTGGCGCATCCGCCCGCCGTTCTGTTCGAGCAAGTGCTCGACGCGTTCCTCGTCCGAGAGGAGTTCCGGGTCGACGCCGTCGTCGCCGGACTCCGCGGCAGCCTCACCGGCGCCAGCCGCCTCGGTCGGTCCGTCCACCGCCGCCTCGGCGCCCGAACCGTCGCCGCTCTCGTCGGCAAGCACCGCCCCGGAACCGCGCCAGCGCCAGAGCGCCACGACGACCACAACGACGAGCAGCAGCCCGAGCAGTCCCGTGGCGACGACGCCCCAGTCCGGTTCCGGCGTGGGCGTTTCCGTTTCGCTCCGGGTTCGGGGCTCGGCGGGTTCGTAGGCGACGACGAACTCGTCGGGGTCGAACGATTCGGGGCCGGTGATGACCAGCGACTCGTTCGCCTGGCGAGCCTCGATGCTCTGGACGATGTCGTAGCCCGGCGGCGTGTGGATGCGGAGCCGTTGGCCCGTTTCGAGCGACTGGAGCCACGTCCCCTCCGGGGTACGGAGTGCATCCCGGAGCACGTAGCGGTCCCCGTCCTGCCCGAGGAACGCCGTCCAGGTGAACGAGAGCTGCAGCGTTCCCGCCTCGGGGCCGAGCGAGGAGTCGCGGGCGACGTCGACGACCCGCATCTCCCGGCCCGCGACCTCTGACGCGCTCGCGGCGGCGGTACGGAAGAACCGGACACCCGGGCCGGCCGTCACGTCACCGGCTTCGTACTCGGCGGCGTACGCGCGGAACGCGTCCCGTTCCTCCCCGGTGTCCAGCGGGAACGACATCTGCACGACCCAGCGGGCGTCGCCGTTGGCTTGGAGGCGAACGTCAAACGTGGTGGCCGTCGGCCCGTCGATGTCCGGCCCTTCCTGTGCGACGGCCCCGCCGGTAACGGCGGCGGCCGCGAGCAGGAGGGCGACGACGGCGACTGCACACCGCATGCCCTGAGGGTCCACGCGTCTCGGGAAAACGCTTTCCATCAGCGGGACGGCGAACGGCTCCGTCACGCTCCGACCTGTTTTAAGTGGGTGGCTGCGATAGATAGCGTCGATGAAGGCCCTCCCTCTGCTGGTCGTTCTCGCCCTCTCCGCCGCGGTCATCGCCCCCATCAGTTCCGGGGGCGCGTCGCCCGATATCGGCAACGGCGCGTCGTGGACCCCCACGAGCGACGCGGCTGCGAGCGCAGCGGTGGACGGTGCCGGGGAGTCTGCCGCCGACCGGACGGCATCGCGGGACCCCCTTACGGTCAACCACAGCAACCGAACGCGGATACTCGCGGTACCCGAGGCCGCGGTCCAACGGACTGAAATCAACCGCACGACGCTGAACCTCGGGTCGTCGGCCCGTTTCGCGGGCAACCTTAGCGCCGTACGGATGGAGACCATCGCCGTCGAGCGCTACATCACGGCGACCGACGACGAGGACGAGCAGAGCCGGCGCATCATCGAGGCCATCTCCACCGTCGAACAGGAGGTCATCACGCTTCGCGGCCGACAGCAGGCCGCCATCACGGCGTTCAATCGCGGCGAACTCACGCCGCGGGAGTTCGTCATCGAACTCGCGACCATCTCCGCGCGGGCGGAGGCGCTGGAGGACCGCGTCGCAATGCTGGTGACTCTCGCGGACGATATCGAGGGGTTCAGCCTCTCCCGGGCCAACCCGGTGCGATACGAACTCCGGGCGTTCGATGGCCCCGTCCGCGAACGGGCCATCGAGGCCATCCGCGGCACGGCGCCGCCGACCCAGTTTTTCGTCACCACCGGTCCGGAGGGGTACGAACTGACGACCATCGACGGCGGGACGTACGTGCGTGAGGCGTTCCGCGGCGCCGTCCGCTCGGGCGATGCGAGCGCGACGATGGAGACGAGCACGGCTATCAACGTCACCAGGCGGAGCTACCCCGTCATCACCCGAGGTGTCGATGCCTCGGTGACCGCCTCCGGGACGACGAACATCGTCACCGTGACCCAGACGAACGAGAGCCTTACCGCGTTCGTCGACAGCGGCTCCGAGCGGGTGTTCAAGGAGTACCAACAGGTTCCGCTGGCGAAGTTCCAGAGCGGCCCGGCGGCCTCGAACGTGCTGAACGGCCTCCGCATCACGGTCAACCGCACTTATCCCGGCGGCCCGATGCGCGTCCACGTCGCCGACGCCGACACCGGCGAACCGGTCAACCTCTCCGTCACGATAAGCCAGGGGCCCGCCGAGGGGGTCGAAGTGGGCCGCACCGGCGACGACGGCACGCTCTGGACGCTCTCGCCGCGGGGCAGTTTCACCGTCACCGCCGTCGGGGAGGAGACGGCCGCGACGTTCCTCGAAACCAACTCCACCGACGCACCCGATATCTGACGCGAGAGGCCGGGGGTCTCTCGCCCGAGGGTTCAAGAGGGATGACGGGACCAGCGACCGTATGCCTCCCAGCCCCGTCGAGCATGATACCGACTCAGGGCTCTCGCTCCGCACCGCCGACCGCGGCGCATCGCCCGTGTTCGCGGCGGTGCTGCTCGTCGCTCTCACCGTCGCCGCCGCCGCGCTCGTCGGCGCGCTCGCGTTCGGCCAGGCCGCCGCGCTCGACGGCCCCGCGCCGCGGGCCTCGTTCTCGCTCGATGCCACCGGCGACCGCGTCAGCCTCGTCCACGAGGGCGGCGACGCGGTGGCGGTCGGCCCGTTACGGGTGGAGGTGGCCGTCGATGGAACGCCGCTTTCCCACCAGCCCCCAGTTCCGTTCTTCGCCGCGCGCGGCTTCCGCGGCGGGCCGACCGGCCCGTTCAACCCGAGCGACGACGGCGCGTGGACCGCCGGGGAGACGGCGTCGTTCCGCGTCGCGGGGACGAACGCGCCCGCGCTGGAACCCGGGACGGTGCTGACGGTCGACCTGTTCCATGGGGAGACGAAAATCGCGTCGTTGCGGACGGAGGTGCGCGCGTAGGCGGGGACGGCGTGTTACGCCTCGGGCACCGTCGCGACCGTGACGATGGCCCGCGGGCTGCCGGGGTTGGCCTGCATGACGACGTGCTCGAGGTCGGTGAAGCCGGCCTCGCGGAACATCCGGTCGGCCTCGTCGCTGTCGTAGAACAGCATGATTGCGTCGGCGAGCGTTCCGAACAGCGTGTTTCGTGGGGCGTCGGGCCCGACGACGAGGACGGTCCCGCCGGGGCGTGTGACCCGCCGGGCCTCCGCCAACGCGTCGACGGGGTTGGGCCAGTACTCGATAGACCCGGAGGACCAGTAGTGGTCGAAACTGTCGTCGGCGAACGGCAGGCGCTCGGCGTCGCCGCGGTAGAAGTTCACCCGGTCGGTCTTGCCGAACTTCGCCCACGCCTTCTCCAGTTGGTGGACGCTCTGGTCGAGGCCGTGCACGTCGTCGGTGTACTGGAGCAGTCCCGCGGTTCCGAAGCCGGTGCCACAGCCGACGTCGAGCACGCGGTCGCCCTGCTCGATGCCGGTGCGGGACAGCGCCTCGTCGCGCATTTCCTCGTTCCAGACGAACGGGTTGATGCGGTCGTACACCTTCGAGAGGTACTTGTAGAACAGGCGCGCCCGTCCCTTGTCCTCCAGAACTCCCATTGGCCGGAAGTTGTGCGTGATGGGTGATAACGGTGCGGTTTCCCGGGCCACGGAACGCCCCGGTTCGGCCTCTCGGCACCCGCCCGTACCGTCACGTACTTGCGTAATCATCCCCGATACTGACGTAATGGAGACGCTCGACCGCCGGGTGGAACTGGTCGACGAGCGACTGGCGACCCTGGTGGACGCGGTCGAGCCACCGGAACTCGCCGAGCAACTGCGCCACGTCACGCTCTCGGGCGGGAAGCGCGTCCGGCCGGCCGTCTCGCTGCTGACCTGCGAGGCCGCCGGCGGCGACCCCGAGGACGCCGTGGAGTTCGCGCTCGGTATCGAACTCGTCCACAACGCCTCGCTGGTCGTGGACGACATCATCGACCGCTCGGAACTGCGCCGCGGGACGCCGAGCGCGTGGGCGGAGTTCGGCTACGGGCCGGCACTCGTCGCCAGCGACGGCCTGCTCGGCGAGGCGTTCGCGCTGTTCTCGGCCGACGAGCACGCGATGCAGATCGTCGCCGAAGCGATGGCCGAACTGGGCGAGGGCGAGGCGACGGAACTGGTCGCCAGGCCGACCAACGAGGCCGAGTACATGGAACTCGCCCGGCGGAAGACCGGGGCGCTGTTCCGCGCCGCGGCCGAAGTCGGCGCCGTCGCCGCCGGCGCCGACGGCTTCACTATCGAGTCGATGGGCGAGTACGCCGAACGGGTCGGCGTCGCCTTCCAGATGCGCGACGACGTGCTCGACGCCACCGCCGACGCCGCCGAACTCGGCAAGCCGTCGGGGCAGGACGCCGAGATGGACCGGCCGTCGCTGATTCAGGTGACCGACCTCACCGCCGAGGAGGCCAACGAGCGAGCGCTTGAGGAGTCCGAACGCGCCCTCGCCGCGCTTCAGACCGCGACCGTCGAGGACGGCGAGGCGCAGGAGTACCTCGAACAGTTGGCCGAGTACGTGGTGACGCGGGAGCGGTAGGCGTCGACGGGTTTCAGGCCGGTTCGGGCGTCGCGGGGAACCGGTTCTCCGCGATGGCGAAGGTGAGCGTGCTCAACACGCCCAGCAGCGTCCCCGCCGTCAGCGCCATCGCCAGGTCGGTCACGCCCATGACCTCCAGGCCGACGCCGCCGGGGAGGAAAAAGCCCGAGACGGCGTGGAGCACGACGCTGATGGCGAGCACGTAGAACGGCGCGTTGAGGTAGCGCCACCGGAACTCGTCGGCGAGATACTCGTCGGTTATCTGCCCCAGGCTGGAGGTGACGCCACCCGCCGCTAACCAGCCGACTGCGGCGTTGACGAACACCGCAGCCTGTGTGGGGAGCGGGAGGTCGCCAGCCGCCTGTGCCTGCACGGCGGTCAGCGTCTGGTAGCCTTGCCACGCGCCGACGATGACGAGCGCGAACGCCACGACGTAGGTGATGAGGGTCACCCGACCGGCGTAGAGCAGTTGGCGGACTTCCTCGGCGGCCTCGTCAACGGCGTCCTCCAGGCCCAGCCCGCGAAAGAGGGTGTAGAACCCGAGCAGCGCGGAGATGACCCCGAGCACGGAGACGCCGGCCACGTTGAACGCGTCGGCGACGATAATCAGGGGATAGATGAGCAGCAGAATCCCCAGCGGCACCAGCAGGGTCCCACGGGTCTCCTCGTCGCCCAGCACCTGCTTGATGGTGTAGTAGATGGATTCGAGGTCCTGGGCCTGCCGGACGACGACCCGGCGCAGACCGTCGATGGGGAGCCGCGAGCGGATGACCGGCAGCACGGATTCGTCCTGCGCGCCGTCGGTGATGACCACCGCGCGGACGTTCTCGCCCGTCGCCAGCGCCGCCAGCACGGTATCGACCTCCTCGCCCACCGCGCGGTTGGCCGTCACGTCGCTCCCGTCGATGCCGGTGACGGCGGCGACAGCCACCTCCTCGTCGCTCTCGGCGGCGAGTTCGTCGCGGGTGTGGATGGCCTGAAACAGCACGTTCACGTCGGAGTCCTCGGGGTCGGCGGTCGCGAGTTCGGTTGCGGCGTCCTCGACGTTCTCCCGGCCCATGACGGGCGTCGAGAGTCCGGTCTTGCGACCGAGGTCGTCGTCGAGGTCGACAGCGAGGACCAACAGCATCAGGCAAAGGGTACGACGCGAGGCTATATCTGTTTTCGGGAGCGCCGGCGGGGGTCACGTTTCGTCCTCACGCCGGACCAACCGCCACAGGACGGCGCTACTGACCGAGAGCACGGCCGTCGCGGCACCGAACCCCGGGACGGCCGTGGTCGTCGACGGGGGCGGTGAGTTCACTATCGTGTCCGGCGGCGACGCCGTCGGGGTTGCGGTGGAGTACGTAACGACGGGTTGCGTGGATGTGGCCGTCGGCGTCCGCGATTCCGAGAGGAGGAGCATCCATCCCTCCCGGGACTGCTCGTTGCCTCCGGCCAGGATATACTCGCCCGGCGCCCGCTCGACCAGCACGTGCGTGTGGATGTCGGCCGCCCCGCTGAGCCGATAGCCGTGACTCCACCGGAGCGTGCCGTCGGTACCCGCCTTCGATAGCACGATGCGGTTCTCGCCCGAACCGACCGTTGAGAACAGGACGCCGCCGTCGCTGGTCGCCGTCAGTTCGACGACCTGTTCGTCGGCGAGCGCCGCGAAGGTCCGCGACCAGGCAATCTCGTACGACCCGTCGAGGCGGACCATCTCGCTCCCGCTGCAGAGCACGAGGCCGTCGCCGTCCCGCACACCGGCGTTCAGAACTCCCTCCGGGAGCCCATCCGGGAGCGTCACCTCCCGAAACGTCCCGTCGGCGTCGAGTTCGGCCAACCAGGGGAACGTCCCGCCCGCGAGCGCGCCGCCGTCACCGTCCGGGACGAGGAAGTCGAGCGCCTGCGAGCCGTTGACGTTGTACTCGTGATGCCAGCGATAGCCTCCGTCCGTGTCGAAACCGACAAAGTGCGTCCAGAACGCGTTAGGCAGCCACTCGGTGAAGCCGGCGACGAAGCCGTCGGGAAGGGAGACGAGCGAGGTGTGTTTGGTGGCTTCGATATCCGGGTTTTTCGCGGTCGACTGAACCGCGAGTTCGGTGTCCAGTCGCGCGAGCCACGGGCCCGCGGCGACGGCGTAGCCAGCAGGGGTCCGAACGACGTCCGGCGTCGCGTGGGCCTCGTCAGGGAGGTCGGGGGTGATGGATACACGCTGTGTTACCTCGCCGCTGGCGTCGATGACGGCGACGTGGACCGGGTCCCCTGGCCCCGGACGTGGTCCCTTTCGGCCGACGAACACACGACCGTTACTGTGGGCAGGAGCCGTGCCGGAAACCCAGAGGCTCTCGTACGTGCGCCGGTCGGCCACGCCGGGTGGTGCCTCCGTCGGTGACGCGGACGCTGGCGCAACGCCGTTTGTTCGGAACCCAACGGCGACGGTGCCGGCGGCGAGGAACTGTCGCCGGTTCATCCGCTGGCTCCGTTCGAGGCCGTACGCGGGTGCTGCATGGAGGGCTGTCGCTGCATACTGCCGGCTCGCGGTCCCTGGGAGAAATCGTTTGTGGCGACAGCGGTCACGCGCCCGGCGACTGTCGACCCGGAACACACCGTGAGACGGCGGCACACGGCCGCACCGTGCGGTTTTTCAGGCTCCCCCGGGTATTCACCACAACTGAATGATTTCGAAGGGCTGTGAACAGTGCGCCATGGGCGGCAAGATGGTGATGTTCGTCTACGGCTACTGTGACCAGCGGGACTGCTTTTACTGCCCGCTCGGCGAGAACCGGAAGAACGTCGAGCAGGTGTACGCCAACGAGCGACCCGTCGAGAGCGACGAGGACGTCATCACCGAGGCAAAGCGGATGGACGCGCTCGGCTCCTCCATCACCGGGGGCGAGCCCCAGGAGGTGCTGGAACGGACCTGTCACTACATCGAACTGCTGAAAGACGAGTTCGGCGAGGACCACCACATCCACCTCTACACCGGGATTCCGGGCGGCCGGGAGAACATGCGCCGCCTCGCGGAGGCGGGGCTGGACGAGATTCGCTTCCACCCGCCTCTGGAGCTCTGGGGCGAGATGCACGGCACCGAGTGGGAGGACATCCTCCACATCGCTCGTGAGGAGGGGCTCACCCCGGCGTTCGAGATTCCGGGCATCCGGCCCGAACCGGAGTTCATGGAGTTCCTCGACGAGGGCGCCGCCGAGTTCTGTAACATCAACGAGTTCGAGATGTCCGACGGGAACTACCGCCGGATGCAGCAGGAGGGCTTCGAGCGCAAGGAGGGGCACATGTCCGCCGTCGAGGGCGACCGCGACGAGATTCTCGACGTGATGGGCGACCACGAGAAGGTGTACTTCTGTACCTCCGTGTTCAAAGACGCCGCCCAGCACCGCCGACGCCTCAAGCGGATGGCCCGGAACGTCCGCCGGGAGTTCGACGACGTGACCGACGACGGGACGCTGGTCTACGGGAAGAGCCACGCCGACCCCGAGCGCTTCGAGGAACTCGGCGTGCCCGAGGAGTTCTACACGGTCAAATCCGACCACGTCGAGGTGGCGTGGTGGCTGCTGGAGGAGATGATCGAGGACGGCGACGTGACCGACGGCGAAATCGTGGAACAGTACCCGAACTACGACGGGACGGTCGTCGAGCGGACGCCGCTGGCCTGAATTTCGGGGGGAGCGGTTCCAGTAGTTGAGCGACCGGTTTATTCGTTTAGGGCGACCTGGTCATTCCTGGTTCGGGGATTCGAGATAGGTTTCCAGTACCTGGACGAACGATTCTTCGAGGCGGCCCTGCCGGCGGACGAGTGCAGCGTGTTTCGGCGAGGC
>JBDGQC010000154.1:0-15746 GCA_042219375.1 Halolamina sp. | reverse complement strand
TCGGGGTCGACGTGGCCCTTCTTCGGGTGGATTTTCGCGCGGAACGCCGACTCGTCGCCCGCGAAGTAGCCACACTCACAGAACGTCGGCGCGCCCTCACACGAACAGAACGGCAGGTCGTGGACGCTCGCGATTTCGGGGAACCGCTTGCGGTAGACGCCCTTCGAGCGGTTGAGCGAAAGCGCGCCGAGGGTGCGGCCGTGGAAGGCCCCCTCGAAGGTGAACGCGTACTTCCCGAGGGGGTTGTGGTCGTAGGCCACCTTCATCGCGTTCTCGATGGCCTCGGCGCCGGAGTTAGACATGAACACCGTGTCCATCCCGAACTCCTCGGAGATGGCGGTGATGCGGTCCATCAGGCCGGCCGGGCCGGGGAACTCGCTCTCGCCCGGCGGCTGGCCGTCGGAGACGTAGAAGTCCTGTCCGGCGATTTTCAGCGGGTCCACCATGTCGAACTCCCGCAGTTTGTCCATCACCTTCGGATTGTTGTAGCCGAGCGGCGCGGCGGCGACGTGGCTGGTGAAATCCATCAGAACGTTGCCGTCGACGTCGGTGCAGAACGGCCCCTCCGCTGGCGCCGTGTGGTCCCAGACGAACTCGTAGACGTACGTGCTCGGCGCGGAGAACTCGTGGTGATAGTCGACCCACTCGCGTGCGTTCTCGCCGGGGAGGTCGGCGACCTCCGGCTCTGCAGTATGCCGGTCCATGCACCGCCCATGGCGACCCAGATTGTTAATCTGACGAAGCGGAGTTCAGAACGCGCCGCTGCCGGCGAGCATCGCCGCGACCGTCGCCACCGCCGTCACGAGAAGCAGCACCGTCGACCAGGCGGCGACCTTCCGCGCGAACGGGCGCGGGCCCGTGACCGTGAGCCCGGCTTTCACCAGGATGCTCGACCCCGAGGCGAGCAGGACCGCGACGACGGCCGGCCCCGCATCGATGCCGCCGCCGATGTAGAGCAACACCGCGGAGGTAGTCGCACCCGCGGAGGAGACCAGCCCCGAGAGCGCCGCGCTCACATAGAGCCCCAGCGTCCCGAAGCGGGCCTGCGCGAACGCCGACCCCGCGAGGATGAGCAGGAACACGCCGCCGAACGCGAGCGCGTTCCGCATCGAGAAGGGGCTCTCCAGTCCGATTTCCATCGGCGTGTCCCAGTCGGCGGTCAGCCACGCGGCGACGACGCTGACGGCCACCAGCGCGCCCAGCGGAATCGCCGCCCCGACCAGCGTCGGCGCGTCCGAGGTGAGGGTGAAAAACAGGACGATGCCGAGGTTCCGGGCCGCCATCGCGGCGTCGGCCAGCAGCACCGCGGCGACGGCGTACTCCGTCACCGACGCGTGCTGACGGACGTGGTCGAGCATCGAGCCGACGACCGCGGTGGAGGACGCCAGCCCGCCGAAAAACCCCGTGATTGCGACGCCTTTCCCGCCGTAGCTCCGCACCAGCGCGTAGTTGGCGATACCGATACCCGCCACGGTGACGACCATCAGCCACGCCACCCGCGGGGGGAAGGCGGCGCCGAACAGCGAGACGTTCCCTGCCGGGAGCAATGGGTAGACGACGAACGCCAGCACCGCGAACTCCGCCGCTGAGCGGATTTCGGGTTTGGCCAGCCCGCCCGCGAAAGAGTGGAGTTCCCGTTTCAACACCAACAGCACCGAGGAGAGTACCGCGACCGTCACGCCCTCGATGACCAGCCCTGCCGCGGTCAGCGCGCCGACGCTGTAGGCGACGAACATCGAGACGGTGGTCGTCAGCGAGAGCGCCCCCTCGGTTTCGCGGAGGCCGCGAACCGCCAGCAACCCGCCCAGCAGGAGGACCAGCAGCGCGCCGACCGCGAGCAGGGAGCTACCGATGCTGGTGCGCTCGGCGAGCAGCGTCGCCGTCGCTCCCGAGAGGCAGATGAGCGAGAACGTGCGGACGCCGGCGGATTTCTCCGACCACTCGCGTTCCAGGCCGAGAAACAGGCCGAGCGCGCCGGCGATCAGTAGCCGCACGACTGGCTCGTCGAGCGGCGCCGCGACCACCGCGTCGGTCTGGACCACGAGCGCGTGCATGGAGCGCTACATACAGCGCGGTACGGGATAAATGTCCCCGGAAAGCGAGCGGGAACACCCTTATGCCGGTTCCCGCCACGGTGCAGGTATGGAGTTCCCAGAACTCGACAAGGGCCGACTGGCGTGGTGGGCGCTCGGCTTTTCGCTCGCCGCCGGCCTGCTGTTTGTCGCCTACTCCTTCGTGGGGACTCTCGTGTTCGGGCTGTTCATCTACTACGCGACCCGGCCCATCTACCGACAGCTCCGCCGCGCCCTCGACAACCCCAGTCTCGCCGCCGCCGTCTCGCTTGTCGCGCTGGCGTTGCCGGCGCTGTTGCTCGTCGGCTACGCGCTCACCATCGCGCTCCAGGAGATAGACAAGTACGCCAGCAACGCTCCCATCGATATCGAACGCCTCGGTATCGACCCGGCGACGCTCGACCGGGTGGCTGACCCCGCGACGATACTGCAGGACGCGCTCCGTGGCGTGCTCTCGACGGGTGATATCACCCAACTGCTCTCCTCGCTGGGGTCGGCCTTCGGCACCGTCGCCACGCTGGGCATCGCGCTCGTCCACCTGTTCGTGATGCTGGCGCTGGCGTTCTACCTGCTGCGGGACGACCACAGACTGTCGCGGTGGTTCTCCCACCGGTTCGGCGACGAGCGCGGCATCGTCCAGGCGTTTTTCGACGCCGTGGACCGGGATTTCAACTCCATTTTCTTCGGCAACATCCTCAACGCGGTGCTGACCGGCACCATCGGCGTCATCACCTACTCCGCGCTCAACGTGTTCGCGCCGCCGGAGCTACGGATTCCTGCCCCCGCGCTGGTCGGCCTGCTGGCCGGCATCGCCAGCCTCGTCCCCGTTGTGGGGATGAAACTCGTCTACGTCCCGGTGGCGCTCGTGTTGCTGGTGCAGGCACTCCTCTCGGGGGCGGCGGGGACGCTGGCGTTCGTCGTCGCCTTCGCCGTCGTCTCGTTCGTCGTCGTGGACACCATCCCGGACCTCGTCCTGCGGCCGTACGTCTCCGGGCGCTCGCTCCACGTCGGGGCGGTGATGCTCGCCTACACGCTCGGCCCGCTACTGTTCGGCTGGTACGGCATCTTCCTGATGCCGATGCTGCTGGTGCTCGTGGTCCGGTTCGCACACATCGTCCTGCCGGAACTCATGGGGGGCAGACCAATCGAACCGTACGCCATCGACCCGACCCACATGAGCGTCGACGTCCAGTCGTTCGACATCGACGGGGCGACCGAACCGCGGCCCGATGAAACGAGCGACGACAGCCAGAAGTAGCCTACTGCTCGACGTACTGGGACTCCCACTCCCGGCGCGCCTCGATCTCCCGCTCCCCGCGACGGGTCAGCGTGTAGTAGTTGGTCCGCCGGTCGCGCTGTCCCTTTTCCACGAGCCCCTTATCCACGAGCGTGTCGAGGTTGGGGTAGAGCCGTCCGTGATGTATCTCCTTCTCGTAGTAGTCCTCGAGTTCGTCCTTGATGGCGAGGCCGTGGGGTTCGTCCTGGCCTGCGATGACGTAGAGCAGGTCTCGTTGGAACCCTGTCAGGTCATACATCGTTTCGCCTGAACACCTCTCGGTAAAACGATAAAGGTTGTGGCGGTGTACCGGGAATCGGAGGAGAAACCCTGGTAGTGGCCGGCGACCGAGCCGTGATTCTGTCGTCGAAGCTATGTGTCTCACGGATTACCGATATCGGTTCAGAGCGGCGACGCTCACCAGTTCGTTCGAAAGCGAAGCCGTTCCGGGCGCGGGAAAAGTGCGCCCGGGGGCGGCCTCGCGAAACGGTCCCCGCTGACGCTTCGGCCCTCCAGTCGAAGCGTCACTCCCGCTTTGCCGTGGGTATAGTTAAATATAGCGTTGCCACGGATGGGACACGGAGCTATATGTGCTCCTCCTCCAGTACCCAGCCCAGCGCTCGCTTGTAGTACGTGAACATCTGTCTGACGCCCTCGTGGTTCATCTCCTCGCTTTCGAGATGCTCCTGCAGGAACTCGTACTGCTCGCGGATTTCCTCCTCGTCGCGCATACAGGGGGATTAGTGAGGTACCCGCTTGTGTCTGGCGCACCGACCGGCGACGAAACGCGACCCTACTCCCGGTCGAGGCGCTGAAGCCCGTGCCAGATGGCGTCGACCATCCGCGCCTCGCCCTCCCCCTCGGCGACGTCCCAGCCACGCGCAAGCGCGTCCTCGACGACCGCGAGCGAGTGGTTCTCGAAGTTGTTCATCCCGCGGAACGACTCCAGCGCCGCCCGTTGTTGCTCCTCGAAGGCCTCGACATCCGCGTCCGCCTCGTCGAGGAAGCCGAGCGACACAAGCGTGTCGGCGACCTCGTCGGCCGTTTCGCCAGTCAACATTTCCAGGTCGTCGGGCTCCGCCCGCGAGAGCAGCGTCACGTCGTAGAGTTTGAACACCCGTTCGAGTTCCGTAATCGGTTCGTCGTGGTCGTCGACGCGCACGTCTATCCAGCGGTCGTTGCCGCCGTCGTAGCCGCCCTCGGGCTTGACGACGTAGAGCGCAGCCGACTGCTTGCCGCGAGAATCTCCTCCCGCCTCGTCGGCGGCGTAGAGCGCGGCGATGAGCCGTTCGGGGAGGCCGCCGTCCGTCTCCTCGAACCGCTCGGCCATCGCGTGGATGGTCGCCTCGTTTTCAAGGATGTTCCCCTGGGCGGTGTAGCGGTCGCCCTGCACGTCAAGCGCGGTGTCGAAACACTCCTCGCCGGTAAACCCCGCGACGGAGCCGTCCGCGCCCACGACGCCGACCTGCCGGCGCTCGGCTTCGTCGTCGGCTGCGACGAGTTCCTCGACGGTTTCCTCGGCGGTCAATCCGTTCCGTAGGTGGTCCAGTCCCTCCGAGCCGTATGCGACGTTAGCAAAGCTCTGTGTGGCGATTGCGCCGGCCTCCGCGCTCGCGAACGGCACGACTGACCCGACGCTGACGAACTTCGACTGGACCGCGACCCCGATTGCTTCCTGCTCCGGGTCGTGAGCGACGATTGAAAACGTCATACTTGCCGGTCGGCCGGGTCGGTGAAAAGCGTTGACGCCGCGAGAGGCCCCGCCGGTCGGCGGAGTCAGTCCATCGGCGTCGCCTCCGGTTCGGACGCGTCCAGTCGGACGGTGCTGCCGGCCGCATCCGCGCTCTCCGTTTTGCGGACGGTTAACGGCTGCCCGGAGACGAGTTCGCAGTCGAACGCCGGATGCTCGACGAAATGCCGCAGGACGAGATGCCGACGGGTGCCCGAAAGCGACGAGGGCCCGGGGGCGTCCGTGCGTGCTGCGGCACCAACTGCCTCGGCGTCGAACCGGCGGGGCATCCGCTCGTAGAGCGCTTCCAGCGCGCGGAAATCCCGGAACTGTTTGGCGTGGCCGGCCGAGTCGGCGTTCAGCCGCGAGACGACGTAACTCCCGTCACGCCGGTGCTCGCCCGCGGTACGGAGGAACTCCTCGCGACCGGTCAGCGCTGCGGTGAGGTCGTCGCGCAGCGCCCGCGCCGCGCTGCGTGAGAGCCGCTGCTCGCCATCGGGAAGCCGGAGAACCAGGTTGCCGCCGTCGAACTCAACGTCGGCCGATTTCTCGACCAGCCGCCGGGTGACGGCTTCCTCTATCCTCTGATGACATCGTGATGCGGTGTACGGCGCTTGCCCACTTAGCTCCCTCGGACCCGCGCTAACGGCTCCCAAGCCCGCGGACCCGCGGCGTTTTCCCGCTCGCGCCCCCAGGAGCGGGTATGAAGCTCCGCGGCGAGCGCGAATGCAAGGAGTGCGGGACCCGCTGGTCCTACTACGAGACGGGCGAGGCCACCTGCCCGAACTGCGGGAGCCTCCGGAGCGTCGGCGTCGAGGACGAGCGGAAGCGCCACACCGACAGTCCGGCAGCCATCGACCTCTCGCCGCATCGGAACGCGGTCGCCGACGACGACACCATCGACGAGGTCGCCGCCGATGTCGAGGCGGAGTGCCGCGCGTACCTCCGCAAGCGGGGGTTCATCCACGCCGGCGACCTCCAACCCCTCGACGACACGTTCCTCGCAGTACAGGAACTCCGCGCTGCCATCGGTGACTACAGCCGAGACAACCGGGTCGGCGTCGAACGCAGCGACCGCGACGACGACGATGTCGAGCGATACCTACTGCGGCTCCTCACCGGCGCGGACGACGGCGACCGCCCTGAACCCGACGAGGTGCCCGACTCGCTGACTGCCGCGCGAGGGCTCGCCTGCGCTACCGCCGTCGAGGCCTACCGTGAGGACGTCGCCGCCTACCTCGACGACAATCCCGACCCGGAGGCACGACGGGTGGTCGAACGCATCCGCGACCACGAGAAACGGGTGAGCGCCCTGGACGGTGATGTACCGCCCGAAGACGCGGAACGACTGGTGGACGCGTGCCGTGACCTCTACCGGTATCTGAGCGGCGCGGATAGCCCCGAGAGCGCGGAAACCGCGCTCGCCTCCGCAGCCGACCGGCTCGACCGGCTTGAGTGACTCGCCTGACGCTGACTCGACCGAGGATTCAAATACGGGAACGGGGTCACAGCCCTCGTGCGCTGAGTTCCGCCGGTCGGGCCATCGCGGGAGCGCGGGGCACCCCGGCCGGGCACGTCATCCGACCAGGGCCATCGGACGCTCCGCCTGCTCGCTAATGGGGGTCGGCCCGCCCCCATCCGCCCGGTCGATAGCGGCGGACGGGCCGCTTCTGTCATGGTGCGTGCTACCATATTTTCACCCGGTTTTATCACGGGACCCCCGTCATGGGGCTGTGTATGGAGCACGCACTCGCAGTAGTCGGACCCGACGACGTGACGAAGGACCTCGTTCGTGAAGCCGGGGAGCTCGCGGCCGGCGTCGATGCCAAGCTGACCCTGCTCTGTGTGACAAGCGAGGAGGAGTACACCGAGGAGCGGGAGGCGCTGGAGTCTATCCCGGAGGCCGACGTGAGCTACTCGGTCGAGCAGGCGCTCGAAGGCGCACGAAGCTTCGCCAAGGACGTCGGGGTCGAAGTGCTCTCGGACATCGACATCGAGTACGAGACGGCCGGCGCCGTCGGCGAGCGGACCGAAGTCATCATCGACGGCGCCGAGCAACACGGCTGTGACCACGTTTTCCTCACCGGGCAACGCCGCTCCCCCACCGGAAAGGCCATCTTCGGCGACGTGACCCAGCGGGTCATCCTCAACTTCGAGGGGCCAGTGACGGTCGTCACCGCCTGATTTCAGCCGATATCGATGCCGACATCGCCCGTTCTTGCGGCCGACACGACCGTGTTGCGCAGCAGCATCGCCCGGGTCATCGGTCCGACGCCACCCGGTACCGGCGTGATAGCGTCGGCAGCCTCGGCCGCCTCCTCGTAGGCCACGTCACCGACGAGTTCGCGTTCCTCGCCCTTGCCGACCTCGTTGATTCCCACGTCAATCAGGACCGTCCCCTCCGCGACCATCTCGCCGGTGACGAGTTCCGGAACGCCGGCGGCGACCACCACCACGTCCGCACGGGAGACGTGGCTCGCCAAGTCGTCGGTCTTGGAATGACAGACCGTGACCGTGGCATCGCCCCCATCGCTCCGCATCAGCAGCAGGTTCGCGAGCGGCTTGCCCACCAGTTCCGAGCGGCCGACGATGACAACGTCGGAGCCGGCGGTCTCGACGCCGGCTTCCCTCAGCAGCCGCTGAACCCCTAACGGTGTACAGGGGACGAAGCGGGGGTCGCCCGTCACCAGTCGACCGACGTTCTCGGGGTGGAACCCGTCGACGTCCTTCTCCGGGTCGACTCGGCGCAGCGCCGCCGGCTCGTCGACGCTCTCGGTCAGCGGCCGCTGCACCAGAATCCCGTGGATTGCGGGGTCGTCGTTGAGTTCGTCGATGGTCGCGAACAGCTCCGACTGCGGCGCGTCGGTGTCGAGTTCGACGTGTCGGCTCTCGATGCCGACCTCCTCGCAGTCGCGCTGTTTCATCCGCACGTACGTCTCGCTTGCAGGGTCGTCACTCATCAGCACGGTGGCCAGCCCCGGCGTCACACCCGCCGCCCGGAGCTGCTCGACCGCCGACGCGACTTCTCCACGGACCTGCTCGGCGACGGCCTCGCCGTCGATAACGTCGGCCCGCCCGGACCGCTCTCGGATGGCTTCGTTCATGGACGGATACGGGCGCCGCGCGCACTTCAACCCTCGGATACGTGTATATCTCCCGGCCAAAAACAGAGCGAATAGGCAAGAACGTGTAACACTTCACGGTGGTCCCCGTTCTGCGGGAGCGGCCCCCGCTACGAGCGGCGCTACTCGTATAGGGGGTGCTTGTCCGTCAGTTCGCCGACGCGCTCGGAAACCGCGGCGAGCACGTCCTCGTCCTCGGGGGCGTCAACGACGTCGGCGATGAGGTCCCCGACCACCCGGCAGTCGCTCGCGGTGAAGCCGCGGGTCGTGAGCGCGGGCGTGCCGGCGCGGATGCCCGAGGGGTTGAACGGCGACCGCGTCTCGCCCGGCACGGTGTTCGCGTTGAGCACGATACCTGCCTTCTCCAGGGCCTCCTCGACGTCCTTCCCCGAGGTGTCGGGGTGGGACGGCCGGAGGTCAGCGAGCACCAGGTGGGTGTCGGTCCCGCCGGAGACGAGGTCGAGGCCTCGGTCCTGGAGTCGCTCGGCGAGTGCCTCGGCGTTGACGACGACGCGGCTGGCGTACTCCTCGAACTCGGGCGTCAAGGCCTCCTTGAACCCGACCGCCTTGCCCGCGATGTTGTGCATCAGCGGGCCACCCTGCATCCCCGGAATCACGGCTTTGTCCACCGCCTCGGCCCACTCCTCGCCGCACATCACCATCCCGCCACGACCGGCGCGGATGGTCTTGTGGGTGGAGCCGGTGACGAAATCAGCGATACCGACGGGGTTCTCGTGGATGCCGGCGGCGACGAGCCCCGTGATGTGGGCGATGTCCGCGAGGTGGAGCGCGTCGGTAGCGGCGGCGGCCTCCTGAATACGGTCCCACTCGACCTCGCGCGGGTACGCGGAGTAGCCCGAGACGATCATGTCCGGGTCGAACGCCTGGGCCTGCTCGTAGAGCGCCTCGTAGTCGATGTAGCCCGTCTCGGGGTCGGACTCGTAATGCTCGACCTCGAAGTGCTCGCCGACGAAGTTCGCGGAGTGGCCGTGGCTGAGGTGGCCGCCGTGGGTCAGGCTCAGGCTGAGAATCTTGTCGCCCGGTTCCAGGGCGGCGATGTAGACGGCCACGTTGGCCTGGGACCCGGAGTGGGGCTGTACGTTGACGTGCTCGGCGCCCCAGAGCTCCTTGGCCCGGTCGATGGCCAACTGCTCGACGGTGTCGGCGTGCTCACAGCCGCCGTAGTAGCGCTTGTCGGGGTAGCCCTCGGCGTACTTGTTGGTGAGCGCGCTGCTCTGGGCGTCCATCACCGCTTCAGAAACGTGATTCTCGCTGGCGATCATCGCGAGCGTGTCCTGCTGGCGGCCGATTTCGGCTTCGAGCGCGTCGGCGACTTCGGGGTCCACCTGTCGAACGTGGTCGTGCTCCATACCAACAAGGCCGGTCAGGGGCACATTAAGGCTGACTGTCGCGCCCGACAGAGATTTAGCGTCGGGCCGACGATACACAGGCAATTCGAGAATGGAGGCCTACTACGCGAACGGCACCGTTCACGCCATCGACGAGGCGAAAACCTCCATGGAGCTCAATGCGCCCTCCTGGGAACCGGTCGAAACAGCCCCGACGCTGACCGCACAGACCGACGCGGAACTCTGTGGCCGGGTCCGGCGGTTGGCGTTCCCCCCGGCGTTCGTCTTCGTGACCGACCTCGCAACCGGCGAACGGACGGCCCTCGAGGACGAACAGGGGCCGGTTTCGTTTCCGAAAGGACGCTACGAACTCCGTATCGAGACGCCGCTGAAGCTCTACATCCGGCTCGACGGCGCGTTCGAGCTGTCGCTCCCCGACTACGAACAGGGCGTGCTCTCGCTTCGCTCCCCCAAACCGGTGCGGGTTGGCTTCCGCAGCCGCGACGAATCCCCGCCCGACGCCGTCGTCGTTCCCGAAACCCCCGAGGGCGTCGCGACGGCGCTCTCGGCGCTCCCGGTCTCCCATCGGTCGACGACCGCCGACCGGTCGTTCAACTCGATGCGGACCCACCCGCCGCTGGTAGAGTTCGGCGAAGAAACCTCCGTCCCCGAAGAGGTCAAGACGGGGAAACCCGACACCGGGGTGGAACTCACGCTACCGCCGGACCTGAAGCTACTCCTGCCCGCGGCATCCCTGGTGCATTATCTCGGCGCCGACCTCCGGACCGAACCGGGGACGGAACCGACCTTCTCGGCGGGGGGAGAAACACTCAGTCTGGGACACGGCCGCGAGTACGAACAGCGGGTCGCCGCACTACTCCGGCGGTGTTTCTGGCTCGACTGTCTGGTTCGGACCGCCGGCCCCCACAACGCCGACGTGCAGGAGGCCGACCTCCTGGACGAACTCGCCCTGGACGCCGAGACGCTCTACGATGCCCCCATCAGCGAACGCGTCGCCGCGTACCGTGACGCCGCGTTCGAGCGGGTGGCC
Source organism: Halolamina sp. (assembly GCA_042219375.1). GTDB lineage: Archaea > Halobacteriota > Halobacteria > Halobacteriales > Haloferacaceae > Halolamina. Next base: position 5,147 of record JBDGQC010000154.1, on the reverse strand, counting down.
GACCGGCTTCCCGAGTGGCATCTCTCGCTCTACATCGAGCCGACCTACGAGAACGTTCAGACGCTCCCGCACGTGCTGGCGAACGTCCCACAGCTGTTCACCCCGCGGAGCGGGTCGCTGAGCGGCGCCGACCGCCTGGATAGCTCGCTGTCGGATTTCTACCGCGCGGCCGACAACTCCGTGCCGACCGTCGAACTGGTGGAACCCGAACTCGGGCCGAGCCGGTTCCACGGCTGGCTGAGCGACGGGGTTGCGCTGGACACGTTCAAGGCCCTCCCCGAGGCCTACGAGAACCGCGCGGCGTTCCGGGCGCGCGCCGACGAGCCGATCTCCGTGGTTTCGGTGCTGAACGAAGGGGAGATGGGTGACGAACACTCCCAGGCCACCGATATCTACCGGCGCCGCGCCGAACAACTCGACATTGACGTGGACGTGCGCGAGTCGCTAACCACCGCCGAACTCGCACGCACCATCGAGAGCCGGACCGACCTGCTGCACTTCATCGGCCATTGCGAGGAGTCGGGGCTGCGCTGCCCGGACGGTAACCTCTCGGTATCGTCCGTCGACACCTCGCGGGCCCAGACGTTCTTCCTCAACGCCTGTGGCTCCTACGAGGAGGGCCTGGAGATGGTGCGGAAGGGCAGTATCGCGGGTGCGGTCACCTTCGAGAAGGTGCTCGACAGCCACGCCGCGACTGTCGGCACGATGTTCGCCCGACTGGTCGTCCACGGCTACAGCATCGAGCGGGCGCTCTCGCTGGCGCGCCGGCGGGTCATCATGGGGAAGGATTACGCCGTCGTCGGCGACGGCTCGCACGTCCTCACCCAGACGGAGTCACTCGTCGGCCCCGAGGTCACACTCTCCGAGACGGAAACCGACCGGTTCTCACTCGTCTACCGGATGCCGACGCCGACGAGAACCGGGAGCCGAATGAAGGTGCATCTGGAGGACTCCGGACGCCCGAACCTCATCGGGAACGAGCAGCGGTTCACGCTGGACCGCGACGAACTAATCTCGTTCCTCCAGACGGGCGAGTTCGCGGTTATCTACCGAAAGGACGTTCACTGGTCGACGGAACTCGCCGACCGGCTCACGTCGTAATCAGGGACCGTCGTCGACGGAACCGGAGCCGCTCTCCGTCAGCACACCGTCGAACTCCGTTGCCGCTGCAACGCTGCCTTGCGCCGCGACCAGCGCGAACAACAGCACGAGCGTTACGACCAGTCGCGGGTGGTTGGCGGCGAAGCCGGTCAACCGAACACCGATCTCAGATGGCACGCTGTCACGAACCATACACCTTATTCCACACCATCAACCAATAAGGCTGTTGGCCACCGAGAGATAGTTCACCGAACTGGATCGGTCGGAATTTGTGTCGAGAGGGCCTGATAACTCTATATACCCGTTAGTATTAAATATTGATAACCACATAGACTCAAGCGACTATGACGTCGAATTTACTCGGGGACGACATCGAGGATATCCTCCGCTCGGCAGTCGAAGACGCCGACGAGGAGCTTCTGATCGTTGACCCATCCGAGACAGCCGTCGAGACGCTGGTCGAACTGGGCACCGACTTCGATGGTGCGCTACCAAATCTGAAACTGCTCGCCGAGGAACGGCTCCTGAAGGACGTGATGGACGACTTCCTGATCGCGAGCAGCGCCGGCGATCTGGTCGAGGCCGACAGCCTCGAACTCCGCACAATCGAGGAGACCGTCGACAACTCGCTGCTGGTCACGCCCGACCGCGTGGTTGCCGTCGTCACCGCCGGTGACCGGGTCGCGGGGCTGACCACGGACGACGAGGAGTTCGTCGAGACCGCGTTCGAGACCTACGAGGACCGGTTCGCCGATGCCGACGTGTACAACCTCCGCACCCCTTCCATCACCCGGGTCCGGGACACGATGGAGGCCAGCATCGGCGAGCAGACCCGCACGGACTTCGATACGGTGCTCTCCTCGCTGGAGACCGCCCGTGGCGACGGCGATGGTCTCGACGAGGTCACCATCACGCTGCTGGTCGCCGCGAAAAACGACGTGCTGCTCTACGACATCAGCAAGTGGGGCGAGGACGTGGGCATCGCCTCGAAGGCGACGTTCTCCCGCACCAAGACCAAACTGGAGGAACTCGGCCTCATCGACACCGAGAAAGTCCCCATCGACGTCGGGCGCCCGCGCCTGCGGCTCAAACTCGGCGACGAACGGCTCCACGGGACCGACCCCGAGGAGCTTGCGAGCGTCGCCCAGTCGATGATCGCGAGCTAACGCCCACCAGACCCTTTTTCAGGCCGAGCGCCAACCCGCAGTCATGGATATCGGTATCGTCGGAACGGGCCCGGCCGTCGACGCCATCGCGGCGGCGATGGGCGACCTCGACGCACAGGTCTCGGAAACCGACGCTCCGGAGCTTTCCGGAGTCGACTTCGGCTTCGTCGTCGGCGCCGCGGGCGCGGACGCGTTCGGCACCGCCACCGACGCGCTCGACCGCTGGGTCGCCGTCGAAGTCGGCGGCGTCGGTGGCTACGCCATCGAGGGCATCGACGCCGCCGTCTCGCTGTACAGCGCCGATTCGGGCTGTTTCCGCTGTCTCCGAAAGCGGGTGGGCTCCGCCATCGAGGAGCCAGCGGCAGAAACCAAAGGCGTCAGGAGCGCGGTGCGCTACGCCGGCGCGATAGCCGCCCGGCGCGCGACCCGACACCTGACCGGTGAGGAACTCGGCGGCACCGTCGTCGAAGTAGATGGCCCGGAGCGGCGCTTCCAGGCCGTGCCGTTCTGTCGCTGTGGCGACGGCCGCGACCGGACGCTGACCCTGACCCACCGCGACGCCGACCTCGACGACAGTCTCGAACGCGCCGAGGCCGCCGTCGATGACCGCGTGGGGATGGTCCGGCAGGTCGGCGAGCAAGAGTCCTACCCCTTGCCGTATTATCTCGCACAGACCGCCGACACCTCGGGGTTTTCGGACGCCCGTGCCGCGGAGTTCGCCGCCGGTGCGGACTCGGACTGGAACCGGGCGTACATGAAGGCGCTCGGGGAGGCGCTGGAGCGCTACAGCGCCGGCGTCTACCGCGAGTCGGAGTTCCGCCGGGACGATTCGCTCTCCCTGGAAGGGGCGGTATCGGCAATCGATTTCGTCCGCCCCGAAGGGTACTCGGAGCCGACGCCGACCGATGAACGGCTCTGGACCCCCGCACTCGACCTGGCAGACGGCTCCGGGGCGTGGCTCCCGGCGGAGGTCGTTCAGTACCCACCCCCGCAGGAGAGTATCAAACCCGCCATTACGACGGGGCTCGGCCTCGGCAACTCCACGGTCGAGGCGACGCTGTCGGGGCTCTACGAAGTCGTCGAGCGCGACGCGACGATGCTCGCGTGGTACTCCGAGTACGAACCGCTGGGGCTGAGCGTCGACGGCGACGATGAAGACGGCGCGTTCGACCGGCTCCGCCGCCGGGCGAACGCGGAGGGGCTCTCGGTGTCGGCGTCGCTGCTCACGCAGGACGTGGACATCCCCGTCATCGCCGTCACGGTCCACCGCGATGACGGCGAGTGGCCCGCGTTCGCGGCCGGGTCCGGTTGTTCGCTCGACCCCGTCGCCGCAGCCGAGAGCGCGCTCTCGGAGGCGCTCCAGAACTGGATTGAGCTCCGCAACATGGGGCCCGAGCAGGCCCGCGAGGAGGGCGGCGCCATCGGCGAGTACGGCGAGTTCCCCGAACGCGCCCGCGAACTGACGGAGTTTGAGGCGTCGGTGCCGGCCACGAGCGTCGTCGACGACGCCGACGGGCTGTCCGGCGAGGCGGAGCTAACCGAAGCCATCGAGCGGGTGACGAGCGCCGGACTGTCACCCTACGCCGCCCGGCTGACGCCGCGTGACGTGGAGGCGATCGGCTTCGAGGCCGTCCGCGTGGTGGTGCCGGAGGCCCAGCCGCTGTTCACCGGGGAGCCCTTTTTCGGCGACCGGCTGGAGCGGCTCTCGTCGATGATGGGGTTCGAGCCGAAACCGGACCGCGCGTACCACCCGTTCCCGTGATTCTGGAAGGGCTGGTGGTCGGCCTCGCGCTGCTGGGGCTCGGCCTCTGGATTATCACCCACCCGCGGACGGAGGCCGAGCGACAGGCGAGGACGTGGCTCGGCACGCCCGGCGAGGAGACCGAAGTCGGGGAGGAGACAGTCGAGAAGATGAAGAAACTCGGCTACTACCTCGTCGTCGGTGGCCTCATACTGACGGTCTGGGTGGTGTATCTCGCCGTCATCTGAGTCCGGGCCGCAGTTCAGAGTATCACGTCCTTCACGTCGGCCTGTCCCGCACGTCGCACGACCGCCCGAACCCAGTCCTCGGCGCCACAGAGGTTGTCCGAGTCGCCGTCGAGCACGAGGAGTTTCGCGGGTCGCCCCGCTTCCACCAGACCGTACTCCTTGCCCGCGAGCGCGGCACCGTTTCTGGTCGCCATCCGCAGCACCTCCACGGCGCGCACGTCGGCCAGTTTAGCGGCGAACTCCATCTCCCGGAACATCGACGGGGAGTTCAGCATCACGTTGTCCGTGCCCAGCGCGACGGTAGTACGCTCCAGCAGTTCGCGGATGGGTGGCACGCCGACGTTAGTCACGAGGTTCGACCGCGGGCAGACCACCACCGGCGTTTCCTCCTCGGCGAGACTGTCGAGGTGCTCCTCGCGCGGGTGGACCATGTGGACCAGAAACGCCGGGTCGAGGTCCATCGCGGGCGTGATGTCGTGCGGGTCGCGCTCGCCGGCGTGGATGGCGAAGGGCTTGCCCGCCTCGCGAGCCGCCGCCCGCAGGTCGCCGAAGTCGCTGTCCCGCGCGCCGGAGGCGCCGAACCCGTCGGCGGCCCGCATCGCATCGGCCGTTTCGCGGCCGAAGATGACCGGGTCGATGTCACGGTCGGCGAGCGCGTCGCGGATGGTCTCGACGCCTTCGACGCCGCCCTCGCGGAACTCCAGGAACGCGGCGGTGCCGGTCTGCTCCATGAACCGGAGGCTGCGGGCCATCGCCTCGACTTTCTCCTTGCGGCTGGCGTCGCGCAGGAGGCGGTGTTTGAGGCCGTCCGGCGGCGCGACGAGGTCGTCGAGCGAGAGGCCGCCCCCGGCCTCCTTGGCGATGGAGTCGCCGATGTGGGTGTGGGCGTTG
>JBDGQC010000020.1:0-16161 GCA_042219375.1 Halolamina sp. | reverse complement strand
TCGGAGCGTGCCGAGTTCGCCGACCGAACTCGGGCGGCATCGAGGGCGACGACCCGGGCGACCTTCGCATTTTCATTCGATGGGTGGTGAGTATTTAACCCTGATGATGCGGACGCCCCGTGGTACGGTTCGGCGACCCAGAGACCAGACATCGGTCAAGAACGCCGCTCCTCACGGACGCCTGCACAGCACCGCCCATCGGCGACTATATAAGGGAACCCTTTATAAGGGCGGGGGGACCATCAAGGAACGAAGAATGAGCTCGCCGGCAGACTCCATCGAGATTCAGAACGTGGTCGCATCGACGGGCATCGGGCAGGAGCTCGACCTCGAAGCGTTGGCAGAGGACCTCCCGGGCGCCGACTTCAACCCGGACAACTTCCCGGGGCTGGTGTACCGGACCCAGAGCCCGAAAGCCGCCGCCCTCATCTTCCGGTCGGGGAAGATCGTCTGTACGGGCGCAAAGAGCATCGAAGACGTCCACGACGCGCTGGACATCATCTTCGACAAACTCCGCGACCTCACGATTCCGGTCGAGGAGAACCCGGACATCACCGTCCAGAACATCGTCTCCAGCGCGGACCTGGGGCACAACCTCAACCTCAACGCCCTGGCCATCGGCCTGGGGCTCGAGGACGTGGAGTACGAACCCGAGCAGTTCCCGGGACTGGTCTACCGGATGGACGAACCCGACGTGGTCATCCTCCTGTTCGGCTCGGGGAAGATCGTCATCACCGGCGGGAAACAGACCAAGGACGCGCAGGAAGCCGTCGAGAAGATCGTCGAGCGCATCGAAGGGCTTGGCCTCCTGGGCTGACGCCGCTCGCGCACCGGCACACGGCCCCCGTACCGCCCTCCTCGGCGCCTTCTTTCACGGGGAGCGCCGCGTAACGGCACAAGAGGCATTACCCTCCAGTACAAAGCGCGCGTGTGGCATCCCGCGACCACGGCGAGGGCCGGGGGGGACCGGCCCTTGAGCCAGACGACAGCCCCAGGGAGTCGCTAACGGCGGCCAACGTCGGCGGGGAGGCGACGCGACGCCGCCCCGAAGACCCACCTTCTCGCGACCCGGGTCGGTATGCGCTCACGGACCACTTCCGGGAGCGACTCGCACAGGGTGGGCGCTATCTCACCATCGAGGCCGTCGATACCGCCATCCGTGAGGGGCAACTCCGCTGGAACACGACCGACGGCTGGCGGTTCGCCCGCATCGAGGACGGCGTTCGCCTGGTGGTCGTCGTCTGTGACACGGAAACCAAATCGCCCGTCGTGGTCACGGCGTGGACCGAACTCGCGGACCCCGACACCGCCCGGCGCTCGGGGCGCTGGGACCGCACCGACCTGGAGACCATTCAGCTCCGAACCGCCCTCTCCGAGCAGGCCGAACAGCACATCCCGGAGCGCATCCGGCCCCGCGACGTGCCCCGGCCGTTCCAGATGTGCGACCACACGGTTACCTCCGCCCCCGGAAAGGGGCATCTCCGCTGTACGAACTGCGGCGGCCGGTTCCGCTCGAAGGCGGGGCTGGACCGGGCGCGCTGCTCGGACTGACGGGTCGCAAGCCGTATTCCCGTCCCCGCGTTACTCCTGATAATGAGCGACCTCTCGCTGTCCGAGTTCTACGACGCCGTCGAGGCCGAGGGGCGGCCGCTGCTCACCGCGGACCAACTCGCCCGCCGCCTCGACCGCTCACAGGCCGAGGCCGACGAAGCGCTCGCGTCCCTCGCCGACGACGGCGTCATCCAGCGCGTCGACGTAGAGAACGACCCCGTCGTCTGGTACCCGACCGAGTGGGGCGAACTCGCCTCGCGCGAGCGCGTGGTCGTCTTTCCTGAACGCCGCGAAATCGTCGTCGACCGACCGACCCAGTACACGCAGGCACGGCTTGCACAGTTCGCCCATCTCGTAGACACGACCGGAACGGAACCGGGAACACGGGGGTATCTCTACCGCATCCGCCCGGAAGACGTCTGGTCCGCGCCCTTCGAGGGCGTCGCGGACCTCCTCCTCACCATGCGCGCGACGTTCCCCCGGCGCTACGAGGGGCTGGAGGAGTGGGTCGAAGGCCAATGGAAACGCGCCAACCGCTTCCGACTCCACACCCACGAGGACGGCTACACCGTGCTTTCGGCGGCGACGGACGAGCTACTCGGCAACGTCGCGCTGGAGAAACTGGACGACGACCACGTCCGCGCGCCCATCTCCGACACGGAGGCGTGGGTCGACGAGGGAGCCATCGCGGAAATCAAGCGCACGCTCTACGAGGCGGGCTACCCCGTCGTCGACGACCGGGACCTGGAGCGCGGCGACCCAGTCGACGTGGACCTCACAACGGAGCTCCGGGAGTACCAGCAGTCCTGGGTCGACAGCTTCCTCGACAAGCAGGCCGGCGTGTTGGTCGGCCCGCCGGGGTCGGGGAAAACCGTCGCCGCCCTCGGCGCGCTCGCGGGCGTCGGCGGGGAGACGCTGATTCTGGTCCCCTCCCGAGAACTTGCGGGCCAATGGCGCCAGGAACTGCTGCACCACACCGACATCGACCCCGCCGATGTCGGCGAGTACCACGGCGGGAGCAAGGAACTCCGGCCCGTGACCATCGCCACCTACCAGATTGCGGGGATGGACCGCCACCGCTCGCTGTTCGACGACCGGGAATGGGGGCTGGTCGTGTTCGAAGAGGCTCATCACGTTCCGGCCCCGGTGTCGCGGCGCTCGACGGCGCTGCAGGCCAAACACCGCCTCGGGCTGACGGCGACGCCGGTCCGAGAGAGCGACGACGAGAAGGAGATTTACACGCTCATCGGCCCGCCGCTGGGCACCGACTGGTCCCAGCTGTTCGACGCCGGCTTCGTCGCCGAACCCGAGGTCGAACTGCGCTACCTCCCGTGGGACGACGAGTTCGCCGAGAACGAGTGGGCCAACGCCGAGGGCCGGGCGCGCCACGTGCTCGCCGGGAGCAACCCCCGGAAAGTCGAGGAGACCGAACGGCTGCTGGCCGAACACGACGGGAAGGCACTGGTGTTCGTTGACTACCTCGACCAGGGCGAAGCCATCGCCGACGCCATCGACGCGCCGTTCGTCTCCGGCGAAACCCCACACCACCGCCGGGAGGCGCTATTCGAGGCGTTCCGCACGGGCGAGGAGGAGGCGCTGGTTGTCTCCCGCGTCGGCGACGAGGGCATCGACCTCCCCAACGCCGAACTCGCCGTCGTCGCCTCGGGGCTGGGTGGTTCCCGCCGGCAGGGGGCCCAACGCGCCGGCCGGACCATGCGCCCGGTCGGTCGCGCGGAGGTGGTCGTGCTCGCGACCCACGGCACGCGCGAGGAGGAGTTCGCCCGCCGGCAGATGCGCCACCTCGCGGAGAAGGGCGTGCAGGTCCACGAAACCGTCGTCGGCGACGGGACAGCCGACGTACCTGAAGAACCCGCCGATGGGACAGACCAGGGGACAGCATCCGACGAGTGAGTGCGGAGAACAGCACCGAGGAGCCGGCTGGAAACGACGAATATCACCCAGTCGGCGAAAGAGCCCGACCGCCGGTTCGTGCCGATCCACCGTCAAGGCCGCACCGTGATTTAATACCCGCCGGGAACCGAAAACCGACATGGAAGAACAGGCTGCCGGGGACGCGGAACCGGGCGAACAGCCGGACATCGACGACGTGTTCGAGGAATTGGAGGAGCTCGCGGAGATGGTGGACTCTTCCGACGAACGCGAGCAGGTCATCGAAGCCATGCAGACGCTCCGCCGGTCCCGGTCCAGTCGCCTGGTCGGTCGGCTCCGGGACACCTTCGACAGCCGGGACGTGGGCGAGGCGCTCGTCGGGAGTTTCATCTTCGGTATCCCGATGGTCGTCGAGGGCGGCACGCTTGAAATCGGCGAGTACATCGCCGCCAATCCGGTGCTGCTGCTGGTGACGCTCGTGTTCGGCGGGACCCTCGTCTACGGTATCCTCCACGCCGTCGAGTTCGAGCGGGTTCAGGAGGACCTGCTGTTCGGCCTCGTGTCGGTCCGCCTGGTGTCGATTCCGCTGCTCGCGGCGGTGATGGGGTTCGGGCTGATGACGATATGGGGGCGTGCCGACTGGGCGACCCCGCTGGTCGCCATCAGCCAATGTACGGTCACGTCGATAGTCATGGCCGTCGGCGCCTCGCTCGGGGACGTGTTACCCGGGACCTGACGGCGGCCGGCGGTCGAGAAGCGCAGCCATTCAGGACTCGAAAACCCGTCTTCGTAGCGCGGTGTGTCTTTACAGGAACTCCCGGAGGAAGATTTGGTTATTGCGGACGTGTTCGATGTCGGACTCATCCACCGTGTGCCGTTCGTCGGACCGGTCCCACCCCAGTTTCTCGCGGAGTTCCTCGTGGACGTGGTCCCACTGCGGGTCGACGTATACGGTATCGCCGTGAACGTCGGTCACGGCGCCGATGCGCTCGGTTTCGTGGACGAGTTCCTTCCCACGGTCCTCGTCGGTGAGTGTCGCCGTCATGGATCGGCTGTTCGACCGCCCTCATGAAAACGCCGTTGGCCGTCCAGCTTGAACCCGCGACGGCCGAGATATCTCACCGCAACCCGGCCCCGTTCGGAACCGAATTCGGTTCTGGTAATCGTACGGTGAATTTATCAGCCGGAAAACCATCCTACTCCGCATGAGCGACCAGGCGGAGGCCGCGAGCGGGGCACTCTGGGCCGACGCTACCGCCGAGCAGACGTTCCGGCGCTACCGCACGCTCGCACAGGCAATCGAGGACGGGGTCTTGCATCTCGACGACGGGGGCCACGTGATTGCGGTCAACGACGGGTTTCTGGGGATAACCGGGCACGCTCGCGAGGACCTTCTCGGCGAACACGCCTCGCTCGTAATCGATGCGGAGTGCTGTCGCCGAATCGAACGGACGATTACCGGGAGCCACGAGTCAACCGAGCAGCATACCGCGACGTTCGAGCCGACTGTCGATACCGCTACCGGCGAAAGCGTTCCCTGTGAACTCCAGATGCATCTGCAGGTCGGCGACGAATCACGGGAAGCCGTTTGCATCGTCCGTGAGCGTACCGAGGGGGCAGCCCACGAGAACGGCAAAGAATCAGACGGGCAGGAGTTCCGTGGGCGGGAGCGCCGGCTCCCGGAGCTGATGGCCAACGTTCCGGGGATGGTCTACCGGTGTCGAAACGCGCGGGGGTGGCCGATGGAGTTCGTCAGCGACGCCGCAGAGGAACTGACGGGATACCGTCCCCAGGCGCTGATGGAGGGGGAGGTGAGCTGGGGCGAGGATATCATCGTTCAGGAGGACCGCGAGATGGTGTGGGAAACCGTCCAACGGGAGATTGCCGAGGACGGAACGTTCACCGTGACGTATCAGATTGACACCGCCGACGGCGAGCGGCGGTGGGCCAGGGACTACGGCCGCGGTATCTTCGACGACGAGGGCAGCCTTGTCGAAATCGAGGGAATCATCTCCGATATCACGGAGGACAAGCGGACCGAGCAGCGGCTGGCGGAAGAGCGGGACATGTTCGCCGACGGGCCGGCCGTCGTCTTCAGGTGGAAGCCCGACGAAGCGGCGGGCTGGCCAGTCGAGTACGTCTCCGAGAACGTCGAGGAAGTGCTCGGCTACACACCCACAGAACTGGAGTCCGGGGACGTGCCGTACGCGGACCTGCTGTTAGCCGAGGAGATCGACCGCATCGCTCGGGAGGTCGAGGAGAACAGCGACGGCGAGACCGAGCGGTTCAGCCACGACCCGTATCGCATCCGCACCAAGGATGGCGGCATCCGGTGGGTGAAAGACACCACCAAAATCGTCCGCGACGAGGACGGCACGATTACGAACTACCTGGGGTATCTGGTCGACATCACCGAGCGCAAGGAGCGCGAACGGGAACTCCAGCGGTACGAGACCATCGTCGAGACGGTCAACGACGGCGTCTACGTCGTCGACGAGGAGGGACGGTTCACGATGGTCAACGAGGCCTACGTGGAGATGGTCGGCTACGATAGAGAGGAGCTCCTCGGCGAACACGTTTCGCGGGTCGCTGACGAGGAGACCATCGAACTCGCGCAGCGAACGGAGGCCGAAATGCGACGCGAGAACACGGACGGCCCGACGGTCGAGGCGGTGCTACGGACCGCGGACGGCGAGCGAATCCCCTCGGAGGCGACGTTCGCCCTACTCCCCGGCGAGGACGGCCGGACGGAACGCGTCGGGGTCGCGCGAGATATCTCCGAGCGTAAGGAGCGCGAACGGCGCCTTGAGGAGTCCGAGCGCCGCTACCGAACGCTCGTGGAGAACTTCCCGAACGGGTCGGTCGGCCTGTTCGACGAAGACCTGCGCTACACCGCCGTCGGCGGACAGCTCTTCGACGAACTCGAGTTCGACCCGGAGGACCGGACCGGCAAACGAATCACCGAGATTCACGACGATGAGCTCATCGCCGAGATAGAGCCGTATTTCACCGCCGCCCTCGACGGGGAGCGGAAGACGTTCGACATCGAGGTTTTCGGCCGCAGTTTGCACGCGACGACCCTCCCAATCGAAAACCCGGAGGGCGAGGTGTTCGCGGGGATGATCGTGGTCCAAGACGTCACCGAGCGCCGGGAGTACGAGCGCAAGCTGAAGGAGTCCAACGAGCGCCTCGAACAGTTCGCCTACGCCGCGTCCCACGACCTGCAGGAACCGTTGCGGATGGTGTCGAGCTACCTCCAGCTCATCGAGGACCGGTACGGCGACGAGTTCGACGAGGAGGCACAGGAGTTCCTGGAGTTCGCGGTGGACGGTGCCGAGCGCATGCGCAACATGATCGACGGCCTGCTCGAATACTCCCGCGTCGAGACGGAGGGGAAGCCGTTCCAACCGGTCGACCTGGAGGAGGTGCTCGATGACGTCCTTCAGGACCTCCGGGTCAAAATCCAGGAGCACGACGCCGACATCACGGTCGCGTCACTCGGCCAGGTCGAAGGCGACCGAAACCAGCTCAGACAGGTCTGCCAGAACTTGCTGGACAACGCCATCGAGTACAGCGGCGACGAGCCACCGCGGGTCCACGTCTCAGCCGAACGAACCGGCGACCAGGTGACCGTCTCGGTTCGCGACGACGGCATCGGTATCGATTCCGGGCATCAGGAGCGCGTCTTCGAGGTCTTCCAGCGACTCCACTCCCACGACGAGCACGCCGGGACGGGCATCGGGCTGTCGCTCTGTCGGCGAATCGTCGAGCGCCACGGCGGGGAGATTTGGATCGATTCCGAACCAGGCGAAGGGACAACCGTCTCGTTCACGCTGCCGGCGACGGATGCGGCGTGAACGGGGTGCGTCGCTCGGGTGGGAGATACCGGAAACCGGACGCTGTCCGGTCAATCCGAATCGGCTTCGGAGGAAGTCCGCCCTCCCCGATTTGAACGGGGGGCAAGCCGATCTACAGTCGGCTGCTCTACCAGTCTGAGCTAAGGGCGGGCACGCTAACGTAGTGGCTGGTTCAGACTTAAGGGTTGTCTCTTGGGGCCGAGCGACGGCGACGCCCTCGGGCGACCAGCGGCGCGGCTCCCACGTCGCGGTCGGTGGGCCGTCCCCGAAACCGGTAAGCCATCGGCGGGCGGAGAGCCGGGCGTGTCGCTCGCCGCCGTCGAGGACCCGACTTCGGCGGCGGCCGCGCGTAATCATGGATGAGCAACAGGCCCCTGCCAGCGAACCCATCGCGGACCGTGAGGCGACGCGCTACGTCGCCAGCCAACTCCTCCTGTTTGCACTAACGTTCGGCCACGCCCTGCTGACCTGGCCGTTTGCCGACGCCGTAGGGCTGTTCGTCGGCGGTGCCGCCGTCGCGTTCATCGCCGAGGTGCTGGCTATCCGCGCCGGCCTGTTCACCCACCACCTGCGTCCTCAGTTGGCGGACGTCCCGCTCACAATCCTGCTTGCCTGGCCGGCCGTCGTCTACGTCGCCGTCCGCGTCGCCACCCTCCTTGTCAACGGCCCCGTCGTGACCGCGGCGACGGCAGCCGTGCTGGCGACGCTTCTCGACCTCGCGACCGACCCGGCGGCCGTCGAAGACGGCGCATGGGAGTTCCACAGGGAAGAAATTCCGGGGCCCTGGTTCAGCGGCGTTCCGTGGTGGAACTTCGCCGGATGGCTGCTCATCGTGTTCGTGACCGCGATGCTCCCGTACTGGCTCTGATAGTCGACGCCGACTACCGGAAATGCTCGCGCGTCCGCCTGTGCCGGTCGCGAAACATCGGTTCGAATCCGACGACGCCCACCGGGCCGAGCAGCCCCTTCAGCGGGCCGAGCGGGAGTTCGTACTCCACGCGGTCTTCGAGAACCGTTTCGTCGCCGTCGGCGAAAAACAGGTGGGTGTGAACCCAGGTGGGGAAGGGCCCGTCGAGCATCTCGTCACGGAACCACGCCCGCCCCTCCCGCTCCTCGCGCTCGGTGATGCGCGACACCCAGCGCTGGCGCGGAGCGACGCCGAACGGCCGCAGCGACATCTCGATTTCGCTGCCCTCGACCAGCACCTCCGGGTCGGAACCCCCGTCGGGCCCGCGGACGGCGCCGATTTCGAGGTGGAGAAAGTCGGGCGTGAGCGCCTCAAGCCCCTCGACGCGGGAGTGGAACGCCCAGACGTCCGAGAGTGGGGCAGGGACTCGGGTCCGGCGGGTGTACGTCGGCATGGGCGCTCGTACGTGCGCGCGAGGGATAACCGGTTCGACGGGGAGACCGTACTCGGCGGTCGGGAGGCGAGTCACTACGGAGGGCGGGACGGATAGCCGTCTTCAGCGGTCGCTACCGCTCACAGCCGGTCGCTGTCTATCTCGACGCCGTCCGGCGTGACGACGAGGAACCCGCGGAAATGCATCAGCGAGCCGCCTTCACCGCGAATCTCGCGGGCGAACCCCGCCGCCAGCGTGTTCAGGTCGCCCTCGATGGCGAGCAGGAGGACGTTCCCCCGGTCCACGGCGTCAATCCACTCCTGGGGGTCGGTCGTGCCGTCGAGCACGCCGAGAATCACGTCGCCCTCCGTCTCATCCTCGAGTTCCTGCTCTGCTCGCTCGAGGTCGAGGCCGAAATCGGTCATGCCCACAGTTCTGCGCCGAGGGGTAAAAAACCGGTCGGGCGAGTCGAACCGCCGGTCCCCGCCGCGGGGCCGATGTACTAAAACAGGAGGGGGTCTAACCACCGGGTATGAGTTGTGACCACGAACTCGACAGCGAGTATCTCACGACGACCGACAGCACCGTCGTCGATATCCGCGGGGCGGGTGAGGACCTCGAAATCGACGTCGTCCTCCCCTGCCCGGACTGCGGGCAGGCGCTACAACTGAGCCTCTCTGAGGAAACCCGCACGGAGGTGGACGTCAGTTTCCCGCTCGACGACGCCGAAATCGCCGGCAGCTAACGACCGAGACGGCTTCGTGGGCAGCGCGCCCCCGGCGCTATCACGGCGAGGAGGACGTCACTCCTGATACGCGATACGGACCTGCTCCCAGCGACCCTTCTCCTCCAGATGTGTCTGGAGCGTGTCGGCGTAGCGCTGCAGCAGGTCCTCGGCGGCCGCCACGCGCTCCGCATCCGGCCCCTCGTCGCCGCCGACGCCCAGCGCGTCCTTGACCGAGGAGACGATACCCGTGTTGCTTCCGCCACCGGAGCCACCCGGGCCGCCCATCCGGTTGTCCATCTTCTCGACCTCGGGCATGATGGCGGCGACCTTCGAAGTGTCGGGGACGATGCGCGCCTCCTCGGCGTCGTCGGCGTTCTCGATTTCGAACTCCGCGGCGGTCATGATGAGACCCCACTCCTGGTTCGAGAACGACGAGTCGTGTACTTCGCTGGAGAACTTCTGGTCGACGGCCATGCGCTCGCCGACGATGGCGTCGGTCCAATCGGAGCCACTCATACCCTCCGCTACGCCGAGGGGGCGTATCAGGGCTTCGGAGGGTGCCGCCGCCGGTCCGCGCGCATCCGCTCGGGAGGATTCTCATAAGTTACGAGGATACCGCCTATCAGCGACAGGGGTTATCGACCGTCTTTATGAGTTACACCACCCCAGTTGGACCTGACGCAAGTAGAGCAGAACCGCACGACTGCGCCGGGATTATTCGAGGGACGGGGTCGTCAAGTTTATATACTCCCGAGCGCCGCCGTTGAGCCACGCAGATGACCCGAACCCTCCGCCGAGGCGCGCTGTTTGCCCTCTATCAGCTAACCGTGGTTGTCGGCATCGCGCTGCTGCCTGTCGCGATGATGGCGCGCCGTATCGGCCTTCCGCTCCCCGTGGGCCGCGCAGTCGAGGGGACGAAGGCGGCCTACGAGTCCACCACACAGTAGCCCGTTCCGTCGCCCGGTTTTTCGCGCGGTGTCCCCACACGCCCAGCGCGCTCTGTTCCGCCGCCGGAGCCTCCGCGAGCGCGTTCCGCGGTGGGACACATGCCCGAAAGAATGGGTTTATCAGCGTTCCCCGACAACCCGTACCTAATGCGAACACCTGCGGACCCATCCGGCCAGCGTGACCCGCTCAGCGGCGACCAGTCCAACGTCTTCGGCCCCGAACTGGGCGAGTTCCCCCACGCCGACGAGCGGCGTGCGGAGGCCCAGGAGGAACAGGGGATGAAGACGGGGACGACCACGGTCGGCATCGACGCCGACGGCGCGGTCGTCCTCGCGACGGACATGCGCGCGAGCATGGGCCGGATGGTTTCGAGCAAGGACGTCCAGAAGGTCGAACAGGTCCACCCCCGCGGCGCGCTGACCATCGCCGGGTCGGTGTCGGCGGCCCAGTCGCTCATCGAGACTCTGCGCGTCGAATCCAACCTCTTCGAAGTGCGCCGGAGCAAGGAAATGTCGATGCAGGCGCTCTCGACGCTGACCGGGAACCTCCTGCGCTCGGGCGCGTTCTACATCGTCTCGCCCATTCTCGGCGGCGTCGACGACGAGGGGAGCCACGTCTACTCCATCGACGCCCTCGGCGGCACGACCGAGGAGGAGTACGCCGTCTCCGGCTCCGGTTCCCAGTACGCACTCGGTGTGCTCGAACAGGAGTACGACGCCGAGGATATCGGCGTCGAGGAGGCAAAAACCGTCGCCACCAAGGCCATCAAGAGCGCGATGGAGCGTGACACCGCCTCCGGGAACGGCATCAACATCGCCGTCGTCACCGAGGACGGCGTCGACATCACCCGCGAGAAGGACATCGACTCGCTGCTCTAAGCCGGCCACAGCGCGTTTTACCGGTCGCAGTACACGACCCGCTGAGTCCCTGCCATAGTCGGGACCCGCGTCGTGACGGACGTCGCGGGTTGGGCTTTTCTGAACTGCGTCGTCTCGGGCCACGACTCCGAGTCGGGGCGTTTTTCCACCGGATACCCCTACCCGGATTCGATGCAGTTCGCCGCTTTCGCCGACCGCGCCGCCGAGTTGGAGGCCGAACCGGCCGACCTGGAAACCGTCTCGCTGGTCGCCGACCTGCTCGTCGAGGCCGGCGACGACCTCCCCGTCGTCTCCCGGTTCCTCCAGGGGCGGGTGTTCCCCGGGTGGGACGCTCGGACGCTCGACATCGGCCCGACGCTGTGCTACGAGGCGCTGGCGAAAGCCGCCGGCACCAACGTTACCGCCGACGATATCGAGGAGCGACTGGCCGAGGAGGGCGAAATCGGCGCCGTCGCGGCAGGGCTGAACCTCGGCGGCCAGCAGGGCCTCGGCGCGTTCGCGGCAGGTGGGGGAGACGACGGTCCGACCGTCGCGGAGGTAGACGACGCGCTCAGAGAAGTGGCCGCCGCCGAGGGGGCCGGCAGCGAGGACGCCAAACTCGCGGCGCTGTTCGGCCTGTTCTCCCGGGTGAGTTCCGCGGAGGCCCGTTTTCTCGCCCGTCTCGTGCTCGGGGAGATGCGCATCGGCGTCGGCGAAGGGACGGTGCGGGACGCGATTGCTGAGGCGTTCGATGTCGACCCCGAAATGGTCGTTGACGCGCTGCAAGTGAGCAACGACTACGGGCGCGTGGCCGTACTCGCTCGCGATGAGGGCGAAGACGGGCTCCAGACGGTCAGCCTGGAAACCGGCCGTCCCGTGCAGGCGATGCTCGCACAGGCGGGAACCGTCGCCGGCGCGCTGGAGGAATGGGAGCGCGTGGCGGCGGAAACCAAGTTCGATGGCGCGCGCGTGCAGGTGCACCATCACCCGGAGGGTATCGCCCCACCCGCGGAAGACCGGGAGTCGACTCCCGACGACCCGACAGTACGGCTCTACTCCCGAAACACCGCGGAGGTGACCGAGGCGCTCCCCGAGATTCAGGAGTTCGTCGAGGCACGCCTCGGCGCGCCGGCCATCCTCGACGGCGAGGTTATCGCCGTCGATGACGACGGCGACCCGCTGCCGTTCCAGGAGGTGCTCCGGCGGTTCCGCCGGAAACACGACGTGGCCCGGATGCGTGAGGAGGTGACCCTCGACCTCCACGCGTTCGACTGCCTGCTCGATGGGCGCGTCGACGCCGCCGCCGACCGCACCGGCCCGGACCTCCTCGACGTCCCGTTCCGCGAGCGCCACGAACGCCTGCGCGAACTCCTCCCCGGCGCGGCGAGCGAGGTGTGCTACAGCGACGACGCGGCGGAAATCGAGGCGTTCGAGGCCGACGCGCTCGAAGCGGGCCACGAGGGTATCATGCTCAAGCGCCCGGAGTCGGCGTACACGCCCGGCGACCGGGGGAAGGACTGGCTGAAGCGCAAGCCCGACGTTGAGACGCTGGACTGTGTCGTCACCGGCGCCGAGTGGGGCGAAGGCCGCCGCGCCAACGAGTTCGGCACGTTCCTGCTCTCGGTCCGGGGCGAGGACGGCTACGAGACCATCGGGAAGGTCGCGACGGGCATCACCGACGAGCGACTCGCAGAACTGACGGAACTGCTCGAACCCCACGTCGTCAGCGAGAAGGGCCAAACCGTCTCGTTCCGGCCCGAAGTCGTGTTCGAGGTTGGCTACGAAGAGATTCAGGTGTCGCCGACCTACGGGTCCGGCTACGCGCTCCGGTTCCCCCGGTTCGTCGGCGTTCGGGCGGACAAATCGCCCGACGACGCAGATTCCGTCGAACGGGTCAAACGGCTGGCGAACGGCGACTGAAGCCGACTCCGTCTCCCTCAATAAATACGCCTAAGGGCGGGCGCTCCCGACCCCCGGCCATGACCGTACGACACGCCGGGCTCTCGGTGACCTGGTTCGGCTACGCGACAACCCGCATCGAAACCGAGGACGGCTTCGTCGCCTATCTCGACCCGGGGCGCTACGGCGTTCTCACGGGCGACTGGACGCCCGTCGGTGGCGGGAACCCGAAGGAGACAGCCCATCCGCGCGCGACGAATCACCGACCGGAGGACGCGGACCTCGTCTGTGTCACCCACGACCACCACTACGACTCCGACGGCATCCGCCGCGTCGCCGGCGAGGACGCCACAGTCGTCGTCTACGAGGCGGTCGACGCCGAGAGAATCGACCGCGACGTGGACCCGGTCGATGAACTGCCGGGCGAGGTTGTCCGTATCGGCGAAGAGGACCACCTCGCGGTGGAAGGCCCGGGCGGTCGGGTCGACGTGTGGTCGGTCCCGGCGTACAACGACCCCGAGGGGCCGCGGGCCGACGCCGAAGGGACCGTCGGCCATCCCCCGGGCTTCGGCTGCGGTTTCCGACTCGCAATCGACGGCACGTCGGTGTTCTGGCCCGGCGACAGCGACGCGCTGGACGCATTCGCCGAACTCGACGTGTCGCTGTTCCTCGCGAACATCGCCGGCACCGTCGTCAGCAGCGCTGCGGAATCCGCGGAACTCGCCGAGGCGATGGACCCAGGGCTCGTGCTCCCGGTCCACTACAACACTATCGAGATTCTGCAGGCCGATTCGGGGGAGTTCGCCAGGGACGTAGCGAAACGCGGTGTGCCGGTTGTGCTGGACGAACAGGCGGAATAAGCACGGACGGCGGACCTCAGGTCAGTCGCTCAGTAGGCCGGCGCCGGCGCTTCCATCCCCTCGATTTTGAGGATGAGCACGTTGGCGGTGTCGTCCTTGCCGTCGACAACTCCCTCAACGACGAGGTTCGAGAGCGGGGTGGGGCCGACCTCGACGTGGTCGCCCTCGTGGAACTGCTTCACCGAGCCTTGGAGGTGGATTTCCGCCCGGCAGAGGTCGGGGTGGTGGACGCTGCTGAGCCGGATTTCCTCGACGTTGACCCCCTCGACCGGGTCGCCCTCGTGGCGCAGCGGCACCGAGGCGGGTTCGTCCATCTGCTGGATGTCGAGCGCGTCGAACGCGTCGGCAGTCGGCTTGTACCCCCCTTTCGGGCCGGGGACGCCTTCCACCAGTTGCAGCGCCTTCAGGCTCTGCATCTGGTTGCGGATGGTGCCGGGATTGCGGCCGACCTCGTCGGCGATAGCCTCGCCCTTGACCGCGGACTCGGCCTCACCGTGGAGGTTGACGAGCGCCCGGAGAATCTTGCGCTGGCTGGTGGTGAGGTCGATGGCGGACATTTTCCGGGGTTTGGCGTCGCTGCCCGATAAAGCCCCGGAAACGGCCGGGGCGCTCGGTCCGAAGCCGCGTCGGACCACCCCGAACGCTGTACTGTGACCGTGGAGACACGAACGACAGGTCTATACCGGCCCCGGCGACTGTTCCGACCATGAAGGGGAAACGCGTGCTCGTCACCGGCGGCGCGGGCTTCATCGGGTCGAACCTCTCGAACCACCTCGCCGCCGAAAACGAGGTCATCGCGCTGGACAACTGCTACCTGGGAACGCCGGAGAACCTGAACGACGACGTGATTTTCGCCGAAGCGGACGTGCTGGACGAGGGGCTTCCCACCGACGTGGATGTCGTGTACCACCTCGCGGCGCTCTCCTCGCGGGAGATGCTGGAGGAGAATCCCCGGCAGGGCGCCCGGGTCAACATCGAAGGGTTCGTCAACGTCGTGGAGCAGGCGATGGACGACGGCTGTGAGACGTTCGTCTACGCCACCACCTCGTCAATCTATGGGAGCCAGACCGAACCCTGCAGCGAGGATATGGAGGTCGAGGCAGCGACGGGCTACGACGCCTCGATGATGGGGCGGGAGCGATACGCGGAGTACTACTCGGATTTCCATGACCTCTCGATGGCCGGGATGCGCTTTTTCTCGGTCTACCAGGGCTACGGCGGCAACGAGGAGCACAAAGGCGAGTACGCCAACACCATCTCCCAGTTCGCCGACGCCATCGCCGACGGCGAGTCGCCGGTGCTGTGGGGCGACGGGACCCAGACCCGGGATTTCACCCACGTGATGGACGTCGTCCGCGGGCTGGAGCTGGCCGCCGAGAACCGGCTGGACGGCATCTACAACCTCGGCGTCGGCAACCCGTACACGTTCAACGAGATGGTCGAGATGATCAACGACGAACTCGGCACCGACATCGACCCGGTGTACGAGCCAGTCCCGTTGGAGAACTACGTCTACCACACCCACGCCGACCCCTCGAAGTTCAAACAGGCGACGGGCTGGGAACCCGAAATTAGCTTCGAGGAGGGTGTGAGTATGGTCTGTGAGCCGTACAAGGAACGCCTGAAGAGCGAGGCGGAATCCGAGCGGCTGACGGAGTAAGCAGGCTTCTGGAGATTCTGTTTTCCGTGGGCGCGAAGCGCTCGCGGCGCCGTGCGCGAGCGAGCGCGAGGGGCGACCGAGCGAGTGCCAACGAGTGAGGGAGTCGGATGGGGAGGTCTGTGGTCGGTGCGGTTGGGTGAGGCTGCTCGCTCCGGGAACCCCGACGACGCAAGCACTAGAGCGAACGTAGTGAGCGAAGCGCGCAGCGAGTCGCGGGAGTCCCGCGAGGGGACCGAGCGGGACAACGGAAGGCGAGTAGTGCGAGCCTTCCGGTACCGGAGCGAGCAGGGGCTTTCACGGTGTTGCTGGCCCTCTCCAAGAAACACATTAGCCCATCTAAACCGCTTACCCCGTCGACCGGCGAACCGGTTTTCCAGAAATCGAACCCGCGAAACCCCTGAACTTATCACCGAGAACCGACCCACTCCGAGTGATGCGCGTCGAGAACTCCTTCATCCCGGTCCGGGGCGTCGGCGAGGCCACCGAGCGCCGCATCTGGGCGGAGAACATCACCCATTGGGACGAGTTCCACCCCGCCGCCGTCGGCGCCAAAACCGGCGACCGCATCGAGG
>JBDGQC010000123.1:2130-16279 GCA_042219375.1 Halolamina sp. | reverse complement strand
CGCGCCGAGAGGTAGATGGTGTCCTCGGCGATGCCGAACACCGCCGTGGTGGTGATGCCCTCCAGGTTCAGGAGGTGTGACGCCGCCTGCGTGAGCGCGTCGCGGTCGCGGATGAACCCCGCGTTGGAGACGAGGTGGCTTCCCTGGACCTCCCGGTTCTGGATGGCCTCCGCGAGGACATCGAGTGTCTCGGGGGACATCGACGGCGATTCGACCTGCTCCAGAGTCTCGTGGTCGGCGAATGGGTAGAGGTAGGCCGCGGCGGTGAGGTCCGCAGGCGTCGTGTCCCGCTTGAAGTCGAGTGTCTCCGCCCGGATGCCGTAGAGCAGCGCCGTGGCGACGGCCGCAGTAGGGGAGATGTCGAACTCCTGGATGTACTTCGTGAGGATGGTCGAGGTGGCCGAGACGTTTGGCCGGATGTCGACGAACCTGGCTTCCAAGGGCTCCTCGGGTTCGTAGTGGTCGATGAACACGTCGATGCCGGCCTCGATATCGAGTTCGCCGCTTTTCATGTGGTCGACCAGCGCGAGCGCACCGTACTCGTCGAGGGCGGGCGCCTCGTCGCGGTCAGTAAGTTCGATGCCGAGCAGGTTGACGAACGCGCGGTTCTCCTGGTGACCGATATCGCCGTCGTAGAGGATGTCGGCGTCCACGTCGTAGCTCTCGGCGATGGCCCGGAGCGCGACGGCGCTGGCAATCGAGTCGGGGTCGGGGTTGTGGTGGGTGAGGATGGCGAGGTCGCCGTCGGCGTCACGCAGGATATCCGCGAGTTGGCGGGCCTTGTACTCCATCTCGCCGGATTCGAGCGTGCGGAGCGCGGAGTCGGCGATGACCTCCGAGGGGTTGATGACCACGTCGGCGCCGAGGTCCCGGAGTTCGTCACCGCTCACGGGGTCGGAGGCGCGGACGACGATGAACTGGTCGCTGCCCTGCTCGCGGATGGCCTTCACGGCGGCCTTGTTCGCCTCCACGTCCGAAGAGAGGATGAGGAGCACGTCCCGGTCGGCGACGGCGTCGACGACCGAGGGGTCAGCGATGTCCTGGGTGACGGCGTTGAGGTCCTGGTCGCGCAGCGCCTCGACGCGGTCCTCGTCCTTGTCGAGGATGAGAACCGCCTTCTCCTCGTCGTCGAGGCTCTCGGCCACGGCGTGCCCGACGCTTCCGCAGCCGAGAATGGCGTACGACGACATCGAAGAGATGCTGGCCCCCGTGCTCATGGTTACCCGCGATTTCTCCCGCCGACACTTAACAGCCACCGTTCGCGGGCGCCCCAAAAGGAAACCCTCTTTATCGCGCCGCGGGGAACTGGTTGTGAGGGCCGGTAGCTCAGTTAGGGAGAGCGACGGACTCTTAATCCGTCGGTCGAGGGTTCAAATCCCTTCCGGCCCGTTACATTCTCCGCGACGCATCGCCGACGAGCGCAGCGAGTCGGCCGCGTCGCGGTGCATTGCGTCGCTGGAAGGATTTGAACCAGGGAACGGAGCGAGGCCGACAGCGAAGCCTGCTCGCGGTGCGGAACCCGTTTCGCTACATCGTCGGCGGACGCGCAACCGCCTCGCCGGGATCGAGAAGCCAACGACGTCGTCGGGACCGAGGGGAGGACGATGGAGCCCGGTGGTGACCGGGTCAGTTCTGCTGGGACTCGGTTTCCCCCTTCAGCCCTTTCTTTTTCAGCGCCTTCGCGCGCTCGGTTTCGGTCGTCAGTTCGGGCACCTCCTTCGGGTTGCCGTCGGAATCAACCGCGACGAAGACGAAGTAGGACTCGGTCGTTTTCTTGCGCTCGCCGGTCCGTGGTTCCTCGCGGAACGCTTCGAGGCGAACCCGGACGCTGGTGGTGCCGGCTTTGTAGACGTACGAGCGGATAACCGCCGTCTCGCCGACCGGGATGGGGCGCTCGAAGTTTATCTGGTCGATAGAGGCGGTGACGCAGGTTTCCCCGGCGAAGCGCATCGCCGAGAGCGCGCCGATTTCGTCCATCCACTTGGTGACGAACCCGCCGTGGGCGGTGCCGTAGTTGTTGGCGTCGGTAGGTTGGACGCGCTCGCGGTTCTCGATGTAGGTATCGAGGAGGTCGGGCATGACGAGACGTTCATCGGGGAAGCCTAAGAGCCTACGCACCCTCTGGCGGACCAGTAGACGCCGCCGGAACGCGCCCTTTTTCATCGCGCGGCGGGAAGGTTCGGTAATGGCGAAAGTGAGCGTCGGCCTGCGTGGCTGGCGGTTCGACGAGGAGACGCTGTTCACCGGCGACGGCAACTGGCGCCCCCTCGACGACCTCCCGGCGGACACGCGGGACCGCATCCTCCGGCTCGGACTGCTGGTTGACCAGCCCTGTGACGCCTGCTACCTCATCTACGGCGAGGCGGAGAAGAGCCGCTGTACGCCGGCAGCAATCGTCTACGGCGAACCGGGCGACGAGGTGCTGTTGTGTGACGACCACGAAGCGGATTTCCTCTACTGGTTCCGCGAGCAAGACGGCAGCGACCTCGCCGGCGAGGAGCGCTTCCGCGACGAGTTCCACGAGTGGTTCGCCGCCGGCAATCGCGCGCCCGAAGGCTACGGCCCCGTCGAGCACGTCGAGCAGGCACCCGACGAACTCCCGAACCTGCCCGACCCGGAGGAGGCTCAACGCATGCTGGAGGAGTCCGCCGACTACGAGGAACTCCGTTACGACATGCGCGACGCCACCGACTGGAACGACGAGGCCGACGAGGCGATTGACCTCGACGGCGTGGACCTCGATACCGAGTACCCGAGCGGATGACCGAGGACGAAGCGACTGCGGAGAACGGGGCCGGCACTCTCGACATCTCGGTCTGCGTAGTGGACCCCCAGACCCCCGGGAACGTCGGGACCATCGCGCGGGCGATGAAGAACTTCGGGCTCTCGGACCTGCTGCTCGTGGACCCGCCGGAACTCGAACCGGAGGGTGAGGCGTACGGCTTCGCCGGCCACGCTCGCGAGGACGTGCTCCCCGGCGCCGAGGAAATCAGTTTCGAGGAAGTGGTCGAGGGATACCACACCGTCGGTTTCACCGCCATCACCGGCGAGGACAGCCGAAGCCACGTTCGGTTCCCCTACACCACACCCGCGGAGTTGAGCGAGTCACTCCGGGATGTCGCGGGCCCGGTCGCGCTCGTGTTCGGGCGGGAGGACAAGGGCCTCTCGAACGACGAACTGGCGCAACTGGACCAGGTGGCCGCCATCCCCGCGAGTGAGGACTACCCCGTGATGAACCTCGGACAGGCCGCAACGGTCGTGCTGTACGAACTCCGCACGCTCACGCTCCCCGGGACACAGCTCCCCGACGTGGAGCGCCACCGCGCCGACCCCGACGACATCGAACGGCTGCACGAGTACTGGGACCGGTTCCTGAACGCGTTGGGCCACCGCGAGCACAAACACGAGAAGACGATGCGGATGTTCCGCCGCCTCCTGGGCCGCGCGGACCCGACCGACCGCGAGGTGACGACGCTGTTCGGCGTGCTCCGCCGGGCGACCGAACAGTTGGAGGAACGGAAGGACCTCCTCGACCGGTTGGACGAGGAAGACGAACTGCGGCGCTGATGGGACGAATCGCGCTGCGCTGCTACTCCCGTCGTGCGTACATCACTTCACTAACCATCGAGAGCACGACCTCCCCCTCCCGGTTCACCGTCTCCGAGCGCGCGCGGACCACCCCGCGCTCGGGCGATTCTGCCTCCTTTCCGAGTACCTCGGTCCGAACCGAGAGCTCGTCGCCCGGCTGGACCGGCCGACGGAACCGGAGTTTTTCCAGCCCTTTCGCCCCCATCGCGGCGCTGTCGCTGTAGTGGCCGTCCACGAGCAGCCGCATCGTCATCGCGCAGGTGTGCCAGCCGGAGGCGATGAGACCGCCGTAGATGGACTCCTCGGCGGCCTCCGGGTCGGTGTGGAACGGCTGCGGATCGTACTTCTCCGCGAACTCCAGAACCTCTTCCTCGGTCACCTCGTAACTGCCGTACTCGGCAGTCTCGCCGACGGCCATGTCCTCGAAATAGGTGGTCATCGACGGGAAATCGTCGCGGGGGTGAGAAGACGGTTTCCCTGCCGAACAGCTTGAACTGCCGATTAGTCGGCCGCGTGAACCTCGACGTTCCCCGTCGCGAGGTCGTTCTCTCCTATCGAGGCGTCCAACCCGGCACGAACCCGCTCGAACGGGTCGGCGCCGGTCGCGAGTGCGAACCCGCAGAACACGAGCAGGAAGCCGCCGGCCGTCGTCGCCGTCGGCGCGTGTCCGAGTACGCCCCAGGCAATCAGCGCCGCGGTGACCGGTTCGAGATAGGCGACGAGGTTCACCCGGACCGGGCCGATGCGGGCGAGCAGTTCGAAGTAGGCCAGATACCCTACGACGCCGGCCACGAGCGTGAGATAGAGAAACGGACCCACCGCGCCACCCGAGAGGATGTCTGTCGGGAACGCCTCTCCCCGCGCGACTGCGCCGACGATCAGCAGCGTCGAGCCGAGCAGCATTCCCCACCCCTGTAGCGCCGCCGCCGGGAGGCCGCTGTCGAGCGCCCGCAGGCCGACGGAGCCGAGCGCGAACAGCGAGACGCCAGCGAACACGAGCAGCACACCGCCGAGCGGAACAGTTCCACCACCCGGGTCGGCGATGACTGCGACGCCCGCGAGGCCGAACAGCAGGCCGAGGCCGTCGACGAGGTCCGGCGACTCCTCAGCCAGGGCGGCCCCGGCGACGACGGTAGTCAGCACCGGCGAGAGCGAGACCACGACGGCCGCAATCGCGCCGGACACCGCCGCGGTCCCGAGATAGAGCAGGCCGTGGTAGCCTGCGACGACGAAACCGCTCACGAGGCCGATAGAGAGCCATTCAGTTCGTCCCCGCGGGCGGAACCGACCGGTCGCGACGGCGACGGCCGAGACCACCGCGCCCGCGAGCATGTACCGCAGCCCCGCGAACCAGAACGGCGGCACCGAACTCAGCCCCACCTCGATGGCGACGAACGAGCCGCCCCAGATCCACGCGACAGAGACGAACAGCAATCCTGCCAATAGTTGACTTCTGCTCCAGCGAATCATCGTTAGGTTGTGTTTGATACGAATCGGCTGAGATACTTATACTTGTCAGTAGCGGGTCGACAGTTTTCGATATCTGATTCAGCAATGACCTTCTGAGTTAGAGTAGAGTCTGAAATCACCGCAATACCTTTGCCAAGGGGTCCCGATTGCGCAGGCATGGACGAGCGCGACGTGCGCCTGCTGAAGGCCATCGCCGACCTCGGCACCGGGAGCCCCGAGCAGTTACACGAGGAGACGGGCATTCCCGTCTCGACCATCCACTACCGGCTCAACAACCTCCGGGACGAGGGCGTCATCGAGAACGACCTTTACGACCTGGACCTGGAGAAACTCGGCCTCCGCGTGACGGTGGTGCTGGAGGTGCTCGCGGATTACAGCGGTTCACACGAACAGCTCAGCGAGCGCCTGCTCGCTGTCGAGGGGGTGACGGAGGCGTATTTCACCATGGGTGAGACGGATTTCGTCGTCGTCGCCCGCCTGCCCGAGAGCGACGACGTGGAACGGCTCATCCGGGAGTTCGAGGACATCGAGGAGATCGACCGCACCAACTCCACGTTCGTCATTCGGACCCTCCAGGACGGCCAACGGCCGCTGGAAAGCTACTCGCTGGAGACGCTGACGGAGATGCTCGTCGAGGAGTAGCTACGCGCGCTTCTGTATCTCCTCGCGCAGCACCTCGCTCACGAGGTCACCGCTGGCCTGCCCGCGTAGCGCCCCCATGCACTCACCCATGAGCGCCGAGAACGCCCCCATCCCCTGCTGTTCGACCTGCTCGGCGTTGCGCTCGACGACCTCGACGACGGCCTCGCGAACCTCCGCCTCGCCGGTGCCGCCGACGCCGGCCTCGTCCATCGCCTCCTCGGCGGTCAGCGACGAGTCTTCCGCGAGCAGTTCGAGCACGTCGTTGACCCCCTCCTTCGGGAGGTCGCCGGCCTCGACCAACTGGAGCGTCCCGAGCAGCGCGTCGTCCCGGATGGCCGCTACGTCGACGCCCTCGCGGCTGAGTTCCGTCAGCGTGGATTCGAGCGTCGCGGCCGCGAACGTCGGGTCGACGCCGGCCTCGACGGCTTCCTCGAACAGCACCATCCGCCGGCCGAACGCGACCTGCTCGGCGAGGCCCTCGTCCAGTCCGAGTTCCTCGGCGTAGCGCTCGACGCGCTCGGTAAGGAGTTCGGGCGTTTCAACGTCGCTCGTGTCGGGTTCGACCGGCGGCACGTCCGTCTCAGGGTACATCCTGGCGGCGCCGGGCAACGGCCGTAGGTAGCGGGTCGTCCCGTCCTCGTTGGCGCCGCGGGTCTCCTCCGGCACGCCCTCGATGGCGCTTCGTGCGCGGTCGGCCGCGGCCTGGATGGCCTGCTCGGCCACGTCGGCGCCCGCGGCGACGATGGCGACGGCGTCGTCCTCGCCGGCGTCGACTTCCGCCTTCAGCGCCTCGACCTCCGCCTCGGTGACGCCGTAGGCCGGGAGTTCGTCGGTGTGGAAGATGCCGCCCGCGCCGGCGCGCTTGGCGTGGTCCGAGAGTTCGGTCCCCAGCCGGCGGTCGGACTGAATCTCACGGCCGACCAGCCCGTCGAAGCTGTACAGCGGCACCGCGGTTACCGCCCCGTCGGCGTCGAGGGCCCCGCGAATCACGCCCGAATCGGTGTCCTCGAACACGTGGGTGACCTCTCGGACTTCGCCCACCGCGGCGTCGCGCTCCAGCAGTTCCTCGCGGATGTCGAGCAGTTCCACCTGTCGTTCGACCTCGCCGGCGACGATGTCGCGGATGTCGCCGAGCGCCTGCACACCCTTGATCTCAACACGGGCGCCGTCCTCGATGGAGACGTTCACGTCCTGGCGAATGGTGCCGAGTCCCCGCTTGACTTTCCCGGTCGAGCGCAGCAACATGCCGATGTGCTCGGCCGCGTCGTAGGCCTGCTCTGGCGTGCGGATGTCCGGCGCGGTGCCGATTTCGACCAGCGGGATGCCGAGGCGGTCGAGCGAGTAGCGCACGCCCTCCTCGGTTTCCTCGATTCGCTGGGCGGACTCCTCTTCCAGCATCACGTCGGTGATGCCGACCGGCCCCTCGTCGGTCTGGATTTCGCCGGCCTGCGCGACGAGCATGCTGCGCTGGAAGCCGGAGGTGTTCGAACCGTCGATGACGAGTTTGCGCATGACGTGGGCCTGGTCCACGACGGTCGCGTCCAACAGGTCGGCGATGCCGAGGGTGACGTTCATCGCCTCCTCGTCCACACGGGCGGGTGGCTCGTCGTCCTCCTCAACCAGGCAGGTGGTGTCGTAGGCGAGATACTCGAACGTGCGGTCGACGCGGCTCTCCTCTACGGCTGCTTCGTCGAGTTCGCCGAGTTCGCTCTTGGTCGGGTGGAGTTCGCGGGTGATGGTGTGGGTTGCCTCCTCGGGGTCGCGGAGTTCCGTGGGTGACTGGCAGAACAGCTTGGTGTCGGTGTCGAGCTGCTGGTGGATTTCCAGCCCGGCCACGAGGCCCAGTTCCCCGTAGTCGACGTCGTCGGTCATGGTTTGGTTGGGGGCCGGCGGGGGTAAAAAGGGTGTCAGTCGTGTTTTGGTTTGTTCACCGAGGTATTGTTGGCGCGAAGCGCTCGCGGCTTCGTGCCGCGAGTCAGCGCGAGGGACGAGGGAGCGATAGCGACCGAGTCGGTTGGGGAGGGCGTGGTGCTGTCGGGCGGGACTGAAAGGGGCTGGTCCGGTCGGCGAAGGCGGCCGAAACAAGCACCGCAGGCGAGCGAAGCGAGCCGAGGAGCACAGCGAGGCCCCCGAGCCGAGCGGGCCAGGGGCTTTCCAGGGTTGTTGACCTCCTGGACAGTAGTCTGCCCCATAGAGACAGTAACACAACCGCGGTAATTCCCCGGAACAATTGTACCGCACCGCCTCCCGCCTGGCGGCCTCAAGCCCTCCCCAGCCGACTCGCTCGGGATTAACCCTCGCTCGTCCTCCGAGAGAGCAAGTGGTTCGAAAGAGCGGAGCTCTTTCGTCATGCCGAGAGGCGCGGAGCGCCTCTCGTATCACTCTCTCGTGCTCTCGTTCGCTGTGTCGCCGGGCGGCGTCGCCGCCCGGCTGTAAGAGGGAGCTTCGCTCCCTCCGTGCTCACGAGAACCTCACGCCGGTCGCGCCACGAGGGCGCTCCTGCTTCGCGCCACCGTAACGAATCCAGAATGATCTCCGAAAGGAGAAGAGTGCCAATATCGACTAAAACGTCCGAATTCAGTCCTCGTCGCCCAGAATCCCCGTATGCGTCATCCGCTCGGGGTCCAGCACCGTCTCGGCTTCCTCGGCAGTCAGATACCCCTCCTCGACGGCCACCTCCTTCACAGACTTCCCCTCCGCGAGCGCCTGCTTCGCAACCTTCGAGGCCTTGTCGTAGCCGATAGCGGGGTTGAGCGCCGTTGCCAGCGCCATCGAGCGCTCGACCTGCTCCTCGCAGTACGCCTCGTTGGCCTCCAGCTTCGCGACGAACTTCTCCGCAAAGACCGTCGCACTATTGCTCAGCAACTCGGCGGACTCCAGGAAGTTGTGCGCGATGACTGGCTTGTAGAGGTTCAGGTCGATCTGGCCCTCGGCGGCGCCGGCGGAGACGGCGGCGTCGTTGCCCACCACCTGCTTGTGGACCTGGTTTACGGCCTCGGCGACGACGGGGTTGACCTTGCCGGGCATGATGGAACTCCCGGGCTGGTTCTCCGGCTGTTCGATTTCGCCCAGCCCGTTCCGTGGGCCGGAGGCGAGCAGGCGCAGGTCGTTGGCAATCTTGTTCAGGCTCCCCGCAACGACCCGGAGCGCGCCGTGGGCTTCGCTCATGGCGTCGTGGGCCGCCTGGGCCTCGAAGTGGTTGTCGGCCTCGCGGAACGCGATACCCGTCTCCTCGCTGATGTACTCCGCGGCGAGTTCGGGGAACGCGGGGTCGGTGTTGAGCCCCGTCCCCACAGCGGTGCCGCCCAAGGCGAGTTCGCCGAGGCGCTCGCGCGTGGACACGACGCGCTCGCGGCCCTTCTCGACCTGCGCGCGGTAGCCGCCGAACTCCTGGCCCAGTCGGACGGGTGTGGCGTCCTGCAGGTGGGTGCGGCCGGTTTTGACGACGCCGTCGAACGCTTCCTCCTTCTCGGCGAGTTCGGTTTCCAGTAGCTCCAGCGCCGGCAGCAGGTCGTTCTCGACGGCCTCCAGCGCGGCGACATGCATCGCCGTCGGAATCACGTCGTTGGAGGACTGCCCGAAGTTCACGTCGTCGTTGGGGTGGACCGTCCGCTCGCCCAACTCGGCGCCCTGAATCTCGGCGGCGCGGTTGGCGATGACCTCGTTGGCGTTCATGTTCGAGGAGGTGCCCGACCCGGTCTGGAACACGTCGACCGGGAACTGGTCGTCGTGGTCGCCCGCGATGACCTCGTCCGCGGCGGCGACGATTGCCTCGGCGGTGGCGTCATCGACGTGCCCGAGATCGCGGTTGGCCTGCGCGGCGGCCTTCTTCACGATTCCGAGTGCGCGGACGAACCGCCGGCCGAAGACGATGTCCGAGATGGGGAAGTTCTGGATGGCCCGCTGGGTCTGCGCGCCCCAGTAGGCGTCGGCCGGCACCTGCATCTCGCCGAGGCTGTCCTCCTCGATACGGTAGTCGGAGTCGTCGCTCATGGGAGTGGGGTGGGTCGACCGAGCGTAAAACCCATCGGTGTCGTCGCCAGCACATCCCCACGCCGTCCCGCGGCGGCGCGTTATCCTTCCGTCTCAGCGTACTCCTCGGGCGTGTACGTCTGGATTTCCATCGCGTGAACCGACTCGGTCATGTGCTCGCCGATGGCGTCGTACACCATCTGGTGCTGGTCGACGAGGCTCGTTCCCTCGAACGCCGGGGAGACGACGACCGCCGCGTAGTGGGGGTCGTCGGCCTGTTCGTCGTGATGGACCCGCGGGGTGGTGACCGTCGCCTCGGCGTCCTCGATTTCGCTCTCGATTATCGTTTCGAGTTCGGCAGCGTCCATACTCGTCAGCGGTGGCCGACGGGCAAAAACCGGTCGGTGGGCGTCGGGCGACCCCCGCCGCTCCCGGAACCCGTGGACTCAAGCCCCGGCGCCTGCGACCGAGACGTATGTCAGACGGGGGCCCCGCGGCTGCCGCCCGCGAGCACCTGCTCGCCGCCCACGCCGACGCCATCGACGCGGTGCTCGACGCCGCCGATGCGGTCGCGACCGTGGATGTCGACGCGACTGCGCCGACAAACTGGTTCCGCCTCGACGACGGCCGGCCCGCCACGACCGACCGGGACGCGCTCGTCCCCGCGCTCAGAGCGGAACTGGAGACGCGCGGAGCGCGCGACGTGCTCCCGGCCCTTCTCTCCGCGGCCGTCGACGCCGCGGGCTACGACCTCGCCGCGACGCCGGTGCCCGCGCCGCCGTACGTCACAGTAACGAGCACCGGCCCGGTGCTCCGGGCGACTGTCGCGGACGGTCGCCTCGTCGTGCGTATCGACTGTTTCGATGTTGTCCGGGGGGTGAAACAGGAGAACGGAACCGGCGTCGCTTATGCGCGCAGCGCGTCGGAGCCAGCGGCGGCGCTGTCGGTCACGTTCGTTCCCGCCGAGTAACTCGGGTGGTCAGCGCTCGACTGGCCTGTCAACCGTGGCCTGTAGCTTCGAGAGCGTCCCGTCTTGTACTGCCTCGCGGTCGACGGCGACGACGCCAGTCACGTCCCGTTCCTTGGCCTGGGCGGTGAGTTGGTCGAGCAGCCGACAGACCCGCCGGGCCTCCGCGTACATTAGGAGCACCTGCGCGTTGTCGATGAGCACCCAGCCCGCGTCGGGTTCGACGTGGCGCATCGCCTGGCTGTAGCGAATCGAGAGCCCCGTCAGGTCCGAGGGCGCGACGGGGTCGGTCGTCCAGAGCGGGCCGTCGTACCGCACCGGCGAACTGCTGACTGGGATGAGGCCACAGCCGTTGAGTGCCACCCCGCGCTCCCGAAGCGCCGATTCGACCTGGCTCGGCGCCCACGGCGAGACGATGAGCAGGTTCCGACAGGCCTCCGCCGGCAGTTCGGCGATGCCGGTGCTCATCGACGGGAGCGGGAGCAACAACTGCGCGCCGGCCTGGCGGTGAAGCCGGTCGCGGGAGACGGTTACGCTCACGTCCCCTCCCTCCCGTCGAACGGCCCTTCGTACGCCGATGGCTCGTTCGACTCGCCGGCATCGGCGTCGTCCGCGAACTCGCGCAGCGATACCGGCCGACCGAGTCCGGGAAGGAACGGGCGAGCGAAGGCGAAACTCCCCAGCAGCGCGAACAGCGACGCGGCGACGATGAGCATGGAGACTCCATCCGTCCGCCCCGACAGCAGTCCGTGGACGGCCGCCACAGTAAGCAGGAAGAAGGCGAACGCGAGCGAGACGAACCCTGTCGTGTGGGCAACGTTCGTGGCGTAGCGGAGCACCGGATAGATGAGCAGGAGGCTCGTCACCAGCAGCGTGAGCGTGTTGAGCAGGGCCAGCAGCCCCATCGGTGTGACATCGGTCATACGTCTCGCCACCCCGTGAGCAGGACGACCCCTTGGACCGCGGCGACGAAGGAGGCCAGCACCGCCCCGGTTGCAGTCACGACGAGAAAGCTCGTCGGCACAGGAACCCCCAGCAGTTCGGGCGCGACAGCGGCCAGAAACCCAGCGAAGGCTATCGGAAGCGGGCGGAGGACGTCGCCGAACGGAGCGTCCCAGAAGCCTCGAACGGCGACGAGCGAGAACACGAACGACCCCGTTAACGCAACCACGACGGTCGCCGTCAGCGCGCGCTCTAAGAGCACACGATTATCATCGAGTTCGGAACAATAAGCGTGTCGGGATACGGTAGCGGAGGGGCCGAAACCCGCGAACGGACCCGGGGTCAGGTCCAGTCGTCGAGGCCGGTCTGGACCAGCGACTCCTCGATGCGCTCGAAGGCTCGTTCGACTTCGTCGGCGGGGATTTCCCACGTCTCGCTGATGTACGCGCGCGCGGCGGCAATGTCCGGGTCGATGGCGAGGTCCAGTTCGTACTCGTCGGTCACGGGCGGGTCGAAAAACAGCTCCCGGACCCGGTCGGCGTTCTCCACGTACACGTCCTCTGCCTCCATCACGCTCCAGATGTCGCCGTGCTCCTTGACCGCCCGTACTGCCGTCTTGGGGCCGTATCCGGAGACGCCCTCGTTGAAGTCAGTCCCCATCAGCAGCGCCACGTCCACCAACTGTTCGTACGTGATGTCGTGTCTGTCGAGCGTCGCCTGGAGCTTCATCACCTCCGGGCTCCCCTTCGAGGTGAGTTGCCGCAGCGTCAGCGGCGACCCGAACGTCATCGTGTCGTAATCCTCGCTCCCGGCGTAGTCTACCTCCCCGCTCTCGGCCATGTGGGCACACTGCGCCTCGCCCTCGGCGGGCGCCTCGATGTAGGGCACGTCGAGTCTGTCGAGCAGGCCCCGGGTCGTCTCGTGAATGGTCTCGGTCAGGCGCTGTGTGCGGGCTTCCAGGCGGGCCGCCTCGATTGCCTCGCCCGCTTCCTCGGCGGCCTGCTGTTTCTCCTCGGCGCGCTCGCGCTGCTCGCGGCGGCGCTCGACCTCCGCGCTTTTGAGTTCGGTGACGCCGCCGTCGAACACCATCACGGGGGTCATATCGGCCTCGAAGAACTTCGGCAGCCCCTGCACGACGCCGATGAGGTTGGCCACCTCCTCGCCCGCGTCGGTGGTGTAGACCGACTCGTCGGTGAACTTGACCGTGGTCGTGAGATAGCGATAGAGCCAGTTGTGCGCGTCAACCGCGACGACGCTCCCCGACAGCTCCTCGAACGGAACGTCCTCGATGACGGCCACGTCGCGTAAATCCGCGTTGCCCATGCAGGAGGTAGCCCCGCGCTCCGTTTCAAAGTGCGGATGCCGAACGAGAGGCCGACCGCAGGCGCGGTTAGTGGTCGGGCTGTGGCGGGTCCACATCGAGCGGCGGCGTATCCACCAGCGGCGGCGCGTCCTCGCCCTCCCGCCCGTCGAGGAACGCGCGCTCGTTCTCGCTCAGGTCGCGCTCGTCGGCGGTGGCGCGGAACGTGTCCAGCCCGCATTGGTAGGTGGCCGCGTCGCGCTCGCCCGGGCGTTCGAGCACTACTTCCGCGAGTCCCGTCTCCCGGCCGGTGTAGACGAACCCGGCCTTGTAGAGCGCGTGGTAGGCGTAGGGGTTGTTGACCGCGATGCGGCAGCGGCGGAAGCCACGTTTCTCGGCGTGGGCGGCGACGAAGGAGGCGAGTCGGGCGCCGATGCCCTCGCCGCGGCGGTCCCGGCGGGTGGTGATGTACCGAATCCAGCAGACGCCGGGGTCGGTGCGGTCGGCGTTGAACGCCGCTGCCGCGACCACGTCGCGCGCGAAGGGGTCGGCCTCGCTGCCGGGGACCGCGCCGTCGTACTCGGCGTCGGCCTCGGGCGGGTCGGGGCGCTGCTCGACCGGGTCCCGGGCCACCGCCTTGCCGGTGTTTGACATGACGAACTTGCCGGCGTAGCTGAACTCCCGGAAATCGAGCCGGAGGGTCGGCTCCTCGGCTGGCCAGCCCAGCAGCGCGAACTCCATACGCGAGGGAAACCGCTGGACCCTTATGAGACTGTCTCCGGTTCTCAGGCTCTCTCCACGAGAACGAGCGACCCGACCGTCGGGGGCGCGACCGATGGGTGCTTCTGCCAGGAACCCGAACACCGGAGCGATGACCGAACGCTACGGTGTCGGCGATATCCGCTTTTTCGACCGGTTCGCCCGGCTCTACGACCCGCTGATGCCGGCCGCGCAGGTCGAACCGCTCTGCGAGGCGTTCGGCAAATCCGACCGGCCGGTCCGTCGCGTGCTCGACCTCGCCGGCGGCACGGGCCGTGTCGCTGCCGCGCTTCGTCGCGCGGATGGCGGCGAGGCTACGGAAACACTCGTCGCCGACGCGTCAGCGCCGATGCTGGCCCGGGCGCGCGAACGGGGCCTCTCGGTCGTTCAGGCGGACGCCAGCACGCTCCCGTTCCCTAACGGCGGCGAGACGGAAGCCGACGAGCGCCGGACAGACACCATCGACGCAGTCGTCGTCGTGGATGCCTACCACCACCTCCCGGACCAGG
>JBDGQC010000123.1:0-2030 GCA_042219375.1 Halolamina sp. | reverse complement strand
GACACCATCGACGCAGTCGTCGTCGTGGATGCCTACCACCACCTCCCGGACCAGGCGGCGGCGCTCGCGGAGGCGGCCCGCGTCGTCGCACCCGGCGGCGTGGTCGTGATCCGTGATTTCGACCCGACGACGCCGGTCGGACGGCTCATCGAAGCGGGCGAATCCCTATTCGGAATGGCCTCGCGGTTCGCCGATGCTGACGACGTGGCGGCGGCGCTGACCCGTGCAGGCCTGCACTCGCGCGTACTCGACCGTGGCACGACGTACACGGTAGTGGGGCGGCGTCCCGAAGCCGACTAATCGGAGTGGCTGCCAGCCGACTACCACACGGCCGCGGCCAAGCGAAGAAGTCAGTACGGAGGAGGCGGAAAGGCCGAGCGTGAGTGAGTCATTCATCTCAGAACGGGTAGACCGCGGGGCCGTGCCGCTGGCTGTCGGCGACCTGCTGGTCATCCTGCTGGTCATCGCCCTCGGCATGGTTAACCACGGGAGCCTCACCGGTCCCGCCGCCCTGCTTGCGACCGCCGCGCCGTTCCTCGTCGGGTGGGCGGTATCGAGCGTCCCCGTCGGTGCCTACTCCGCGGGCGCCGCGGAATCCGCGAAGGCGGCGGTTCCGCTCGCGATACGTTCGTGGGTGCCAGCGGCGGTCGTCGGCATCGTCATTCGCGGTGCGACCCAGTCGGCGTTCGGCACGGGACTGGCGGTTTTCCTGGTCGTGATGGTAGTGACGGGGTCGGTGGCCCTCGCCGTCTGGCGCTGGGTCTTCTTCGCGGTGCGCTGACGCGCTCTCCCGGAGTCTGCCGAAATTCACAACCCCTTTCCACGACCCCCTCTCAACCTCCGTAAATGCGTACGCAGGAGGGTATCGATTACGCCGGTCGAGCCAAGGAGGAGTTGGGGTTCTCGCGCTGGTGGCAGGTCGCCGCCGCCGCGGTAATGATGGGACTCGTGTCCCCCTACCAGTACGTCTGGTCCTCCATCGAGGGGCCGCTCTCGCGGGCGCTCGGCGTCGAGCAGGCGGCCATCGGCCTCGTGTTCACGCTGTTTGTCATTTTCCAGGCCGGGTCACAGGTGCCGGTCGGCTGGTGGCGGGACCGTCACGGGCCACGCAGGCTCACGTTCCTCGCGGGACTGCTCGCCGGCGGGGGGTATCTCGGTCTCGCGGTCGCGACATCGGTCTGGCAGCTCTACCTGTTCTACTCGCTGGGCGCCATCGGCGTCGGTATCGTCTACACCGTCGCGGTCAACACGGCGCTGAAATGGTTCCCCGACCGCCGGGGGCTGACAACCGGCATCGGGACGATGGCGTTCGCGGGCGGGTCGGCGCTCGTTGTGCCGTACGTCCGGGCGAACGCGACCGTGGCGGGCTACAACGACGTGCTGACCAACATGGGGCTGCTCATCGGCGTCGGCATCCTCGTGGGCGCGGTCGTACTGCGTGACCCGCCGACCGACTGGCTGGAGGACGCCCACGGCGAGGCCAACGAGAGCCAGCGGGAGATGCTGAAAGAGAAGCAGTACTCCTCGAAGGAGATGCTCCGCACCTGGCAGTTCTGGCTGATGTACGGCATGTTCATCGCCGTCTCCGGCGCGGGGCTGATGCTGACCGCGAAAATCGTCTCGTTCGCCCAGCACCTCGAACTCACCGCGCTCATCGCCACCGCCTCCGCGACGCTACTGCCCATCGCGGGCGGCGTCGGCCGCCTCATTCTCGGGGAGGTCTCCGACCGGGTAGACCGCGAGCGGGCGATGTTCGCCTCTTTCACCCTCTGTGGCACGGGGCTGCTCGCGGTGGTCTACTTCGGCGTCACCGGACTGGAGTACGCGTTCGTCGCCGCCGTCTTCATCGCGACGTTCTTCTGGAGCCCACAGTACACGCTGTTCCCCTCGGTTGTCGGCGACTACTACGGCCGGGAACACTCCTCGGCGAACTACGCCTTCCTCTACTCCGGCAAGATGTGGGGCGGCCTCTTCGGCGGCGCCGTCACCGGCTACCTCGTCTCCGCGCTGAGTTGGGAGACGACGTTCGT
>JBDGQC010000019.1:0-16526 GCA_042219375.1 Halolamina sp. | reverse complement strand
ACGACGGCGGCGTAGGAGCGGCGCTTTGCCTGGGTCCCCTCGCCGGGGTTGTTGATGATGTAGGGGTAGACGTTCGGGATGTCGTCTACCAACTGGTCGGGCGCGCTCTCGCCGTTCAGGCCCACTGTCTTGCCCGGCAGCCACTCCAGGCTGCCGTGGGTGCCGAGATGCACTACCGCGTCGGCCGCGAACTCCTCGCGGAGCCAGCGGTAGAACGCCACGTAGTCGTGTGGGGGCTGGAGGTCCGAGTCGTGATACACCTTCGAGGGGTCCATCCCGAAGCCACGCGGCGGCTGGACGGTGACGAGCACGCTGCCGAACTCCACGCCGGGGATGGCGAACGGGCGGTCCGGCACCTCGCCCCACTCCTCGCGCACGTTCTCGCGGAACCGCTCGTCCAGGTCCGCGAACCACTCGCGGTACTGGTCGGTCCCGACGACGTCGACGCTCAGGTCACGCACGTCCTCGGGGGCGACCCAGCGGTCCTCCAGGGTCAGTTGGGCCGTGAGGCGGTCGATGAGGTCGGCCCCGTCCATCGCCGCCCGGTCGCCGAGGTCGTACCCCCGCGCCCGGAGTTCCTCCAGCAGATTGACCGTGCTCTCCGGAGTGTCGAGGCCGAACGCCGTCCCGATGCCGTCGTCGCTCGGTGGGTAGTTGTGGAGCACGACGGCGACCTGCTTTTCGTCGTTCTCCAGGTGCCGCAGGCGCGCCCAGTTGACCGCGAGGCGGGCCGCGTGGTCCACCCGGTCCGCGATGGGGAAATGCTGCTTCGGCGCGCTGCCGATGCCGGCCTCGTCCTCGGTGCGCTCTTTCCCCGAAATCGGGTGGGTGATGACGTTGCCGTCGAACTCCGGGAGCGCGACCGAGAGCGCGAGTTCGAACCCCATCACGCCGGTGTCACTCGACTCGTAGCGGGAGCGCGAACGCATCGTCGTCACCGTCTGGAGTACCGGCACGCCGAGGCGGTCGAGGAACACGTCTTCGGCCCCGGTGCTCTCGTCATCGGCGCTCCGGCCGCGTTCGTCCATCGATAGCGAGAACATGAACGAGGAGAGCACGGCGTCGACGACGGGCTCGCCATCTTCGAGCAGCCACTCGTCGGTCACCCATTCGGCATCCTCCTGCTCCTCAGTATCCGTCGCCGGGTTGCAGAAGATGGGCAGCGCGTCGGCGCCCTGGGCCTCAATCGCCCGGACCTGGGCATCGACGTACCGGGTGTTCTCGTGGGTCCAGTGGGACTCGTAGAACCAGATGACGACCGTCGGCGTCGAGGGGTCGAGTTCGGCCCGGAGTTCGACGTAGTCCGCGCCCGGGTAGTCAGGGTGGTAGACGCCCTCCGTCGGGAGGGCCACCGGGTCGTCGTACTCGCGCTCCACGCCGCCGAAGGCGTCGGCCAGGAAGCGCACGCAGTTGGCGAGGTTCGCCGCCCCGCCGCGCTCCAGGTACTCGTAAACTGCTTCGCGGTCCTCCGCAGCGACCGAGGTGTCCTCGACGGCGTAGGCGTCGCCGGTGGATTTCACCACCAGCGGGACGCCCGCCTCGGACAGGCGGCGTACCGCCCGGTCGTAGCCGGGCATGCTCTCCTCGGCGCCGTGGAGCCAGAAAACCGCGGCGTCGGCCTCGACCGCCTCGTCGAGGAACGCCGACACGTCCGACTCGTCGTCGAGGTCCCCCTCCGAACGGACGACCAAGTCGCTGTCGACCCGGTCGGCCGCGGCGTGGACGCCGCCGAGTTCGTTCTCCGTCGCGGTGTACAGGGCAATCGTAGGCATAAGTGTATTAAACCTCTATTGTCTTTACGCAAGTATGATTGATTTAGCCGCGTCCAAAAAACTGTCGGGGGCGGACCGCGAGCGCGTCCCGTTCCCGGCGGTCGTTGGTCAGGAAGGGCTGAAGGAGGCCCTGCTCGCGGTCGGCGCCAACGACGCGCTCGACGGCCTGCTCGTCCGGGGCGAGAAGGGGACCGCGAAGTCCACGGCCGCCCGTGCGTTGGCCGGGCTGCTGCCGGAACAGCGCGCCGTCGCCGACTGTCCCTACGGCTGTCCGCCGGACGACCCGGAGCGTCAGTGTGCGGATTGCCGCGCGCGCTCTGACCCGCCGGTCGAGACGCGGTCGGCGCCGTTCGTCACGCTCCCCCTGGGCGCCGCGCGCGAACGCGTGGTCGGATCGCTCTCGGTTTCGTCGGCGCTCGACGGCGAGACTGAGTTCAACCCTGGTTTACTTGCGCGGGCCAACCGGGGAGTCCTCTACGTGGACGAGGTGAACCTCCTCGACGACCACCTGGTGGACGTGCTCCTCGACGCCGCTGCGAGCGGGGTCAACAAGGTAGAGCAAGACGGCGTGAGCCTGGAACATCCGGCGTCGTTCACGCTCGTCGGCACGATGAACCCCGAGGAGGGGAGCCTGCGCCCCCAGTTCCGCGACCGGTTCGCCCTCCAGGTCGCGGTGAGCGGTGCCGAGGACCTGGACGACCGCGTGGCGGTCGTCCAGCGCGCGCTCTCGGGGTTCGAGGGGGAGTTCGCCGAGGAGACGGCGGCGGTCCGCGACCGCCTCCACGACGCGCGCGAGCACCTCTCGGACGTAACAATCCCCGACTCCCTCCTCTATGAGATTACGGAACTCTGTCGGGACGCCGGTGTCGAGGGCCACCGTGCGGATATCGCCACCGGGCGCGCGGCGCGCACGCTTGCGGCCCTGGACGGACGCGACCGCGTGGTCGAACCGGACGTCCGCCGCGCCGCGGAGCTGGCGCTCCCCCACCGGCTCAAGTCCCGCCCCTTCGACGACGCCCCGGACGCCGAGGAGCTGCTCGACGAGCGGTTCGGCGGCGAGGCCGGCGAAGAGTCGGAGGGGAACCAGGAGGACGCAACCGAACCGGAAGAGGCGGGCGAGGATGAAGACGACGGCCGTTCCGAAGCGGACGACCGCGACGACCCGAGTGAGGGCGACGGAGACCCCGGTGAGGAGGAACCGGCGGATAACGACGCGGAGGGTCAGGATTCCGCTACGCCCGCGCCGACCCCTAACGACGGCGACCAATCCGGTGAGCGGGACGGTCGCTCGTCCGGGGCCGGCTCCGCGGAGGCGGAGCAGTCGGGCGATGGTGAATCGGAGGCGGACGGCAACGTCGGTAGCGACGACGCCGATGACGAGGCCACGCCACGTGTCCCAGGCACGGCAGCGGAGCCTGTCGACCCCGGGGCCGGCGCCAGCCCGGACCTCGAACCCCCGACAGCCGAGGCTTCAGTCGGTGGCCAGCGCGCTGTGGCGGCGCCGAGCACGGACGGCCGCGGCGGGCGCGTTCGGACGGAGCAGGCGACGACCGGTGATTCCGTGGACGCCGCCGCCTCGGCACGGGCGGCGGCGATGCGCGGGGGCGATGGCGTCGCGTCGCGGGACCTGCGGAAATCCGTCCGCGCCGCCCGGAGTTCGTCGCTGGTGGTGTTCGCCGTCGACGCGAGCGCGTCGATGCGCGGACCGATGCGGGCCGCCAAGGCGGTCGCGCTGGACCTGCTGCGGGACGCGTACGAGCAGCGCGACGAGGTGGCGGTCGTCACGTTCGCGGGCGAGGGCGCCGACGTGGTGCTCCCGCCGACAGCCAGCGTGGACCGCGCGGCACGGCATCTGAAGTCCCTGCCGACGGGCGACCGGACGCCGCTTTCCGCGGGGCTGCGTGCAACCGACGACCTGCTCGCGCGCGCCGAGCCGGACTCCGCGATGGTCGTCGTCGTCACCGACGGCCGGGGGAACGCCGGGGGCGAGACTCCTGTCGCGGCTGCGCGTGAGGCCGCCAGCGCGCTCCGGGACCGCGGGGCCGAACTGCTCGTGGTCGATGCCGGCGACGCCGACGACCGGGCCAGCCTTGTCCCGGACCTCGTGACCGCGGCGGACGGTGAACGCATCCCGCTGGAACGCCTGACGCCCGACTACGTCGCCGAAGCGCTCGGAGGTGAGCAGTAGTGACGCTGCTGGAAACGGGTGCGGGCCTGCTGGTGACGGCTGCCGTGCTCGGCGTCACTCACGGCCTCGAACCCGACCATGCGGCGGGTATCATGGCGCTGACCGACGACGCGGACGGCTGGGTCCACGCCGCCTTCGTCGGCGGGACGTTCGCCTCAGGTCACGTCCTCGTTGTCCTGGCCTGGGTTGCCGTGCTGTCGGTTGTCGGCCGCGGCGCCGACGCGGCACCCGGCGTGTTCGACGCGCTCGCGTCCGTCGTCCCGGGAGTCGTGCTTGCGGGAGCGGGGGTTCTCCTCGTCGCTCGCGGGATTCGCCGTCTCCGTGGCAGTTCCGGCGGCACCCTCGTCGCGGCCGATGGCGGTGCGGCGAACCGGAGTGCCGTGACGAGATTGTTCGACCTCGCGCACGGGCACGTCCACCGGCCACACGACGGCGCGACGGACTACATCCGAACGGGCGTCGTCGGCTCGCTGTTCGCGCTCTCGCCGCCAGTAAGCATGCTCGCGCTCGTTTCGACGGTCGTGCCGAGCGCGGGCATCGAGGGTGCCGCGGGTGCCGTCGTGGTGTACGCCGCCGTTATTACGCTCACCATGGCCGCGGTCGGCGGCGGTATCGGCGAGACGTTCGCGTTCCTCCGCGGGCGGGGTCGTCGAATCCACGCGGCTCTCGAACTGACGACGGGTGGGTTCGTGCTCTGGTTCGCGGCGCACCTGCTGCTGTAGCGCCCCGACGGTTTTCGAAAAGAGTCAGCCGCGGAGCCGGTAGGCCCCGTGGACCGTCCCGTCGTCGTGGTAGCTGACTGGCTCCTCAATCGCAGCCACAGTGCCGTCTCGCACCGCGACAGCGGTCCCGACGCCGGGCGTCGCGTGGTCGCCGACGGCGCCCTCCCTCATGCTGAAGGTTCGAACGCCGTGGACCGACGGGTCGCGCTCGCGGAAGTGCTGGGCGACCGGGACCGCGACCCTGTCGCCTGCGGCGCCGATTTCGTGACTGAACCCGCCGACGGCGTCCCGCCAGCGTTCCTCGCCGCCCGGGTCGACCCCGACCGCGGTGTGCTCCGCTGGATGGCGCGCATCCGTCTCGCGGCCTTCCTCGGGGTAGCTGTTCCCGAGAACGAACACCGTGCCGGACTCGGTCGCGTGGACGTGGTTCGGGTAGGCGTAGACGGTTTCGTCGCCGCGCTCGACCGGACAGCCCAGGTCCACCGTCCAACGGATACCGTCGTCGCCGAGACAGTAGCCGCGGTAGTCCGCGTGGCTGGTGACGACCAGTCCATCCGGCAGCAGCGATACGTCGCCCACCCGCCGGTTGCCGTCCCCTGGTGGGTCCCAGCGACGACGGGGTTTCCCCGAGCCGGCATCGAGGACGACGAGGCCGTCCTGGTCCGCTCCGGGACAGCGGTTACACGCGACGGCGACGCGGTCACCGTCTGTATCGAGCGAGATGGGCGACGCGTCCGTGCGGAACTGCCACGCCCGCGTGCCGTCGGGCGCGAAGGCGACGACGACGCTTCGGAAGGTGCGCTCGCCGTCCGGCCCACGCTCGTACCGCCGAACGGCCACGTATGCGCGCTCGCCGTCAGCCACCGCATCGACCACGAACGGCAGGAAGAAGCGTGTCTCCTTCTGTGGCTCGCCGACGTCGTCGGCACCGCGGTAGCTCCAGCGCACGGCGCCTGTCTCGGTGTCGAGAAGCCGAACCACACCACCCGGGGCGCGCTCTCCGACGAGCACGCCGTCCGCGAACGGACAGAGGGTGGTCACGCTTCCGGCCTCGTCGCCCCCTTCGACGTTCGTGCCGTCGCTCCCGTCGCCCGCTCGGTCGGCGCCGCCATCGACTTCCCAACGCCGGTTGAGGGATTCCTGCTCGAACGCGACGACGCTCCCGTCTGCGAGGCCGGCGACCACGGCATCGTCCAGCAGGCAGACTGCGGAGCGACGGCCGAGTTGACGCGAACCGTTGGGGTCGATGGCGCCGAGACTGCGGGTTCGGCCGAGTGACGCCTGGCACGTCGCGGGGTGATCGGAGGCGGGACGGGAGTCAGCCATCGACCGGGAACGCCTCGTGGATGGCGTCGTGGGATACCTCCAGGTCCGAGAGCAGGCCGTTCGCGTGGTCGGTCAGGCGGGCGAGCGACCGCTCCGCGTTGCGCACGGCCACCAGGCGGCCGCGAACGTAGCCCCACTCGGGGTCGTCGTCGGGCGTCTCGGCGACCTCCGCTTCGAGGTCAACCAGCGCGGCGTCGAGGTGGCGTTGGAGTTCGTCCAGCGACTGGGCGGTGGCGAGCCCTTCGATTGGGCCCGCCATGTGGCCCTCCAGTTCCTTCTCGGCGTGTTCCCGGACGGTCCGGTCTTCGGTACCGAGGACGTTCATCAGGCCGAGTCGGAGCGCTTCGAGTTCGTGACAGCTCATTGTTGGAGTAGTTGGGAGTCGAGGTCGGAGACGATGCGCTCGCGGTCGAGGTGCGAGGAGACGATGCGGTCGGCGTCGTCCGGTTGGACCCCGCCGTACCAGACGCCGTCGGGGTAGACGGCGACGTTCGGGCCGTCACCACACTGGCCGAGACAGGAGGTGGTGGTGACCCGTGCGTTGCACTCCTCGGAGTCACGCACCCCCTGTCGGAGGCGTTCAAGCACGGCCGGGGCGCCCTGCTTGGTGCAGGTCTGGTTCGTGCAGACCGCCACGTGTTTCGCCGGTGCGTCGTGGACGTGCGGGTCGTCGCTCACGTCCGAGCGGTCGGCGTGAGTCTCCTGGTGGGCCAGCGCCCGGAGCATCGCGCGCGCGCCGCCCACGTCCTCCTCGTAGCCGTCGAGGTCAACCTTGTACTTGCAGGTGTCACACGACATCTCGACGCTGTCGGTCCGGGCCTCCTGCCAGCGGTCGGCAAGCACGTCGAGCAAGCGGTCGTCCGTCCCCAGCGGGTCGCCCGCTGCGGCGTCCACGTAGGGGTAGTCGTCGTCGAACTCGCCGGTCTGGTCCCGAATGCGTCCCGTCAGAACGCCGTCGCCGAGCATGTACGGCAGGACGACCACCGCGTCCGGGCGGTGCTTGCTCAGGTCGTGGAGCACGTCCGGCAGGAGCGGGTCCGTGACGCCGACGAAGCTGGCGTCGACCCGCGAGAACGCCCGCCCCTCGTAGAGCAGGCGCGCGAGTTTGTGCACGTCGGCGTTGGCGTCCGGGTCGCTCGACCCCCGGCCACAGACCACGACAGCCACATCGTCATCCTCGCGGTCCACCCCGAGGTGGTTCTCGACGGCCGCTGCCCGGTCGTCCAGCAGGTCGAGGATGGCCGGGTGGATGCCCAGGTGCGCGCCGTTGTGCAGCGTCAGGTCGTCGTGGGCGCCGCGGGCCTGCTGGACGACCACGGGCACGTCGTTTTTGACGTGGCTGGCGGCGAACAGCGAGAGGTGAACGAGCGTCAGCCG
The DNA here is from genome assembly GCA_042219375.1 of Halolamina sp. Taxonomy (GTDB): domain Archaea; phylum Halobacteriota; class Halobacteria; order Halobacteriales; family Haloferacaceae; genus Halolamina. The sequence goes on along the minus strand of JBDGQC010000019.1, from coordinate 9,141 downwards.
CGAGACGGTCGGCGCCAGACCGTCGATGGCGTCACCGATGGACGGCTCCGCGAGTTCGAGGAAGCCGGCGTCCACGGGGACGCCGAGGCGGTCCTCCAGGCTCCTGGCCACCGTGCGGACCTGCTCGTTCGAGGCCTCGCGGCGCGAGCCGTGGCCCACCAGGAGGATGGCCTCGTCGTCCAGGGCGTCGGTCGCCAGGTCGGCTTGGTCGACCGTGAACTGTTCGCCGCTCATTTGTACCCTGCCTGTTCGAGGCTCCGAATCAGCTTCCGGCGACGGCTCGGGTCGAACAGGCCGCTCTCGTCGGCACCCTCGTAGAGCCACTCGCCGACCGCTGGCGCGGCCTCGTCGGTGAGGCCGAACCAGTAGCGTCCCGAGGAAGCTTCCGAGATGTCCTCGGCGGACGATTCGACCGGCAGGTCGTCGAGCATCGACTGCACGGCTTCGAGCAGGCGGCGGTCCTCGTGGACGAACGAGACGCCGACGACGCCCGCCGAAGCCCTGTAGCAGACGGTGCCCCCGCCCTCCAGCAGGCCGCGGAGGAGGTGGCGGTCATAGTCGGCCAGAGCGTCGAGCCGATAGCCACCGGGCTGGTCGCCAAGCGGGAGGCCGAACGCGGCGCTCGCACGGTCCGCGAGGTCGCCGATGACCTGGACGGTGAACTCCTCCTCTTTCCGGCGCGAGAGGTTGGTGTCGTGGGCGTACTCTCGCTCCACGATGTCCCGATTGACGCCGTCCGCGCCGGCGATAGCGGCCAGCCGTTCGGCGGCCGTCTCGTCGCTCGCCCGGACGGTGACGCAGTTGGCCGAGAGGGCGCCGTCGCCGACGACGCGCCCCCAGAAGTACGCCGTCTCGGGGTGGCTGGCGAGCATGTCCGCGGGGGGTTCGACTGTCGCCGTCATCAGCACTCCTCCACGGTGATGGCGTTCGGCGGGCAGGCCGCTGCGGCCTGGCGGGCGTGATCGATACCGTCGTCGTCGAACTCCGCGACGACCGAGTCGGACCCCTCCTCGACGCTGAGCGCGGTGTCAGGGTCCACGGTCGCCAGGCCGTCGGCGGATTCAACCAGCCGGTCGTCCCGCGTGAGGCAGGCGAAGATGCCGTCGCAGGCGTCGGTGTCGATGGTGATGCGGTAGCGGGCCATCAGTAGTCGTACTTCCGTTCGTAGCCACGCGGTGTGACCATCCGGTCGTCCCAGACGTACGTCTCTTCGTTGCCCACGAGCAGCGTCGTGGTCATGTCCACGAGGTCGGTCTCGCCCAGTTCCGCCAACTCTTGGAGTTCGACGATCTCCACCTGCTCGTCCTCGCGGCCGGCGCCGTGGACCACGCCGACGGGCGTCTCGGGGTCCCGGTGCTCCAGCAGAATTTCGCAGGCCTTCTCGTAGTTGTCCCGCCGCCGACGGCTCCAGGGGTTGTAGATGGTGATGGTGAACCCTTCCTTGGCAGCCGAGTGGAGCCGCGACTCGATGGTCGGCATCGGCGTCAGGTGGTCCGACAGCGAGATGCTGACGGTGTCGTTGACCAGCGGGGCGCCCAGACGGGCCGCACAGGACTGAGCGGCCGGCACGCCCGGCACCACGTCGAAGTCGACCATCGACGCGGTAGCGCCCTTGGACTCCAGAATCTCCAGGGTCAGTCCGCCGAGCGCGTAGACGTTCGGATCGCCGCTACCGATGATGGCGACGTCGTGGCCCGCGAGCGCGCGGTCGATGGCCTCCTCGGTTCGCGAGACCTCGCCGCACATCGGCGTGTTGTAGATGTCGTCGGCGGCCTCGGTGACGGCCTCGGGCAGGAGGTCGGTGTAGGTGGTGTAGCCGACGATGTGCTCGGCCTCCAGCAGGGCGCTCCGTGCTCGTTGGGTCATCCCTTCCGGCTGACCGGGGCCGAGGCCGACGGCGACCAACTGGCCGGGGTCGGCGTCGAAGTCGTCCACCTTGGCGTCGATTTTTTCCTCGATGGCGTCTGTGCCGGACTCGTCATCGGAGGTGGACGCGCCACAGGACGAGGAGCTACTGGAGTCGGTCGAGGCGCCGCATTTCGAGGTGCTCTCACTCGTCGTCTCCGTGCTGGCGGAGGCGCCGCATTTCGACTCAGTTTCGGTCGTGTCGGTGCTTGCGGAAGCGCCACACTTGGACTCGCTCGCCGTCTCGGTGGTGCCGGCGCCGCACTTACTTTCGGTCGATGCGTCGGTCGTGGTGGTGTCGTCGGTGCTCATCGTTAGAAATCCTCCACGTCACGCCCGCCGCGCGGGGTGACGAGATACTCGCGGTAGTCGTTCGCCCAGACCTCGGTTTCGTGGGTGCCGACGAGGATGGAGGTGCCCATCCCGCCGACCTGCTCGTCGTGTTCCGTGGCTTCGCCGAGCGTCGTCAGGGTGTGTGTCTCGTCCTCAAGGTTCCGGCCAGCCTCGCCGCGGCCGGCGTCGTTGAAGATGGCGACGGGCACGTCGTCGGATCGCTCCTCCCGCAGCACCTCGATAGCCCGCTCGTAGTCGCGCCAGCAGTTGTACAGCACGACGACGAAGCCGCTGATTGCAGCCGCACGGAGCTTCTCGGCGATCTCGTCCCACCCCCGCCACTTGTCCGAGAGCGAGACGGTACAGAAGTCGTTCGACAGGGGTGCACCGAGGTTGGCGGCGCCGCCCAGCGCCGCCGTCACGCCGGGGACGATGTCGATGGGGACGTCGTCGGCGTCCTCCTCGTCGGCCATCAGGAACAGCAGGTCGCTCTTCCCGTACACGTTCGGGTCGCCGCCGGAGACGTGGGCCACGTCCTCGCCGTTCCGGACACGTTCGAACGCCTCCTTGGCGAGTTCGACCTGCCGGCCCATCGAGGAGCGGACGATTTCCTGCTCGGTGCCGTCCGGTCGGGTGGCGACGCCGCCGTCGGTGACGGCGTTCTCCGGCGGGAGCGTGCCGTCGCGGCGGAGGAACTCCTGGTAGAGGTTCGAAGCGATGACGCAATCGGCGGTCCGAATCACGTCCGTGGCCTCCTGTGTCATCGCGTGGGGGAGGCCGGGACCGATACCGACGACCGAGAGGGTCCCCATGTCGTCCGAGTCGGGGGTCCCGTCCTCGGCGGCGTCATCGCCTTCGGTATGTTCTGCCGCCATCTCACTCACCCACCGCTACGGTGACGGCCTCGTCGAACCGTTCTTTCTCCCGCGCGAGTTCGTGCTCGCGGCCGCCCGCGATGGCCGAGGCCTCGGCGATGCCGGGCCAGCCGATGAGTTCCTTGGAACGCGAGGGCGAGGGACCCTCGAACTCCAGCAGGGTTTCCTTCTCGAACAGCACGACCCCGGCGTCGATGGCCCGTGCGGCCGCGTAGAGCCCTTCTTCGCCCTCCTTCCGGGTGCCGGTGGCGACGAACTCCACGTCCTCGAAGCCGCGGTCCAGGTCCGCCAGCGCGGCCTCCCAGGCATCGAGGACCTGGTCCTTGTCCACGCCCGAAACCGTGCCCGTGCCGAGGACGACGCCGTCGTCGCTGTTGCGCTTCAGGACAGTCACGTCGTCGCCGACGAGGACGGCCTTCGGCCCGTCAAGCCTGGCCACGGGGCCCAGTTCGTCGTTGAGTACTGCGAGGTTGGTCGCGACCGTCGAGTCGCCGTTGACGACGTGGGTGTCGAGCGCCTTCGCCTTGCTCTCGACGCCCTGCTTGCCCGCCGCCTCGCTGGCGGTGGTCATCGCCGGCACCGCGCCGAGTTGCGAGAGGTCGTGAGCGACCTGATTGGCGCCGTGGTGGCCGCCCGTGATGGGGATGGCCCAGGTCAGCGCCTCGTCCACGACGACGATGGCGGGGTCGTCCCACTTGTCGTCCAGCAGGGGCGCGGTCTTGCGCATGGCGATGCCCGAGGCCATCAGGCCGACGAAGCAGTCGTATTCCCCCCAATGCTCGTCGAACACGTCCCCGTGGTACTCGATGATGTCTACGGACTCGTAGCCGTCGCCGATGCCGTCGACGATGTCTTCGGCCGTGTCGAGTTTCCGCTCGAAGCTGATTATCGCGATCTCCTCGGCCACTTCCCCGTCCGAATCCGGGGTCGCACAGTGGCCGCCCGATGCGTCGTCCGTGTCGTTGGTGTCAGTACTCATCAGTCGTCAGCCTCGTTCTTGTCGCCGCGGTTCGCCCAGCCGTCGTACAGGTAGGAGCGCTCGTAGCGCGGGCCGGCGGCGGCGTCGCCGATGACGACCATTGCGGAGGCGCGGTAGCCCGCGTCCGCCAGTTTCTCACCGATTGTGCCGATTGTGCCCTCGACGACGTCTTCGTCGGGCCAGGACGCATGGTAGACCACCGTGACCGGCGTCTCGGGGTCGTGGCCCTCCTCCAGCAAGCGGTCCATCGTGTCCGCGACCGCGTGGGTGCCGAGGTAGATACAGGTCGTCACGTCGCCCATGCCGACGAACTCCGAGATGTGGTCCTCCTCGGGGTCGAGGGTCTTGCCCTGGGGGCGGGTGAAGGCGACGTGGTTGGCGACGCCGTTCAGCGTGAGTTGGGTCCGCAGGCTCGCGCTGGCGGCGAACGCCGAGGTGACGCCGGGGACGATGTACGTCGGGACTCCCTCGTGTTCCAGCGCGTCCATCTGTTCCAGCGCGGCGCCGTAGATGGCCGGGTCGCCGCTGTGAAGCCGCACCACGTCGCGGCCCTCCCCATAGGCGTCTCGCATCAGCGGAATCAGTTCCTCCAGGTCCTTGCCGATGCTCGACACCTGCTCGGCGTCGTCGCAGTACTCGTCGAGCAGTTCGCTGTTGACCAGCGACCCGGCGTGGACCACGAGGTCCGCGGCCTCAACGAGTTCCTTCCCGGTCACCGTCAGGAGGCCAGGGTCGCCGGGGCCGGCGCCGATGAAGGGGATACCCTCCTGCACGTCGCCGGCGCTGTGGTCGTACACGCGGTCGTCCCGGTCGTGCAGGCGGTCTTCGGCGGCGGCGTCGATGGCTGCCTGCGGGTCGGTGTCGCTCACGGCTCCACCCCGCCGTCGGCGACGGCCTGCCCGTCGGCTTGCGCCTCGAACTGGTCGGTGGCGTGCTCCGGGGTGGTTCCGGGCTTCTCCGCGTACGCGAGGGTGTAGTAGTCGCGCTCGGTGATGTCGCTCGGGTCGTCCGTGACGACCGTTTCGCCCTGCTCCATGTAGAGCCGGCGGCCGTAGACCACGTCGTAACCGGCTTCGACCAGTTTCTCGTGGGTCGCGGGCGCGTCGGTCACCTTGAACAGGACCATCCGGTCCGGGCCGGTCGGGGCCGCGCCGCCGGCCGCCTCGCGGAGCGTGAGCGAGGAGCCAGCCGCGATTTCGACACCGAGTGCGGTGGCGAAGGCCGTGACCGCGCTCACGCCGGGGACGATTTCGAGGTCCACGTCCGTGTGGAACGCGTCCAGGGTCCGCTTCAGGTGGCCGAACGTCGAGTAGACGTTCGGATCGCCCAGCGTGACGAAGGCCGCGTCGCCGTCGCGGGCACGCGGGGCAATTTCGGCCGCCGCCGCCTTCCAGGCCCGCCGGAGTTCGTCCTCGTCGCGAGTCATCGGGAAATCAACGTCGCCGATGCGCTCCTCGGGGACGTACTTGACCGCGACCGAGCGGGAGAGCCGCCCCGGCGAGTAGACCACGTCGGCCGCCTGCAGGACCTCGCGTCCGCGGACCGTTAGAAGGTCGGCGTCGCCCGGTCCGAGACCGATACCGTAGAGGGTCATTCGAGCCCCTCCGCGTCGGCGCCGCCGACGAGCATGTACACCGGGTTCTCGGCGTCGAAGCTGGTGGCCCCGGCCAGGTCGTAGCCGTGGCTCACCTGGAACTGGACGACCTCCGAGAGCAGGTCACGCTCGCGGAACGCCCGGGCAGCCTCACCGGCCACTTCCAGCCGGGAGACGTTCATCACGACCCGGTCCACCCCGGTTTCGACGGCGTGGTCGAGCACGGCCTCGTAGTTCCGGCTCCCGCCGAGGAACAGGGTGTCCGCGTCCGCGGGAAGCCCCTCCGGGGCCTCAGCCTCCCGGAGCGTGACCGCGTCCGTATCGACGCCGTTGGCGGCCAAGTTCTTTCGCGTCACGTCGAGCCTGTCGGGTTTTCGTTCGACCGCAGTCACCCGGCCGGCGCGACGGGCCGCCTCGATAGTGACGGCGCCGGTACAGGAACCGACCTCGACGAAGTGGTCCGTCGGCCCGAGGTCGAGTTTCCGCTGCAGGACAGCCCGCACCTCCGGCTTGGTCGGACCCGCCCTCGCATCGTGTGGTAGTGAAACCTGTGCCATCGAACTGAACAAACGAAGCCGCGACCAAAACAATTGTGGTTGAATTAGGAAAAGCTGAGTTACGTTAGGGACGGTGAATACGGCTGAGAGTACAAGCGACCACGCGTTAAACCAAAGATACTTGCTTCGGGGCTTCTCCATGTGTTGACATGGCGAGCGAGGACGAACGGCAGGCTGGGTCGGACGTGCTCCGCAGCAAGCGCGACGCGACGCGCTATCAGATTCTCGCCGAAATCGCGGAGCACCAGCCGGCAGTCAACCAGCAGGAGATCGCCGACGCGGTCGATATCACCGCCCAGGCGGTGAGCGAGTACCTCAGGGAGCTCGTCGAGCAGGGGTACGTCGAGAAACACGGTCGCGGGCGCTACGAGGTGACGAAGGCGGGCGTGGACTGGCTCATCTCTCAGACCGACGCGCTTCGTGACGTGGTGGACCACGTCGCCGAGGACGTCATCGAACGGGTCGAGGTGGACACCGCTATCGCCACCACCGACATCGAGGAGGGGGAGACCGTCTCCCTCCACATGCGCGACGGTGTGCTCCGGGCGACAGCGGGTCGTGCTGGCTCGACGACCGCCGTCGCCGTCACCGCGGCCGAGGCCGGACAGGACGTGGGCGTGACGGAGTTCGACGGCATGCTTGAGTACGACCTCGGCTCGGTGACGGTAGTGACGGTGCCGGAGGTGCGGGACGGCGGGAGTCGCGCGGTCGACCTCGACGCCGTCGCCGAGCGAGCGGCTGCCCACGACCTCGTTGCCGTCGCCGGCAACGAGTCGCTCGCGACGGCCTGGGCGGCCGACCTCGACCCGGACATCCGCTTCGGAACGGCCACAGCGGTCGCGGAGGCGACGGCGAAAGGGCTCGACGTGCTCTCGCTGGCTGTCGAAACCGAGGTGACGGTCCAGACTGACGCGCTCCGCAAGCAGAACGTCAGCTACGAGGTCGTGGACCCGACCGAGAAACGGTGATAGCCGGCGAGCGCTCGGTACACTTTAGAAAGAGTCCCGTCATCGGATAGGTATGAACGAGAAACGGCTCGTAATCGCCCTGTTCGGGCTTGCGGTCGCGGTGGTCGTTGGCTTCCTCGCCAAGCGGTTCATCGCCCCGCTGACCGTCTCGGTGTTTCTCTACTACTCGACGCGTCGGTACTACAAATCCCTCCGGCGGCTTCGACTCCCGGCCCGGATTCGCGCCGCGACGGTGATGGCCTCGCTGGCGATACCGCTGGTGTTGCTCATCAGCTACGCCACAGTGTTGCTCATCATCGAGGCGCGGGAGTTCGTCACCCAGTACTCGCTGCTCGACATGGCGGCGGCCAACGTCGAGTGGCTGGGCGGCATCGACCGCATCCCGGAGTTCACGGTTCAGGGGCTCTACAGGGCCTACCAGTCGGGCGACCTCTCGCCGTTTATCACCTTCGCCAGCGAGCACGCCGCGTTCCTGACGGCGCTGGTCTCGAACTTCTTTCTCAACCTGTTCATCGTCGTTATCGTCACCTACTACCTGCTCATCGACGGCCAGCGGATTCGGGAGTGGTTGCTCCGGTTCGACGACGAGGCCATCATCCGCGAATACCTGGAGGCGGTCGATACGGAACTGGAGTCGGTGCTCTTTGGCAACCTGCTCAACGTCATCGCCATCTCGCTCATCGCCATCGCGGCGTTCACGGCTTACAACGCGGTCGTTCCCGCACCCGCCGAGGTGCCGTACCCCGCGCTCGCCGGCACGCTCACGGGCATCGCGAGCCTGGTTCCGGTCGTCGGGATGAAAATCGTCTACCTGCCGCTGACGGTGATTGCCGCCCTGCCAATCCTGCTCGGCGGCGACCCGTCGCTGCTCGTCTACATCGTCGGGTTCCTGTTCGTCGCCGTCGTCGTCGTGGACACGATACCGGACCTCGTGCTCCGACCGCTGCTCAGCGGGGAGAACACCCACGTCGGCCTGTTGATGCTCGCGTACACGCTGGGACCGGTGGTGCTGGGGTTCTACGGGCTCTTTTTCGCCCCGATTGTGCTGGTCATCGGGCTCACGTTCGCCGAAACCGCGCTGCCGCGGCTGCTCGGTGCTGAGGAGGAAGAAGGGCTCTCGGCGGACCAGATGCGACTGAGTGATTTCCGCGACGACGAGGGGTTCCGGAGCGGGTTGCGCGAGCGCATCTGAACACGCTCACGGCCCGCCAGCGGGGTTTTCGCCGGACTCGGCAGGGCCCCCAATTATTTCGTTGATGATTCGTTACGCGCGAATATGACGTTCACCGAATACTGGACGGCGTTCCTCCAGGGCGTCGAGAACACGATACGGGACAAAGAGGCGTACAACGGACTGGACGAGGACCGCGTCCTGAATCTCGTCGAGGAGGTCATGGCGGAGCTTCGTGCCGACGACGCGGTTCACGACGTACGGCGCGCGGCACAGGAACTCGACGAGACGACGCGGGACCTCCTGACGAAAGAAATCCGGCTCTGGAACGATTCGGTAGATACCGAGCCACGAGAGGACTCTCCCGACCGGTTTTACGGCGACGACCACGGGAGTTCGAACGGGAACCCGGACATGCGACTGAACCAGGCCCAGACGGTGAAAGACAGCGTGGAGCAACTGCTTAGCCTCCCGTCGTGGCTGAGCAAGCCGCTGAAGATCCTCAACGAGGTGTTGAGCCTGATTACCTGAGGAGTCGCTCGCGGGCAGTCGAATCCGTCCGGCGATTTTCGGCCCCCGCTGTCGCTCGGACAGAAAATGCCCGGGACTGGATTCGAACCGGAGCGAGAAATGCTCGCTCACTTCGTTCGTTGTGCGTTCCTCGCAGGGTTCGAATCCTCACGATGCGCATAGACGCCTCTCAGGTTCGTTCGAGACGGTATGCGCGGGACCGGATTCGAACCGGCGGACCCCTACGGG